>CAZSGR010000177.1:0-7084 GCA_964606185.1 uncultured Eubacteriales bacterium
AAACAAAAGATCTCTAAAGGATAACTGATCATCACATGTCGGCATCTTTTACCCTCCGGGCTTAGTAAAATTGTCATCGCGAGCAAAGCGTGGCGATCTCATAGTGAATCGCTAATTGCACGAGATTGCCGCTGTCGCTTCTCTCCTCGCAACGACGTCTACTTCGTTACAGCGCAAGAGCGGTGGACGACCACAGCATCTTGCGCTGTGCCTCGTATCTACGGCAACCTCGACTCGTGAATAACACAGGTTCCCTGAATTATTCATAAAATACGCCGACACCTTAAACAAAAGATCTCTAAAGGATAACTGATCATCACATGTCGGCATCTTTTACCCTTCGGGCGAGCAAATCTGACGACCTTTTTATTAGATCAATTGTCATCGCGAGCAAAACGTGGCGATCTCATGTTCATGCACACAGGCATGAGATTGCCGCTGTCGTTTCTCTCCTCACAACGACGTCTACATCAACCTCGACTCATGAATAATCCAGGATATTCAGGAAGGTGATTTATTGTTTTTGAAAAAATCACTTTTATTGTGTATTTTATGTAAGATGAATGAGTTGAACCCGAGAAATGAATAACATTCTTTTTTTTACGGTCATTCTTCTCTCTGTTTGTGCGGGTCTGTATACCATTCTGATCACTTATCAACTGCAGAAAAAATACAGACTGACTTATCTCTCCACTTATCTGTATTTTCAAATATTCATCAATGTTTTCGGCATGTACGGAATCCTTGGCCAACTCATAGCCAAAAAAATACTCAGGCAACAAGTCTCTACATTCCAAACCATCGAGACAATCGGGCATTTTTTCTCTTTTCTCGGAATCCCCTTCCTGATCCTTGCCTGGTACATGTTTATCAGGCTATGCCGCGAAATCATTGAGAAGAAATTGTCAAGAACTTTTAGCCTAAGCTATTTCTTTGCACTGATTTTTATTTTCTTCGGCTATGGGAGTGTTATCATCTTATTTAATCTTTCTGATTATGGAGACAAACAGTACGCTGTCCTTTCATCCGCCATTTCATACCTGTATGTTATCCTGGAAATCCTGGTTCTCATCATGGCCCTGTCACAACTTTTTATTCATGCATACAAGATCAAGGATAGAAATAAACGAAAATCTGTCCGGATGTTCGCTTTTCTGAACATGTTTGTTTTTTGCACAGGTATTATCCTCTTTTTCTTCTCCCAGCGGAGCAACACACTTGCAGCCATCCATCTTCTGGTCTTTATATCAGGAAATATCCCTCCCCTCCTCTATTGGAGATCTTATCTGAAAAAACATTTCATCGCACCGCTCCCCCAGGAGACCGATAAACTGACCTGGAATCAATTCTTAGAGGAATTTAAGATCTCCAGGCGTGAAGAAGAGGTCATTCGACAGTTATGCGAAGGGAAAACGAATAAAGAAATCAGTGATGATCTGTTTATTTCACTTCAAACAGTGAAAGACCACGTTTACCGGATCTATCAAAAAACCGATGTCAAAAACCGCGTCCAATTGATCAACCTTATCCAAAGCTATAAAATTAAATAAAAAAAGGGACAGGAAACTTTTATTAAAAAAAGCAGCCTGTCCCCTTTTTTCTCCTTTTCCTGCCCGCTTGTCATTGCGAGGAACGTCGTGACGCGCCAATCTTCTAGGAAGAAATTATCATTGCGATGAGTGTAAAGAAGGAGCAGTCTCATAAAAAAGAATTTTCATTATCTCTTTTATGGGATTGCCACGCTTCGCTCGCAATGACGTCTTAAAAAGGATTGCCGAATTATTGAGCGAGTCTAACTATCTTTTTGGTTCAGAAAAAGGGGCCTGCCCCCTTTTTTAATATTTAGTCTTTCTGACACGCTGATAAGTGGGGCGAAAATCCCGGGTCAACTCATAAATCATGTTCTCAATAAGAGTGGCATAGGCTTCATCCTGATCCCTCACGTTGAAGGAAGGAATTCCGCCTTCACTCAAGCTCAGATTCGCCAAAGAGTCTTCCCACCGCACAGAATCAGTCCAGAGAGTTGCCCCTGTTTCAGTGGAATACAGCCGACTTGTCATAGAAATAGTGAAGCTCGCGCGGACTCCCATGCTTTTTATCAAAGCGCCAATGCTGACTTTTGGCTTGACGTCAGAGATGCTGATTTTCCCGGAAAAAACTGCTTTCACATTAAAATTCTCTCCGATAGTTTTCACTGTTTCTTGATCGATTGAGGTCTCACTGACTTTTGCCAAAACTTCATTAAGATCACCGATCTCGATAAGCTGTGCTCCCCTTTGAGATTGAGTAATAGCCTGTAAAAAACGCTGTGTGGCCATTTTATCGAGCTGGCCCTTGGCATTTTCAGTTGAAAAAGAAATCAACCCGATGTTGCCGTATGGTATCAATTCCACTGCAGGAGGGACTGTTACAATCATTGTCCGGCTACAGCCGATAAATAGAAGAATTATTAAAACAAGCGCGTATTTTCTAAACATGGCATCACTCCTTCGTCTATTAATCTATAAAAATAAGGGGGAATAATGCAACTCTTAAATTAATGACTCTCACTTCAATAGAGGGACTTTAATTCCTTTTTCCTTGGCGCACTGGATGGCCTCTTCATACCCAGCGTCTGCATGCCGGGCCACTCCCAGGCCCGGGTCAACCGTCAGGACTCTGCGCAGCCGCTTCTCTGTGGAATCCTGGCCGTCAGCCACTATAACCATGCCGGCATGAATCGAAAGACCGATGCCCACTCCCCCTCCGTGATGGACCGAAATCCAGGACGCGCCGCTTATTGCATTAAGAAGCGCGTTCAGGATCGGCCAATCCGCGATAGCATCCGAGCCGTCCTTCATTCCTTCAGTCTCTCTATTCGGCGAAGCCACAGACCCGGCATCCAGATGATCCCTGCCAATGACTATGGGTGCCGAAATCTCGCCTTTCTTCACGAGGTGGTTGATCAACGCCCCGAACCGTTCCCTCTCTCCGTAGCCAAGCCAACATATCCTGGAGGGCAAACCTTGAAATTTGACATGTTTTTGAGCCTTCCGAATCCATCTCTCAAGAGGCTTATCTTCCGGGAATTCTCTGAGCACAGCCTCATCAGTCGCATAAATATCTTCTGGTTTCCCCGAGAGAGCTGCCCAGCGGAATGGGCCTTTACCCGTGCAGAAGAGCGGACGGATATACTCGGGCACGAATCCAGGGATATCAAAAGCATCTTCTAAACCGCCCTTCTGTGCCTGGCCGCGTATATTATTCCCATAATCAAAGGTCTTTGCGCCTCTTTTCTGGAGCTCGAGCATGGCTTCTACATGAACAACCATGGAATGATACGCTCTTTTTATATAGTCTTCGGGATCTTCCTTCCGCAGGATCAAGGCTTCCTCGTAAGGAATTCTGTGGGGAACGTACCCGTTCAACTCATCGTGTGCGGATGTCTGGTCTGTGAGAACATCGGGGGTGATCTTGCGTTTCACAAATTCAGGAAGGATATCTGCCGCGTTTCCGAGAAGGGCGATGGATAATGCTTTGCCTTTATTTTTCGCCTCATCAGCGAGCTTCAATGCTTCATCCAGGTCTTTCACCATTGTATCCACGTATTGTGTATCCAGACGCCGCTTGATTCGGTCTTTATCCACCTCTATGACTATTACCACTCCTTCATTCATGGTTACAGCGAGAGGCTGAGCTCCTCCCATCCCGCCCAGCCCTGCGGTCAACACTAATTTTCCTTTCAACGTTCCCTCGAAGTGAGTCCGAGCCACAGAGGCCAAGGTCTCATACGTACCCTGAAGGATGCCTTGCGTCCCGATATAGATCCAACTGCCAGCCGTCATCTGGCCATACATAGTCAGGCCTTTGGCTTCCAGCCGCCGGAATTCATCCCATGTGGCCCACTTCGGCACAACCAGAGCATTGGCAATCAAAACACGAGGAGCATCCGGGTGAGTTTTGAACACAGCGACCGGTTTTCCGGACTGAACGATCAAGGTCTCATCGTTCTCTAGGGTTTTCAGGCTGGAGACGATCGCCCAGAAGCATTCCCAGTTCCGGGCCGCTTTACCCGTGCCTCCATAGACAATCAACTCCTCGGGCTTTTCTCCGACCTCCGGGTCAAGATTGTTCATCATCATCCTGAGAGCACCTTCCTGGGACCATCCTTTTGTGTTGAGCCGTGTGCCTCTGGGTGCCTGTATTTCCTTGTATTCATATTTTTTTGAATCAGTCATGATAGCCTCCTATTGACGGAGTCCGATATCTCTGGCTTATCTTTTGAGTATAAATTTTTTCTTATGAGATTGCCACACTTCGTTCGCAATGACAAATAAGCGAGATTACCACTCTTCCTCATAATGGCAGAGGCACGAGGTTTCCAAGCCTGTTCCGAGCAAAGCGAATAAATCACATAATACCTCGCAGGGACAAATAAGCGAGATTGCCACGCTTCGCCCGCAATGGCATCCTCTCCTCTTCTAATGATCCTTCTCCCAATCAGCTATTGTATCCCGGAGTTCCCAAATTGAGTTTTAAATCTATCTATTCTTTCGATCGTTTTGTCTTTTCCAATAAGCTCGAGTACATCGAAAATTCCAGGGCTCACAGGTGTCCCCACCACGAGCATCCTTACGGCATGAATGAAGAGAGCTGCTTTGACATCCTCCTTTTCAGCTCGCTGCCGTAAGACCTGCTCGATATCATCCGCAAAAAAATCATCCATTATAAAAAAATCATCTCTTAAAAGAGGAAGAAGAGTCTCAAGCCTTTCATCTCTCAAGTGCTTCTCGACTCCGGCAGGATCAAATTCATAATCATCGGATAGAAAAGGCCTGGCTCTCACAGCAAAGTCCTTAATTATCCGGCTTCTCTCTTTGAGAAGGTCGATCAATTTCAGGAACCATTTCTTTCGTTCTTGTGCCAATTCACCCTTCCAGAGATTCTCCTTTTTCAGCTCTTCTTTGACATAAGGGGCAAGCTCCTCGGCTGTCATACTGGATATCAACTGTCCGTTAAGCCATTCCAACTTTGCCAGATCAAAGATGGGACTTCCTTTACTCAGCTTCTCGAGCGAGAAGCCCTGAATCATTTCCTCAGCAGAATAAATTCTTTCTTCCTTCCCTGGAGACCAGCTCATCTGAGCCAGAAAATTCAACATGGCCTGTGGAAAATATCCTTCTTCCCTGAACTGAAGAACAGAAGTCACCCCGTGCCTCTTGCTCAACTTCTTCCTGTCAGGACCGAGGATAAGAGCCAGGTGTGCAAATTCGGGAAGAAGGGAGTCAAAAGCCCTGTAAAGGAGAATCTGTTTAGGAGTGTTAGTAATATGGTCATCTCCCCTAATGACATGAGTGATTCCCTGCTCGATATCATCAACGACGACTGATAAATGGTAAGTGGGCAGGCCATCCCCTCTCAGAAGAACAAAATCCTCAATATTCTGGTTTTCCACGGATATATCTCCATGGATAAGGTCTGTGTATTTTATCTCTCCCTCTGGAACAAAAAATCGGATCGCATGAGGCCGATCTTCTTTCTCAAACCGCTGTTTCTCCTCTTCCGTTAGCCGAAAGCACTGGCGGTCATACTCCCAGTATTTCCCCGTAGAAGAGGCTTCCTGTTTCCTTTGTTGAATTTCTTCAGGAAGACAAAAACAGTAATACGCATAGCCTTTTTCCACGAGCTCCTCTGCCTTATTTTTGTAAACATCAATCCTTTCTGACTGGAAAAACGGGCCCTCATCCCAATCCAATCCTAACCATTTCAGCCCTTTTAAAATCCCCTTACTCATCTCGTCAGAGGAGCGGGCGAAATCCGTATCTTCGATGCGGAGGATGAATTCCCCCGAATGATGGCGGGCAAAAAGCCAGTTAAATAATGAGGTTCGGGCAGCGCCGATATGGAGGTATCCGGTGGGGCTCGGAGCAAACCTGACACGAACCATATCTGAATCCTGATTTTCTTTGAATATACCACAATGAAATGGAAAGCGTAAACGGTAAAAGATGATTCGAGGATAAAACGGTATCGATTATAAGAATATGACCAGACAGTGAGTGACTGCTGAATGATAAAGGGGCAGGCTACTTTTTGGCTTTTGGATGCGTTGACTCCCCACGAGTTTAAGGAGTGATATTCTAGATGAAGTGTTTTGCGCTCATTAAATCCCTAATGCATCTACTATGGACTTTAAGAACTCTACTTTGGGTTCTGTACGCATATCAAATTCATGCTTTATTTTCTTTGCGTATTCATCAAAAAATGTGAAATCATCCTGGTTACTCCAGTTCTGCATACTCAAGCTTTCAAGCGTTTCTTTGAGAACCTTTTCATTAATGACTTCAATAGTGTGCTGAGGCAGGCTGCTGTTTTCTTTTTCCAATAATTTTGTCGCTATTTCAATAATTCCCCGGAGAGCTTCTTGATGTCTGATAATTTCCTGTTTGACGAAAAATTGATCCTTGGGCGCTTCTGTCTGGGCAAGCTTCTCGTAAAGCTTCTTCCCCTCATCCAGATGATTTTGCATGGCATTGACGAGACACTCGCTGTCAATTATTCTTCTCTCGTCGTACTCGTAATAACATACTTCGCCATCTTCTTCAGGTTCTGTTTTCTTGAATTTATTCAATACCTCAATAGCATCGGAGGCGCGTCTGCCTGTAAAGGAACTGACTCCGCCTTCACCTGGTCCTGGTGCCATCTCTACTTCTGGCTTCGCCCCTTCTCCAGATTCTATTTCCACCTTGGGCTCGATTTCAACTTCTGGCTGGGGTTCAGTCCTAATTGTTTCGTCCATCTTCTCTCCAGGAGCCTCAGCCGCAACCGTCTCTCTCTCATGGATGTCGGGAACCTTCTCCTCTTCGGGTTCCACTTTGGGCTCTTCTTTGACGCCTTCTCCCGGTTCCTCTTCAGATCCCGGCTTATCCTGCCAATGCTTCTTCCACCTCCCTGAAAACATGGTTTGCATAGTATCGCTCTCCTCGATCTCTGTCTCTTTCTCCTCTGGGATCGGCTTTTCCTTTAAAGGTGTATCTGGCTCCCTCTCCACTGGAGGAGCTTCAACTGACTCTTTTTCCCCGAAATCAGGCGCTTTTTCCTCTCC
>CAZSGR010000178.1:0-7047 GCA_964606185.1 uncultured Eubacteriales bacterium
GCCATATCTGCATCGATGCTGTAAATTTGAAGTCAGACTTTAATCTTGAAATAATTATATGATTTGATTCCTTAAGCAAATGTCTAATGTCGAGCCCTGACCCCAATATTAACAATATTTATTTTGACATCAAATTTCTTCTCTGATATAAGCTTTTACTTGGATGCAAATGGAGAGAGTCTAAGGATATCCGGAACCGCACAGATGCCGGAAAAATTAAAAATAAACAAAATCAACATTATCCCACACCAGAAAAAAGAAAAAGGAGTAAAGAATGCGTAACAAAAAGATTCTTGTTTCTCTCTTTCTGATCATGGCGTTAGCCGCTGCGCCGGGTCTATCACAAAAAAAAATAACGACTCCGAAAGAACATTTCGGTTTCAAAGCCGGCGACGACTATCAACTGGCTAACAATACCCAGTATACAGAATATTTAAAAAAGATTTCCCTGGAATCAGACCGCGTGGCATATAAAGGAATAGGGATAAGCGCTGAAGGAAATCCGATGTACATGGCCATCATTACCTCTCCGGAAAATCAGAAGAAAATCGACCGGCTAAAGGAGATCTCCCGGCGTCTGGCTCTCGCCGAAGGACTTTCCGAAAAAGAGGCTCTTGAATTGGCCGCTGAAGGACGGGCAGTAGTTTGGATCGACGGGGGACTGCACGCCTCAGAGGTATTGGGTTCACAGCAACTGATCGAGATGGTCTATCAAATGGCAAGCCGCAATGACCCGGAGACTTTAAGGATTCTGGATGATGTCATCTTGCTTCTTGTCTGCCCCAATCCAGACGGGATGGACCTCGTGTCAAACTGGTATATGCGGGAAAAAGACCCCACCAAGCGTTCAACACGCGGACTTCCCCGTCTGTACCAGAAGTATATCGGACATGACAACAACAGAGATTTTTACATGATCACTCAGCCTGAGACCGAAGCCGTCAGCCGCATGCTCTACCGGGAATGGTTTCCGCAGATTGTTTACAACCAGCATCAATCAGGGCCGTCCGGCTGCGTGTTGTTCGCGCCTCCCTTCCGTGATCCTTTCAACTACTACTTCGACCCTCTTGTGCCGCTGGGAATCGAACTGGTCGGAGTGGCCATGCACAATCGCTTTGTGGCCGAAGGTAAGCCCGGGGCAACAATGCGGAAAGGAGCAAGTTATTCCACCTGGTGGAACGGCGGGCTCCGCACCGCGGCCTATTTCCATAACATGATCGGAATCCTCACGGAAACCATCGGTAATCCCACCCCCATGGAGATCCCATTCCTCCCTCAAAGACTGCTCCCGAAAAACGACCTCCCCTTTCCGATCCATCCCCAAAAGTGGCATTTCCGCCAATCGATCGAATACATGATCACAGCCAACCGGGCTATTCTCGACCTGGCTTCCAAACACCGCGAGGATTTTTTGATGAATATCTACAGGATGGGGAAAAACTCCATCGACAAGGGCAGCCGTGACCACTGGACCATCAAGCCGAAGAGAATCACTGAAATTGAAGAAGCCATTCGAAAAGATGAGACAACACAGAGAGGCTCTGGTCGCTATCGAGGCTATCCGAAAAAATACTACGATATGCTCTTCACACCGGACAAAAGGGACCCAAGAGGGTACATTCTTCCTTCAGACCAGGCGGATTTTCTCACCGCGACAAAATTCGTGAATGCTCTCATTAAGAGCGGTGTTTTCGTTCACCAGGCAACTCGTTCCTTTAAAGTCAATGAGAAATCCTATCCAAAAGGCTCCTACATCGTTAAGACCGCCCAGGCCTTCCGTCCCCATATACTCTCGATGTTCGAGCCCCAGAATCATCCAGACGATATTCCCTATCCGGGAGGCCCACCGATCGCTCCCTATGACAACGCAGGCTGGACGCTTGCTTTCCAGATGGGAGTGGAGTTTGACCGGATTCTGGATGGTTTTGACGGGCCTTTCGAGAAAATCGAAGATCTGGCTGAGCCGCCAGCCGGCAAAGTCACTGGCGGCAGGAATGCAGTCGGATTCCTGTTAGATCACAGGGTAAATGATGCCTTTATCGCCATAAACCGGCTCTTGAAAAACAAAGAGGACATTTACTGGCTCAAACAGGCATTTCAATCTGGAGGAAAGACCTATCCTCAAGGGACGATCTTCATTGCTGCCAAGTCCACGACGGCTTCCAGGTTGGAAAAAATTGCAGAGGAAATCGGACTTAATTTTGAAGGAATCAGAACAAAACCTACTGGTGAAGTGTTCAAACTGAAGCCACTGCGCATCGGACTATGGGACAGTTACGGCGGGTCCATGGATTCCGGCTGGATGAGATGGATCCTCGAGCAATTCGAGTTCCCGTTTGAAGTCGTCTATCCTCCTGCTTTGGACGGAGGCAAGCTCAACAGTCAATTCGACGCGCTTATCTTTGTCAGCCGAGCCATACCCAGTTTCAGGAGTGAAGGAGCCAGCCGATATCGCTCATTCTCTTCGCCTGATCTTAAAACTATTCCTTCAGAATACAGGAATCGAATAGGCCGGGTAACCGCTGAAAAGACTATCCCCCAGCTACTCCAATTTATAAAAGATGGCGGGACCGTGCTGACCATCGGAAGCTCAACCAACCTGGCCTACCACGCCGGCCTTCCCATCGCCGACGCCCTCACTGAAAAGCTTGACGATGGGACAGAAAGACACCTGCCAAGGGGAAAACTTTTTGTGCCCGGTTCCGTTCTCCGGATTCTTGTGGACAACACCAATCCACTGGCTTATGGCATACCAGAGGAACTGGACGTCAACTTCAACAACAGCCCCGTCTTCAAACTCTTGCCCGAAGCTTCTCTAAAAGGAGTGAGTCCGGTGGCCTGGTTTGACAACAAAGATCCCTTAAGAAGCGGCTGGGCCTGGGGAAAGCATCATCTTTATGGAGGAATTGCTGTTATTGAAGCGAATATGGGCAAGGGAAAGCTTTTCCTCTTCGGACCAGAAATCGCACGTCGCGCTCAACCCCATGGAACCTTTAAGTTCCTGTTCAATGGGATTTATTACGGAAGCTCGACTTCTACAAAACTCGACTAGCCTGAATCACATACAGATTAAGACGAGAAGCTCTGCTCAATTATCTGCTGTTCGTGGCAGCCGTGTACTTTATCTCCCTCTTCTTTCTAAACATCCCTCGGAACTTCAGAATCTTGACATACTCTCTCTTGGTATATATATTTAAAACGCTCCAAAAAAAATCATCCGTCTTTTAGGAAAAGAAAGAAAATATCGACTACGCAGGATATGCTCCTCCAAAACATCAAATAAATCTGGCTCTTCCGATCTCCCGGACATCTCACCTCTTTTGACATCAGGCTACTCCTGTGGTATAAGGTTTCTCGAGGGGAATTTGGATGAATCCACAGCGAATAAAAAAACGTCGCCAGCAAAATAACTCACAAGAATCTCCGAATATAAAAATTATTAAAGGAAAGAAGAGATGAGAATTAAAATCCATACATTAGTCTCCCGCGTAATTTTATCTACCTTTACATTTTGCATCCTCACAGCAGGATTATCAGGAGATCAATCCCAAACTATCGATAAGAAAAAAATCCAGAATGAACAGTATAGGATCAAAAAGCAGCTCCATCCTTCGACTCAGCCCAAAATCGTTCAGGCAGTCCAGTCTTTCAAAGAAAATTACCTGTCTTTAGGTGTGGAGAGTAATCCAATTTTCATCGCTTCACAAGTTGCCAGGGATCAGTTTAGAACTGTTACTACTCCTCAGAAAGATCTTCTCGGCTTTTATGTTCTCTGTCTGGCTACCACAGACCTGGAAGGAGACATCGGGCTCATTACGGCAGAAATAGAAAAAATGAATCGCGCAAAAGAGGAACTGAACAGATTAATCACCAGCATGGAAGAACAAATCGAAGAGAAAACAAAAGAGGAGACTCAAGAATCCGAAGAGGAGCAGGCTGAGGACGAGGAGACTCCTGTGTTGAAAAAGTATGAATCTCTGGAGACCGCTCCTCATTTCAAAGCAGAATACCCGAAATCTCCGGAAATAATTTTTTCCAAGGAGTTGGAAAAGATGAGTCTTTCCCAGTTGAACAATGACCTCTACTATGTCAAGACAGCTCTGAATTCAGTGCACAGAGTATCAGAAACAGCGATTGAGGCCTTGAAAAAGGAAATGGAACGCCGGGACAATTTCCTCCTAGAGCTTTTTTACGAGAGTGAAGTGATATTAAATATCGATGATTCTGAGATAAAGAATATCCGCTAAAGAATTCTCGGCTTTTTCTCAAACCATCTAACACTCACACATGAGTCCTTTTTGGGGCTTCATAAGGCGAATTCCATAAACGGCAGCATTTATAGTAAAATCATTCACTGAATCAGAATGACAATCTGGATTATTCTCTCGGGAATTATCGCCCCCGCAGCCTTCTGGTCTGGCTACTTCTATTACAAGGACCGCTATCAACCGGAGCCCATCCGCAACCTGGGAATAACCTATATACTGGGGCTGATCGCAGCCTTCGCTTGCTTAAAATTTTACGGGCTCCTTCCTCTCATCGGAATCCCAGATGATCCCAGCGCATTAATGGAAAGCCATAGACTTCAATTCTTCTTCTACAGCCTTGGCGTGATTGGATTGATTGAGGAACTTTTTAAATTCCTTCCTTTTATTCTGATCATTTTAAGACTCAAGGCCTTTGATGAAAAAATAGACGGCATTGTCTACGCCTCAACGATAGCGCTTGGGTTCGCAAGTTTTGAGAATATTTACCACCTGGCATACCTGGAGGGTCTTGAACTCTTCGGCCGCGCCTTTGCTTCTCCTTTAACACACACTATTTTTTCTTCCATATGGGGATACACAGTCGGAAAAGCTCGAATTCATGGAAAATCTCTTCTCAAGGCTTCCCTGATAGGCCTCTCGATTGCCGCTTTAGTTCACGGTATATTCGACTTTTTCACGACATCGCCCCCACTGAGAGTCGCTGCTTCTCTCCTAGTGCTTGTGATTTGGATCTGGCGAATCAGGGTTATGGAAAAATCAAGCCGAGAAAAAAATGACCTTTTTGATGCTCAGTAACCCAGAGCCTTGCCTCCTCCACGTGGATCAGCGCTGCCGATCGCAAAAAAACTAAATATTAGTCAAGAAAAGATATGGAAGATACAAGATGATTTACTTGAAGAAGATTTATTAAAATTCTTTGCTGGAGGAGGTTGGATTGCACCCCCTACAAGTGGACTATTATATTGCGAACACAATAATTTAGTCAGTGATGATCAGATAAGAAGGCAAAATAAAATTCGAATTACATTACTGAATACTCTTGCATCAATTTATGAACAACATGGTCGAGAATAAAACGTAAACCTGACATCGGCTCGGACATTTCTGTTTCCTTTTGTTGATGTTTTTATGAAGGTCAATTTTAGCTCATATCCTTCTGCGAATAAAAAAGAAAACAGCTAAATTAGAAAGTTGTTAAAGATTTTTATACAAAAAATTTATAAACTTAATAAGATTAATACGCAGAAAAAGGCAAATATCTATCTCTAAGGGTTGGTTATCATTGAAATGAAAAGGAATATTTCACTATTTGTCGATAAGTTTAGAGTGAAAGGAGAGATCAAGAATTCTATTCACAAATTTTTAAGAGATGAAGAGATTGTCATACTGAATTATTTAGTGGATAAGGAAGTAAACATCTCGAACCTCATTTCTGAATTCTCTCCATCCTCTGTCTCACTTATTGAATCCCTTTATGAAAAAGGTTATCTCGATAAACAATCCAAAAAGGGAGATATTTATTATAAGAGTAATCCCTTCGAGCTGATTTTAAAAAGGTTCATCAACCATAACCCAAAATACCAAGAACTCGCCGCTGTAGATAAAGCTCAATTTCAAAAGGCTGTTATGGATCTGGCTCTGGAGGAAATGAGATCATCTGAGAAACCCGTGTACCGTGTGATCCCGGTTGAAGAGACAATCAAAGATAAAAGACAGTTGATCCCTCATCACAAAGCCATTCATTATCTCCAACGAGCAGCGGCTATTTCTGTGATCGATTGCCTCTGCCGGATGACCCATAACAGATGCGATAAGCCCCGCCGAGTCTGTTTAGCCTTGGGAGAGAAGGCAAAATTCTTTATCGAAAGAGGAATCGGAGCAGAAATAAGTGTTCAAGAGGGATTAGAGATCCTCAAGATTTCTGTTGAGAATGGTCTGGTTCATTCTATAAATGATACAGAGAATCCGCATTATCTCTGCAACTGCTGCGAGTGCTGTTGTGTGTTTGTGCAGGGACTAAAAAAGTACGGGGTATTTTCCTCTATGGGCAGATCTGGGTTTATCGCTTCTCGAGACCTGGAGCTGTGCACAGAATGTGGGACTTGTCTTGAATACTGCATATTTGACGCGATAACCGAAGAAAACGATGGGATTCAATTCAATCAAGATAAATGTTTCGGCTGTGGACTCTGCGCTCACAACTGTCCCCAGTCAGCTGTTCAATTAATAGTGAGTAATAAAGTCGATGAATGAAATGAAAACCAAGAAATGGAGAGGGGCTGTTCGATGATTGAGAAATTGTTCTGTATAGAGAGAGAATGGAAACAATGATCTGAAGCGGAATGCAGAATGATTTAACCTGGATTATTCATAATGTCAATAAGAAGAACCATAAACTCTTTTATAAGTGTAGGGAGAAGTCCAATGACTAAGAATTATCTCAAAAATGGAGCATATTCATTCTTAATGCTTATGATCGTGTTGAGGAAATAATTCTTTTCAAATTTCATTCCCTGTTCCTGAGTTTAACCTTGACCATTTGAGATTTTCTTGAATTATCCCCCCTTATTATTTAAAATTTAAAGGAGGGAACGAAAGACTATATAAAGGTAAAATAAACCATGCAAGTCAGCACAACGTTTGAATTTAATGACATTCTGAACATTGTAATTTTAGTTCAACTTCTGCTTTTTTCGTTCTATCTGGTGACCCAGAAAAAGGGTGAACTAATCAGCAACAAAATTCTTGCCGTTTTTTTATTCTCAAAATCCTTGGTCCT
>CAZSGR010000179.1:0-7001 GCA_964606185.1 uncultured Eubacteriales bacterium
CACCTCTGTCGATGCCAGGATAATCCTGGCCTCAAAAGAGTCAGATTAGTCGATAAAACTTCTTCTGTATTATGTGGGTTTCCTTAATTATTACTGATAGCTTTAAAAGCATCTCCAAATTCTTGACAACAGGATGCACTATAGATCAGACTGAGTGCATCGAAAACATTCAGCTTGATCATTCATTAGGTTTTACCTTGGTTTGCCAGCACAGAAGTGGAGTTGCTTCTGATAATTATTCTGTTCTGGAGAGAAATTCCAATCAATGCTATAATGATTTGTTTTATGATGCTGTTTAAGAAAAAAAAGAAGAAAAGGGTTTTCGTTATAGGGCTGGACGGCGTCCCCCACTCTCTCCTGCTTGACCTTGCGCAGAAAGGGATAATGCCTGAGGTCTCACGCCTCATCGAATCTGGCCATCTTCATAAAATGAAAGCCAGCCTTCCAGAAATCTCTTCAGTTAGCTGGACGAATTTCATGACTGGCACGAATCCCGGCACACATGGGATTTTTGGCTTTACAGACTTAAAGAAGGACTCATATTCTCTTCGTTTTCCGAATTTTCTTGACTTAAAAAAGGAAACATTCTGGGACTCCCTCGGAGAACGGGGAAAAAAATGTATCATCATCAACCAGCCCTCGACCTACCCGGCTCGAGAAATCAACGGCATCCTCATCTCAGGCTTCGTCGCCATAGAGTTATCCAAGGCCGTCTATCCTCTTTCATTCCTATCAACTCTGGAAAAAATGGATTACATGATAGATATCGATACTCTTAAGTCAAGAGAAGATTCCGAATTTCTCTGGCAGGAGCTTTTAAAAACACTGGGAGCCCGCCAAAAAGCTCTGGAATCCCTGCTGAAAGAGGAATGGGATTATTTTGAATTCGTCGTGACTGGAACGGACAGACTCCACCATTTCCAGTGGGATGCTTACGAAGACGAAAATCACGAGGGCCACCGCAGGTTTCTCGATTACTACAGTCAAATCGACAGAATAATCCATAAAATCGTTGAGTCTACCAAAAAAATTGCCGGTGAAGACAGCCCGCTCTATCTCCTATCTGACCATGGATTCACAGGGATTGAACAAGAAGTCTACCTCAATGCCTGGCTTGAGAAGGAAGGGTACTTAGGATTTGCGACTTCATCCCCTGAAAGCCTCTCCGAGATCAATCCCACTACAAGAGCTTTTGCCATGGATCCAAACCGGATCTACCTGAACATGAAAGAAAAATTCCCTCAAGGTTGCGTCGAACAGTCAGAAAAAGACTCTCTTAAACAAGAAATCAAGAAAAAGCTGGAGGGGATGGAATACACCGGTAAAAAAGTAGTCAAACGCGTCTTCAATGCGGAAGAAATCTATTCAGGTCCGTATGTGCCCCAAGGTCCGGATTTAATCGTCCTTTCCGAGCCCGGCTTTGACATGAAAGGGTCGGTTAAGAAAAAAGAAGTATTCGGCCGTACCAGCCTTCAAGGAATGCACACATGGCATGATGCCTTTTTCTGGTCACAAACAGAACATGGAGAAGAACTCACAATCTCTGATTTGGCAGCGATAATCCTGGGAAATTTTAGATGACTTCGATGAAGAATAGGAAGAAAAATCGAAAAATCTTCTTTCTTTTTCTTCTCCTCGCTATTTCTCTACCTCTGCAGGCGTATGTCGGCCCAGGAGCAGGTTTTGCCTTTCTCTCTTCTTTTCTGGTCCTTCTATTGACGTTTTTCCTGGCTGTCTTTTCCTTTCTGACTTGGCCCATTCGATTCCTCATCCGCATAATCAAGGGACAAAAGGCGTATAAAAAAAGCCGAATCAATAAACTCATCATCTTAGGCCTGGATGGGATGGAGCCCACTCTTGCGGAGAAATTCATGGCTGAGGGGAAGCTCCCGAATTTCTCAAAAATAAAAAAAACGGGGGCCTATGCTCCGCTTCAGACGACCACTCCGGCCATATCCCCTGTAGCCTGGTCTTCTTTTATGACCGGTACCAGTCCGTCCAAACACAACATTTTCGACTTTCTCAGCCGGGATCCTAAAACTTATCTTCCTGATCTCTCTTCAGCCCGGATAGGCAAGCCCAAAAAAATTCTATCTCTTGGGAAATACCATATCCCTCTCTCCAAACCTGAGATTAAAGGAATGCGCAAGAGTATCCCTTTCTGGAAAATCCTGGGGAATGAAGGCATTTTTAGCACGATTCTACGGGTTCCCATCACTTTCCCTCCAGAAAAATTCCGCGGACATCTCCTTTCTGGCATGTGTGCCCCTGACCTCAAAGGCAGCCAGGGAACTTTCTTCTTCTACACAACGGATAAGGATAAGGTTCAAAAGCGAGAAGGAGGAATAATCATCCCGGTCAATATCACTGAAAACAAAATAAAGACTACAATCTCCGGCCCTGAAAACAACCTTCTCAAAAAGGAAGAGGAGCTTCGGCTTCCCTTGACCATCACCATCGATGAGAATAAAAAAGGGGCCGTATTGGAGGTGTCAGGTCAAAAACTAGAGCTTAAAAGCAACACGTTCTCTGAATGGATAAAATTGACTTTCCATCCAGGATTGGGAATGAAAATAAGGGCCATCTGCCGTTTTTATATATCTCAAATCCATCCTCATTTCGAGATGTATCTCACTCCTCTGAATATTGACCCGGAGAAACCGGCCCTTCCCATTTCCCATCCATTTATTTATTCTGTCTACCTGGCCAAATTGAGGGGCAGTTTCATCACGCTCGGCGAAGCAAACGACACCTGGGCCCTCAACGAAGGAGCGCTGAGCGAAGAGGCCTTCCTGGAGTTAACCTATTCAAACCACAAGGAATGGGAAGATATGTTCTTCAACGCCATAGACAAAACGCGAAAAGGCCTGGTGACATGTGTCTTCGAAACAACAGACAGCATCCAGCACATGTTCTGGCGTTACCTGGATAAGGACCACCCTGCCGCAAAAAGCGGCCCGACAAAAATGAGCTCACAGGTCATCGAAGAGCTTTATGTGAAAATGGATTCAATGGTGGGAAAAACTCTTGAAAAATTAGATGGAAAATCCGCCCTGATCATCATGTCTGACCACGGTTTCAAATCTTTCCGCCGGGGAGTAAACCTGAATTCCTGGTTCTACTTGAACGGTTATCTTTCTCTCAAAGAAGGAAAAAAAGAAAGCGAGGAGTGGTTCAGGGATGTAGACTGGGAAAAAACAAGAGTGTATGCCCTAGGCCTTGGCGGAATATATCTCAACCAGAAAGGCCGAGAAGCGAAAGGAATCGTGAATCCTGGCGAGGAAACCAAAGCTCTCAAGAAAGAGCTTCAGGAAAAACTGAACGGTTTGAAGGATGATGAAAAGGATTCAGTATCCATCAATAAAATCTTTGACCGTGACGAACTCCTCCCAGGCCCTTATAAAGACAACAG
Source organism: uncultured Eubacteriales bacterium (assembly GCA_964606185.1). Classification (GTDB taxonomy): domain Bacteria; phylum Acidobacteriota; class Aminicenantia; order Aminicenantales; family Aminicenantaceae; genus SOIA01. Next base: position 3,413 of record CAZSGR010000179.1, read on the forward strand.
TCCTGACTTGATTGTCGGATATAATGAAGGATACAGAATCTCCTGGGATTCAGTCACAGGGAAAGTGAACGAGACTGTTTTTGAAGACAACACCAAGGCATGGAGCGGAGACCACTGCATCGATCCCAGGATTGTTCCAGGAATATTCTTCAGCACTCAAAAAATTAACACATCCAGTCCATCCATAATGGACGTAGCTCCCACCGCACTCACACTTTTCGGCCTCGAAATTCCTCCTCATATGGATGGGCGATCATTGATAAACACACAGGAAAATTCTTCAGGAAAAAAAAGCAAGGGGAAAACAGAATGAACAGGATAAATCGAAGAGATTTCATTAAACTCGGCCTCACTTCCGGAGCCCTTCTCTCTCTGGGCAGCGGCTCCGAGCTTTTAGCCAAAACTCATGGAAAAAGAGATCCTCAAAAGAAAGTCCTCATCCTCGGCCTGGATGGGATGGACCCTCACCTTCTTCAAGTCTGGATGAAACAGGGAAAACTTCCCTCATTCCAGAAGCTGTTGAATCAGGGAGATTTTCGACGCCTGGGGACGAGCATTCCCCCCCAGAGTCCTGTCGCCTGGTCGAATTTCGTAACAGGAATGAATCCTGGAGGTCATGGCATCTTCGATTTCGTCCACAGGAATCCGGAAAATTACTTTCCCGAGTTCTCTGGGGCCGAGACCAAAGAGCCCGGAAAAACGATTCGGATTGGGAATTTAGTGCTTCCCATCTCAGGAGGAAAAGTCGAACTTTCACGTAAAGGAAGAGCTTTCTGGCAGATACTCGAAGATTACGATATTCCAGCCACGGTTTTTAAAATGCCCGGCAACTATCCCCCCGCCTCCACCAAACAGAGAACAATCTCAGGGATGGGGACTCCAGACCTCGTCGGTTCCTTAAATCATTTCAACTATTACACGACAGAATTCACAGAAATTAAGGGAGATATCGGAGGAGGAGAAATCCACGAAGTCTATGTCGCAGAGAACAGAGTAGAAGCAACACTTCCCGGCCCTGAAAATACATTTAAAAAAGACCATCCAGAATCATCGATCGATTTCAAGGTCTATATCGACCCATTCAACCCTGTGGCCAAGATCGTGATCCAGGACAATGAATTCATCCTCAAAGAGGGAGAGTGGAGCGAATGGAAAAGGATTCATTTCAAAATGATTCCCACTCAGAGCGTGAACGGCATCTGCATGTTCTACCTTAAACAAGTCAGGCCGGAGTTTAAGCTTTATGTTTCTCCTATCAACATCGATCCGGCCGCGGCTGCCCTTCCTATATCGACACCTGAATCATACTCAGAAGAGCTGGAAAAGAGATTCGGGCCTTTCTTCACCAAGGGACTTCCCGCAGACACAAAGGCTCTCGACAATAACGTTCTGGATGACAGAGAATTTCTCGAGCAGGATGATTTTATCCTCAACGAAAGGCTGGAGATGTTCGATTATGAGCTGTCCAGGTTCGACTCCGGTCTTCTTTTTTATTACGTTTCCAGTACAGACCAGCGTCAGCATATGTTCTGGCGCCACATCGATAAAAAGAATTCTCTGTACGACCCGAATCAAGTGAAAAAAATCGGAAATACGATCGAGAGCATCTACAGAGAAATGGACATAATGCTGGCAAAAGCTATGGAGAAAACGGACAAGGATACTGTGCTCATCGTCATGTCCGACCATGGTTTTTCACCATTTCGCCGATCCTTCAACCCAAACACCTGGCTCTTTGAAAATGGCTACCACACTCTGATCAACAAATGGAGACAAGGAAGAGAGGATCTATTCATGAACACCGACTGGTCGAAAACCAAGGCCTATGCTCTGGGTCTGAACGGCCTCTACATCAACCAGAAAGGGAGAGAAGGAGAGGGAATCGTCAATCCAGAAGCAGAAAAAGATGCACTCGTTCGAGAAATCATTCACAATTTAGAGAGTTACCGAGACTCTAAAACAGGGATAAGGCCGGTTTTAAAGGCATTCGCAGCAAAGGATGTTTACTCAGGCGCCCACATGGAGAAAGCTCCGGATATCATAATCGGCTACAACCAGGGATACCGCGTTTCCTGGTCTTCTCCATTGGGAAGAGTTCCAAAAAATATTGTCGAAGACAACACAGAAAAATGGAGCGGCGATCACTGCGTGGCCCCAGAGGTAGTTCCTGGAATTTTGGTCACCAACCAGAAAATAAATGCAGACTCACCGGCCCTGTACGACCTGACGCCGACAATTCTTCAAATCTTTGACATAGAAAAACCCAAGGAAATGATAGGGAACCCGGTATTTTAGATTTCAGGAGATAAAATGGGAAAAGCCAAAATCAAACTGGAGAAAGATTTAATGGAGAAAGTGAAAAAATTCGCGAATATGGCCGGCTATTCTTCTCCGGAAGAATTCATCTCTCACTGCCTCGAGAAGGAAATCGTCAAGCTCGAAGAATCGGACTCTGAGGAGGAAATCAAGAAAAAACTCAAAGGATTGGGATACATCTCATAGAACACGCCATACAGAGTTTCCCTAATACGCATGAAAGGAAGATAAAAACCAAAGGATAAAAATAGAATGTGGGTGTTCAATTCCATCTTCGGCAAAACCTTTGAAATCATCTTTTTTCCTTTTAGAAACATGAGCCCCTGGATCGGTATGATCCTCATTTCTTTCTTGACTGCATTTTTGATGCTCTTTGTTTTTCGTTTCACTTCAAACCAACAGGGAATAAAAAAAGTCAAGAATAAAATAAAAGCCCATCTTCTCGAGTTCCGCCTGTACAAAGACAGCCTGAATATTTCTCTAAAAGCCCAGGGCAAAATCCTTCGTTATAATCTGAAATACATCAGCTACTCTGCAAAACCTGTATTGGTCATGATCATTCCTCTCATCCTGATCCTGATCCAACTCAATCTCTGGTTCGGGTACAATTCTTTGACACGAGGTCAGAAAGCCTTATTGAAAGCAGAATTGGAAATGGACCAGAGCCTCCTCGATACTGAGTTCAAGATCGAAACATCTTCAGGTTTGGTTGTGGAAACCCTGCCTCTCAGGATCGAAGACAAGGAAGAAGTGAGCTGGCGGCTCCGAGCGGAAGAAACGGGCATTCACGAATTAGCGCTCACAGTCAACGGACAGAAAATCATTAAAAAAGTGGCCGTGGCTCAAAGTCCTCTGAGTAAGATTTCTCCGATTAGAATCCGCCGTAATTTTATTGGTGAGCTGTTCAATCCAGGCGAAGCCCCTCTTCCCAGAAATATCCCGGTAAAATCCGTAGAAATCAAATATCCTTCTCAATCCATGAACCTCTTCGGATGGCGTATCCACTGGATCATCTCTTATTTTACGCTCTCCATAATATTCGGCTTCACCTTCAAAGGCATCTTCAAAGTAGAAATTTAATCTTAATGGGGACGTTCCCTTTTTTCCTTTTTAGATGTCATTGCAAGCAAAGCAAAACAATCTGTTGCTCCTGTCATTGCGAGCGAAGCGTGGCAATCTCATAAAAAGAGAAATAATTTCTATTATGACTTCATTTTACTCTAAGGGATTGCCACGTTGCTTTGCTCCCTGCATGACAATTCATTCATATGAG
>CAZSGR010000180.1:0-6966 GCA_964606185.1 uncultured Eubacteriales bacterium
CGGAATAGAGGATTTAGCCTCTGGAGGGTCCTTGGAGGGGGAACAGCTACGCTTTCCCCCTTCCAACGTTCGCCTCGCTTCGCTTACGGCTCCCTGCCTCCCCTTCTCGGACGCTCAAACGCGTCCTGCGACCAAGGGGGCACACCCCCTTGGAATCCCCACTGATTTGGGCCAGCCGAACAGGCCCCAAATCAGGCAAAAGAGGCTCGGTTTCAGGCTTCGCTCTCCTCACCTCTTCGGTGAGGAACCATGCCCGCTCCGCCTTCAAACGGTTTTCTCGCCCACCGCCCTTCGCTTATACAATAAGGAGGGGATGGCGTTTAAAATCCTCTCTGGAGCGTATCCATCCCCATAGACCTGGAATTATGAAAAAAATGGGGGAAGTCCTATTAAGTATTTAAGCTTGACAACCCTGGGAGAGAATGAATAAACTTTATCTTCCTTTTTTAACGAAAAAAAAGCATGAAAACCAAGACTTTTCCCCATGGAGTGCACCCCCCTGAATTTAAGGAACTAACTGAAAACAAAGCTCTCCAGCCCATGCCTCCTCCAGAGAAAGTCATAATCCCCCTCCTCCAGCACTTCGGCAAGCCTGCGGAGCCGCTCGTCCAGAAAGGGGATGAAGTCCTGCTGGGCCAGAAAATCGGGGAGGGGCAAGGGCTCTTCTCGGCCTCTGTTCACTCCAGCGTCTCCGGTAAGGTTCTCTCTGTGGACACTTTTAATCATCCAGGGGGAAGCCCTGTTCCTGCGGTGACAATCAACAACGACAGCCAAGATAAAGCCCTTCCCGGCAAAAAAGAGACAAAAGACCCCTTCTCCCTGAGTACGGAAGAGGTCCGTGAAAAAATCAAGGAGGCTGGAGTGGTGGGTTTAGGCGGAGCCGCTTTTCCTACGGCAGTCAAGCTCTCTCCTCCCAAGGACAAACCCATTGATACGATCATCATCAACGGATGCGAATGCGAACCTTTTTTGACTTCTGATTACCGCCTCATGCTGGAATATCCTGATGAGATTCTCAAGGGGGCGGAACTGGCGCGTATCGCGACAGGCGCAGGACGAATCATCGTGGGGGTAGAGGACAATAAGAAAAAAGCTTTTAAAGTTTTCCAGGAAAAAATCAGCACTTACAAAGGAGAAGTTGTCCTCCTCAAAACAAAATATCCCGAAGGAGCTGAAAAAAACCTCATCTATGCCATTCTGCGCCGGGAAGTCCCAAGAGGAGGGCTCCCTTTTGACGTGGGAATCGTTGTCCAAAACGTGGGCACAGCCAAAGCCATCTGGGAAGCAGTGAGCAGAGGAAAACCTCTCTATGAGAGAGCCATCACGGTCTCAGGCCGAGGTATCAATGAGCCGAAAAACCTCCTTGTCCGAATCGGAACTTCCTTCCAGGAAGTGATTGATTTTTGTGGAGGGCTCAGAGAGGACAGGAATATCCTGGTGATGGGCGGACCGATGATGGGGCTAGCCCAGTGGTCTCTGGATGTGCCTGTTATCAAAGGGACTTCCGGCATATTGGCGTGGGATGTTCCTGAGCCCGGCATTGAGCATCCATGTATCCGCTGCGGGCGTTGCATTGAGCACTGCCCTATGGTTCTTGTGCCGACACAGCTTGCGAAATACGTCAAATTCAACAAGCTGGATGAAGCCGAAAACTGGGGCATCCTGGACTGCGTGGAATGCGGTTCCTGCCAATACATCTGCCCCTCAAAGATTCCCCTCGTGCACTGGATGCGCCTGGGAAAAAATGAAGTCATGAGTTTGAAGAAAAAAAAGAGCGCTTGATGACAGAAAAAGCTTTTATCCTCCAGTCTTCGCCTCATTTCAGAGATAAAGACTCGGTTCCGAAAATCATGTACGCTGTAGTTGCCAGCCTTGCCCCGGCTGTATTTGCATCACTCTATTTCTTTCGGCTAAGAGCCCTTCTTCTTCTCCTCTGCTGTGTGACAGCCTGCCTGGCAACGGAAGCGATCTTCCTCTGGTTGAGAAAGAAGCCTCTCAAGCCTCTGTTTGACGGCTCCGCGATTATCACTGGCATCCTCCTGGCATTAACCCTTCCTCCTTCTCTTTCTCTGGAGCTGGCCATCATCGGTGCCGTGATCGCTATTGCCATAGGAAAACAGGTTTTTGGAGGATTAGGGTATAATATTTTTAATCCTGCTTTGGTCGGAAGAGCCTTCCTTCAGACTGCCTTTCCAGTGGCAATGACGACCTGGATTCCATCCGTCACGGAAACAATCAACACGGCCACCTACGCCACTCCCTTAGGGGATTTGAAGTTTCAGGATGCAGTTGCCCAGGGAATCCTGGCTCCTCTCAAGGATCTCTTTTTCGGGAATACAGGGGGCTGTATTGGCGAAACCTCTGCCCTGGCTCTGATTATCGGAGGTCTTTTCCTGCTCTTCCGCCGCGTGATCGACTGGCGTATACCTCTGGGCATCATCCTGTCTCTCACTGTTTTTACGGGAATATTCTGGCTCATTAATCCCGGAAAATACGCCTCTCCTCTTTTCCATCTGCTTGCAGGGGGGCTTCTCCTCGGAGCCTTTTTCATGGCGACAGACATGGTGACTTCTCCCATCACTCCCTTGGGGACCTGGATTTACGCACTCGGGATCGGGATTGTTGTCGGACTTGTTCGTCTGTTTGGCGGTTTTCCCGAAGGCGTCATGTACTCCATCCTCTTTATGAACACCTTTGTCCCGCTGCTGAACCGCTACACCCGCCCCCGCATACTGGGGCAAAGGAGAAAGGAATGAGCCTTTACTCTCGAATGGTCATCGTCCTGACTTCTGTCGGGCTTCTCTCCGGAAGCTTCCTGGCTACCGTCGGAATGTTGACCAAGGAGCGAATCGCTCTGAATATACAACGCGAGATAGAAGAGGCAATCGCCCATGTCATCCCCGGCACCGTGAACAGCGAAAAATTGTATGAAGAGAAGGGCCTCACTATTTATGGGGGAAAAGATGGGGATGGAACCCTTATCGGTTTTGGAATTCTGGCCTCGGGGGTCGGATTTCAAGATAAAATCGCCCTTATGCTAGGGACGAACACTTCTCTGACAAGAACAAAAAAGTTGAAAATCATTGAACAGAAGGAGACCCCTGGACTGGGAGCCAAAATCGAAGACGACAACGCGTTCCTCATATTCTGGGAAAACAAGGACTGCAGCGAGTCTCTCACCCTCCGAAAGCCTGCGGCCAAAACTCCGGAGGAGCTGGCCCCCATGGAAATCAACACCATCACCGGGGCAACAATCTCCTCTGAATCTGTTCTGAAAATAGTCAACAGCTCGCTCGAGAGAGCGAGACAACTTATCAAAGAAGAAGCATTCCAAATCGGGGAGCAGGATGTCAACTAGAAGCATCAGACAGGAATTCACGAAGGGCTTGTGGGATGAAAACCCCGTCTTCCGCCAGCTTCTTGGTCTGTGCCCTACGCTCGCAGTCACAGGCTGGGTAATCAACGGCCTGGCCATGGGCCTGGCCACTACCTTTGTCCTCATATTCAGCTCACTCGTGATCTCATCAATCAAAAAGCTCATTCCTTCTCAAGTCCGCATCGCCACCTTTATCGTCGTTATCGCCAGCTTCGTGACCATTGCGGACCTGTTCCTCAAAGCCTATTTTTATCCGATCTCTGAAGCCTTGGGCCCCTATGTTCCCCTGATCGTCGTTAACTGCATCATCCTGGGCCGTCAGGAAGCCTTCTCATCAAAAAATTCTATCGGCCGCTCTTTCATAGACGCGCTGGGGATGAGTTCGGGATTCATCCTGGCTCTGCTTGTCCTGAGTTCAATCCGGGAAATACTGGGCGCAGGAACATTTTTTGGCTATCAGGTTATGGGCCCCTGGTTTAAACCCTGGATTATCATGATCCTTCCCCCTGGAGCCTTCCTGGCTCTGGGCATACTTCTCGGGATGGCTCTGCATATAGAGTACAAAACAAAATCGAGGAAATAAAAGTGGAACTTGTTGCCATTTTCATCTCTGCAATCTTAGTCAATAACTTCGTCCTGTCTTATTTCTTGGGGATATGTCCCTTCCTTGGTGTTTCCAAGAAAATCGATTCCGCTCTTTCAATGGGACTGGCCGTTACTTTTGTCATGACCATCACTTCTGTCGTTTCCTGGGCCATCAACAACTGGATTCTTATCCCCAATGAGCTAGACTACTTGAAGATCGTCTCTTTTATTCTTGTCATTGCCTCGTTGGTTCAGCTTGTCGAGATGTTCATTCGAAAAATCAGCCCCCCTCTCTACCAGGCACTCGGGATCTACCTCCCTCTCATAACGACAAACTGCGCCATCATGGGGCTGGCTCTTCTGGTGGCACTGAGAGAATACGGGTTTGCGGAAGCCGTCGTTTTCGGCGCTGGTTCCGGCTTAGGTTTCACTCTGGCCATCATCCTCATGGCCGGAATTCGAGAACAGCTTGACCTGGCAGACGTTCCCGAACCTCTGAAAGGAGCGGGCATCGCACTGATCGTAGCCGGGATCATGGCCCTTGGCTTCACGGCTTTTATTGGGATGATAAAGTGATGGATATTCTGATACCGATAATTACTATGGGAATCCTCGGCTTCCTCTTTTCTGTCGGGCTTGTCTTCGCCTACAAGAAGCTGAAAGTCTACGAAGACCCCAAAATCGAGAAGGTATCAGAAGTCTTGCCTCAGGCCAACTGTGGCGCCTGCGGGTACGCAGGATGCCGGGCTTTTGCTGAAGCCGTGGTCAAGGGAGAAGCAGAGGCAAACGGGTGCCCGGTCGGAGGAGAGGAGGTCACAATCCAGATTGCCGACACATTGGGAGTCAAAGCTCCGGAAGTGATCAAGCAGCTCGCCCGTCTGCACTGCCGGGGAACCCATGAAGCTGCAAAGGACAAAGGTCTCTATCTCGGAATTTCCACATGCATGGCCGCTCATCTGATCGGAGGGAATAAACAGTGTTCCTATGGATGTTTGCATTTTGGAGACTGCGCGCGCGCCTGCCCATTTGATGCGCTCCACATGGGAGAAAATGGCCTCCCGAAGGTGGACGAGTCCAAGTGCACGGCCTGCGGGAAATGTGTTGACGCCTGCCCGAGGAATCTCTTTGAGCTCCACCCCATCGCTCAAGAAATCCTTGTCTACTGCCGTTCGTTGGACAGGGGTGCCGCTTCGCGGAAGGTGTGTAAGAATGCCTGCATCGCCTGCGGAATCTGTGCCAGAGCCTGTCCGGAGGCGATTGTCATAGAGAACAACATCGCGGTCATAACCGATTATAAAAAAATTGACCCGGAGAAGATTCCCGAAATCGAGAAATGTCCGACCAACGCCATCGGCCGTCTCCACAAAGAAGAGGAAAAAGAAAAGCAAGAAGAAAAAAAAGATGAAGGATAAAGGATTGGTTGTCTCCACAAAAAACAACTTCGCTCAGGTCGAAGTCCAGTGTCTCATCGAGTCCTGCGCCAGCTGCTCTGCCAGAAGCCTCTGTACCGGCCGGGACAAGTCCAAAGGACTTCTCGAAGTCCAAAATCCTTTAAATGCGTGTACAGGTGACAAAGTCGAGATCGAAATCCCTGAGACGAAATACAATCAAGCTTTGATCCTGCTTTTTGGGACACTCCTCGCCGCCGCTCTCCTGGGAATGGGCGCAGGATATTTCTTATCCCCGATCGTCCCGATGTCTTCATCTGCGGCAAGCCTTTTGGGCCTCATTCTGGCTGTTCTCGGAACAGGACTTTTCCTCTTCCGTTATTTTCGAAAGAAAAACAAAATCCACATGTATCCTGTGATTATCAATATTCTTAATAAAGGAGACTGCCATGGATAGGCGCGATTTTTTCAAAACATTAATCGTCACTCCTCTTATAACACCGTATTTGCTCTCGTCTGAATTGTTGAAGAGCTCGTTCCAGATTTATGTCATTTCGGATACTCCACAGCTTTTTCTTCCTTCTCTGCTTAAGGGACTGGACGAATACGGTCTCATGCCGGGTCAAACGTACTCTTTTCTGAATCCTCATCCCAAGGGAATAGAATTGAAAAAAGCTCTTTCTCATTCCGGTTGGGACTATCTCCACGAACCATCCAGGGCTGACTTTAATCTTTCCTTTCGCTATCTTCATCAAAAATCATCTCCCTCCTTCACTTTGATAAAAAGCGGTAAAATATGGGATGTCCGCTCGCGCCGGCTCTCCTCTCTCTGGAAAGATATGAACAGCCGCAGCGCCACTTCCTCATTATTAACCACGGTCTCCGTCAGGGAAAAAAAGCGTTGGGCCCAGCCCGGAAGTTTTGCTTCAATCTACATCGACGGGAAAGAAGTCGAAAGGCTCCGCTTGAATAAAGATGCCTTCAGTTCTTTTCGTTCAGAAAAAGGGCTGGTTAAAGTCGCCGTACAAAACGGCCAGGCCCGGGTATCTGATTCTTCCTGTCGTCACAAAATCTGTCTTTCTCATCCTCCTGTTTTTCAATCCGGAGAGCGCATCATCTGCGCACCCAATAACTTTCTTTTGGAAATTCAGGGGGCTGGCCTTGTCGACACGGTAATCGGTTAGAGGCTTTCTGAGTATAAGTCTTTTAGATTCTTTTCCACTTTGTGGGGGTTAGATGCAACTTAGATAAATTAGAATATTATTCAGGGATGGATGAAGCGACATCGGAAGATTTAGCCTTCCCGAGTCTCTTTGGAGGGGGAACAGCTGCGCTTTCCCCCTTCCAACGTTCGCCTCGCTCCGCTTACGGCTCTCTGCCTCCCCTTCTCGGACGCCATAAAGCGTCCTGCGACCAAGGGGACATATCCCCTTGGAACTCCCAAACATCGTTTCTCCACAACGATGTTTACCTTCGAGGGAACCCGACGGAGTCGGGCCCGAGGACTGTTTGAGCACGACTTAATACATCGGGCGGTGATAAGTACGATTGGGGAATATCCGGGCGTGAGATTTGATAAACACGCGGAGTTCCGCAGGGCCGAGAAGGTTGACGAGG
>CAZSGR010000181.1:0-6886 GCA_964606185.1 uncultured Eubacteriales bacterium
AAATATGCCGGCATAGATTGAATGAATAGACATGAAAGAAAGTTTGAATCTTGATCTTGAGAAAAAAACCACCTAACGAGCTCATGTCATTGAGAATAATGTGTAGTGTCGTTATATTTTATGAATAATTCAGGTTAATTAGCTTAGCCCAGCCTTAATTTAAAAACCACAATCGGATTGCCACTAATTTAATCCTGACTCCCTCCCGTTTGCTGTATTAGGCGTAAACAGCCATTGTTACACAACCATCTTGCGCTTGATATCTGAAATACCACCAGGTAGAATGCATTATATTGCACTTGTCCGAAAGATACCTTATCTGTACAACACTCGTGGCAACTCCTATGGATTTGTGAGAGGCTGGCAGTAAACGTGCTATTTTTAGGGATAGAATATGAGAATTAAGATCCTGGGTACTGAATCCCTGGGAGTCCGGGGTCTCTCCTGTGTAGTGGAAACCAAAGACCGCAAAATAGTCATTGATCCTGGAGTTGCGTTGGGCTATCAACGTCACAAACTTCTTCCCCATCCTTTTCAAGTAGCGGTTGGCGAAAGGGTTCGTCAAGAAATCAAGAGCGCTTTGAAGGATAGCACCGATATAGTCATCAGCCACTTTCACGGCGACCATATTCCGCTGCCCCATGCCAATCCTTATCAGCTTGCAGCCCAGGAGGTCACTTCGCTCTTCAAAAGACCTCGTTTGTGGTGTAAGGATTCCCGTAATCTCTCCCCCGCTATGGCTAAACGCTGCAGAGATCTGTCAGAGGTTCTTGGTCGAGCCCTCACCAACGCGGAGGGACAAAACCACGGTCTGTTGAGCTTCTCTCATTCTGTGCCTCATGGGGAGCCAAATAAGCATCTGGGCAAGGTAATGATGACCCGATTCCAGGATGAAGAAAGGATATTTGTACACGCCTCGGACATCCAATTTTTAGATGGCCTTCCAATAACACATATACTAGACTGGAAACCTGACATAGTTCTGGCTTCCGGTCCGCCCTTATATCTACCGTATCTCTCATCATTGAAACGAAAAAATGCCCGACATAACGCTGCACGACTCGCCCAGGGAGTGAACACTTTAATCCTCGATCACCATCTCCTGCGCTGCGAGGAGGGATACCGCTTCCTTAAGGATATATCATCCATGACTGACCACAGGGTCATCTGTGCTGCAGATTTCATGGGGTGCCGGCGACTCCCTCTGGAGGCATGGCGACGTCGCCTTTATCGAGAGATGCCGGTGTCCGAAGGTTGGCACCAGGCCTACGCCCACGGCCAGGCTGATACGGGACAATACAGGAATTGGCGGGGTTGGAATTTCTCATAGCCTATCGCCTCCCTGCTTTTTATAGAGAGCAATCCAGGATGATTAAGGAGGTAAAAAATGAAAATTACCATTATATACGACAATGAATCATACAAAGAAGACCTCAAATCTGACTGGGGATTTTCCTGTCTCGCAGAAATAGAGAATATTCCGGGAATCCTTTTTGACACTGGAGCAAGTGGTTCAATTCTTCTCTCCAACATGAAAAACCTCAATATAGAACCCAACTCTATCTCCAAAGTATTTATCTCCCATAAATCTTATTAAATTCATGAAACTTATAAGCGCTTGTCTCTTGGGGATAAATTGCAGATGGGATAAAAAACACAATAAAAACGATAAAGCGCTTGAACTCCTTAACAACGAAATTCTTATCCCAGTTTGCCCGGAACAATTGGGAGGCTTAAACACTCCCAGAGCGCGTCAAGAAATTCAAGGAGGAAATGGCAAAGATGTGTTAGAGAGGAAATCTAAAGTTATTAATGAAAATGGAGAGGATGTTACAGAACAATTTATAAATGGTGCAGAAGAAACTTTAAGAATCGCAAAGCTATTTCAGGCCAGAGAATTTATAGGAAAATCTCATTCTCCTTCATGCAGTTGTGAAAAAATATATGATGGCACATTTTCTGGAAAATTGATTGATGGCTACGGAGTTACAACCGAGCTATTGAAAAGAAATGGAATAAAAATCATAAGAGAAGAAAACTTGTAATTTTGTTCAACTCAAAGCATTGCTGATTTGAAGCTTTTTTTACCCTCTCATCACTGGAATCTGGAAAAATCAAAGTGCGGATTTGCGCGCATCCGCTGTCCTTCTTGTGGAGAAGAGAGGTTACTGATGTTTTCGTGCCGCACAAGAGGATTTCGCCCTTCCTGCCATTCGAAGAGGCGGGAGGAATGGGGAAAGTGGATTACGTAATTTCTGGGTCTTTGGGCGCCTTGAACAGCTTCAGGGACATATCCCACGCTCTCAACCCCTCCTTGCTATCTTTTTGGCTTGTGATTTATAATTCTTACGATGATTTGAGGAAAAAATGTGAACATAGATGCTCACTCAACCAGCGCCGCTGAAAAGCAAATTCTTATCCCTTTATCAAGGAGTAAGCTATGAGTTTAATCACTGCAGAGAACCTGACCAAAGTATACACCCTTGGAGAAATCGAGGTAAATGCTTTAAAATCAGTGAGCTTCGAAATAGAACCCGCTTCATTCATTTCGTTCATCGGCCCTTCAGGCAGTGGGAAAACGACTTTGCTCAATCTTATCGGTTGCCTGGATAAGCCCACTTCCGGAACATTGAAAGTGGCTGACAAGAATACATCTGATCTGACGCGCAGAGAAGCGGCCGCTTTCCGGGGGAATAATCTTGGGTTTATATTCCAGGATTTTAACCTGATTCCCGTCCTGACGGTCTATGAAAATGTCGAATATCCACTTTTGATCGTTCAGAATATTCCGGCAAGGGAAAGAAAAAACCGGATCCTTCCGCTCCTGGAAACCGTGGGAATGATAGATCAAAAAGATAAATATCCAGACCAGATATCCGGTGGACAAAAACAGAGAGTGGCTGTAGCCCGGGCACTGGTGACACAGCCAAGGCTCGTGCTTGCGGATGAGCCGACTGCAAACCTGGACAGCAAGACCGCGTTTATGGTCATAGACATCATGCGGCAGATGAAGGAAGAATTCGGAGTGACCTTCATCTTTTCCACACATGACCAGAAGATCGTCGGCGAAGTGGAGACGGTCTACACACTGCAGGATGGGATGCTCACAGACCAGACCAGGGAAAAGGGAGGCCGGCATGCTTAAACTTCTCAAAATTGCTGTGCGGAACTTGTCGAGATACAAGAGAAGAACTCTCCTGACGACATCTCTCATTGCGATCGGTGTCATGTTTGTGCTGGTGTTTGTTGCGGCTTCTGGCTCGTTCAAATACATCATGATCGGCCAGATCACAGATTCCATGCTCGGCCACCTCCAGGTCCATAAAAGAGGCTATGTGGCCTCAATCGACAGCCTGCCTTTAACATTAAACCTCAGCGCCAAAGCAGAAAAAAAACTTGAACAAACAATGGAAAACATTCCCGAGATCGAAGCTTTCTCACCCAGGATAAAATTCGGGGGGATGTTCAGCAATTTCATCGAGACGACCAATATCAGAGTGAACGGGGTCGTTCCCGAAAAAGAGATCGCCACAGTCCCGCTTTTTCTCTCCAGGATAAAACAGGGCGAGAAATCCATAAAAGAAGGAGAGATCTTGATTCCCGAGCTGCTGGCCAATGGGATGAAAACCAAGGTGGGTGACACCGTTGTGATCATAGCGACCAACCGGGATGGTTCGGTCAACGGCAAACAGTTTGTGGTCGGAGGCATAATCGAGAGCGTGACCGGTCCTGGAGGCAGAGACGGCTACATGCACATCAAAGACGCGAATGAGGTTTTGCGTCTGGAAGAAAGAGAGATCAGCGAGGTGGCCGTAAGGCTCAAAGACTTTGACAAGCTGGATGCCGTCAGCAGCAGATTAGATGAGATACTGTCCGCAGAACTCAACAAGCAGGGCAAACCGATTTTTGATGTCCGCACATGGGAGAAACTCTCCCCTTTCTACAATGTGGCCCGCATGATCGATGTCATGACCTTTTTCATCAAACTCATGCTTATCGCCATAGTCCTGGTCAGCATCATGAATGTCATGATCATGGCTGTGTTTGAGCGAATCAGGGAGATCGGCACCATCTCTGCCATCGGCACCATGCCCCAGAAAATCCTCTCCCTGTTTTTGATCGAGGGATTCACCCTGGGTGTTTTCGGTGCTGTTGTGGGAAATATCCTGGCCCTTGGTGTTGTATTTTTGATCAACCTGGTTAAAATCACGTTCAATTTCGGAAGACAGTCAGGTCTTGTGCTCTCGCCCAGCTTAAACACAGGCGATATCCTCTTAATTTCAGCCATAGTGATTATTGTCTCGGTGGCTGCCGCGCTCCAGCCGGCTTTTAAAGCTTCGAGGATGGAGCCGGTCGAAGCCCTCAGACATGTCTAAAGGGTATAATGACCCGGAGTCAATTTATAACGGAATCGAATGGACTGATTTTGGAATTTTCAAATTGAGAGAAAACGGAGAACTATCATGCTAAGAATAATGATTATTATGATTTCACTCGTTCTGATGTTCCAGCCTTGCCTTATGGGAAAAGAGAAAACCGTATTGGCCGTTGCGTCGGATGGCGATACTTTAAAAGCTTCTGTAAGCCATGTGGCGGCGCGGTGTCCCTACTTTCTTATCGTGAACGGCAAGGGAAAACTCCTGAAGGCTATCAAAAATCCAAATAAGGACACCCAAGGGCGTGCTGGAATTGCGGCCGCGGATTTTCTCGCTCAAAAAAAGGTGACCATAGTCGTCGCCGGATACTTTGGCGACAAAATGAGAAATGCGCTTGAAGCACACAAAATTGCGTATTTTGAGTTTGAGGGAACCGTTAAAGAAGCCATCCAGAAGATCCTTGAAAAAGACGACAAAACATGAAAAAGGCTGCCATTGTCTTTTTAATATCCTTTTTGTTTTCACCTGTCTATGCCATCGATAACAATCAACTCCTCGCCCAGGTGGACAGGAACCTCAACCCGGAATCCTTCGAGTCCTACCGGAAGCTTATCAACATCGAGCCCAACGGGAGAGAAAAAGAGTTCGTGCTCTTCACAGTCAAAAAGGGGAAAGATAAAATCGCGGCACTTTTTATCTCACCTGCCAGTGAAAAAGGCAGGAGCACCCTGCGCCTGGATGAAAATATGTGGCTTTACATCCCCAACGTCGGCAAACCTGTTCGTATAACCAGTCTTCAATCCGTTGTCGGAGGCGTCTTCAACAATGCGGATATTCTACGCCTGGATTATGCTGAGGAATACAATGTCAAGGAGGTCGAAGACCTGGGGGATGAATACCTTCTGCACCTGAAAGCGAAAACAAATACCGTGGCCTATGACCAGTTGAGGATGTGGGCGGATAAAGAGAAACGCCTGCCGACAAAGATCGAATGTCTCACACAGACTTCTATGCTGATCAAAACCATCTATTTCAAACAGATCAAGGACTTTGGCGGAGGTATTGTCAGGCCTTCGGTGATCGAAACCGACAGTCCTCTCCATCAAGGCTACAAATCGGTGATGATATTCGCCGGAATAAAGCAAAGGGAATTCAAGGACGAAGTGTTTACGCTGTCCTTTTTACCCAACCTGGAATCATTGAGATAATTGCGAACAACCATTCTGTCTCTTGTTCTTCTAAGTCTTTTGGCCTCAGGTCTAACTGCCCAGGAAGAGCACACTTTTGATCTCTCGGAGATAGAAAAAAAACCGCTTCACTTCGGCGGATATCTTGAATTCCGCCCTGTTTTTCTCGACCTGAATAGAGATTCTCTGCTTTATAACCTCAGGTTTTACGACCTCAACGAAGGGGAATCAATCGCAGAGTACAATTTTAACGCCCTCCTGGATTTCAGCTACGACAAAGGCATTTTCAGTGCAAAAGTACGCACGAATACAGATATAACCAAATCATTTTCAGGCTGGTCCCAGGAGACGACTCTGTATGAAGCGTTCCTCTCCATAAAGCCGTCCCTCTCTTTCCATCTTGATTTAGGCAAAAAGCGCATGAAATGGGGCAAGGGCTATGCCTTTAATCCTGCCGCTTTTATCGATAGAGCGAAAAATCCCAATGATCCTGACCTTGCTTTAGAGGGTTTTGTGGTGGTATCCGTGGATTATATCAAGAGCTTTAAAGGAAAATTGAAGACCATCACTCTGACTCCGGTTCTTCTTCCCGTCTACGACCATATCAACAGCGACTTTGGAGAGTGGAACAAGCTGAATTTTGGCGGAAAGGTTTATTTTCTGCTGTATGATACCGATATAGATATCATGTTTCTCTCAGGCGGAAGCGGCCCGGCCCGCTACGGAATAGATTTTTCCCGAAACATGACCTCCAATTTTGAAATACACGGTGAATTGGCTTATATCCCTGACGACAGCAAAAAAGTCATCGACCGATCTGGCAGCGTTATTGAGGAAAATTATGCAAATACAAGCTACCTCCTGGGTATCCGGTATCTCACCAGGTCAAACACGACCTTTATCATTGAATATTTCAAAAACGGCAGCGGCTACACTCCCAGCGAGATGGGTGATTTTTATTTTCTTATTGAGCAAGCTTACGAGACTTATTTATCGACAGGAGACGACACTCAGCTCAACTTCTTAGGCGGCGCGGAAAGCCAGGCCTACAGAACATTCGCGCCCATGCAGGATTATCTCTATCTCCGGATAAGCCAGAAAGAACCATGGGATATCCTTTATTTCGTCCCTTCTCTCACAAGCATTATTAACCTAACGGATGGAAGCTTCTCCCTGACTCCGGAATTACTCTATACTCCCGTCACCAACCTGGAACTCCGGGCGAAAATTACGGTATTGGTTGGAAAAGACAGGAGTGAATTCGGAGAAAAACAGAACGACCTGCGGCTGGAGTTCCGATTCCGGTATTATTTTTAGAGTTTG
>CAZSGR010000182.1:0-6747 GCA_964606185.1 uncultured Eubacteriales bacterium
ATTGAATATTGTTGAGTCTAACCCACTCAGACTCAACAATCGGACTGCCGCTCCAGAGGCGAGGGGTCTGAGGCCCCTCGCCTCTGAAAGTGTTCATGATCACCGTTAAATAGAATCCGCTTCACTCATTCAAAAAGGATAATTGTTGTACTATTATTTCTATTGCTTCTTGTCTGCTCTGTTTTCAACATAGTCAAGGTCAAATAATTTTGCTTGCTATATATTTATGTATAGGGTATACTCCAACATCAAACATCTGGTAGGAAATAGTCAAGGCAAATTGTTTTTCCTTCCGAACGATAATTTACTCTGACATTCACCCCCTCATGTTTTAATCAAATAATAAGGTAAATAAATGAACTTTAAAGAATTAAATCTCGACCCCCGTCTTCTGCATGGAATTGCGGATCGAGGCTATAGAGAAATGACGGAAGTCCAGGAACAAACCCTGGCGAAAACACTGAAGGGAATGGACGTGGCCGTTCAATCCCAAACCGGAACCGGCAAAACTGCCGCATTCCTGATCACTTTGTTTAACAGCATGCTCACTAATAACGCTCCCAAAAGAAAAAAGGCTCTGATCATTGTACCGACCCGGGAACTGGCAGTTCAGATTGAAAAAGAAGCCCAGCTTTTGAACTACCATCTGGACTTCTCTATCGGCAGCTTTTACGGCGGTGTGGGCTATGTCCGCCAACTGGCTTTATTGAATAAAGGCTTGGACATAGTCATCGGCACGCCGGGAAGGTTACTGGATTTGAGCGAAAGAGGCCAATTGAAGCTAAAAGAAATCAGAATCCTGGTCATCGACGAGGCCGATCGCTTGTTCGACATGGGATTTCTTCCTGACATCAGAAAAATTCTTAGGAACATGCCTCCCCGCAATGTCCGGCAGAACATGCTTTTTAGCGCGACACTCAATCGCTTCTCCAGAAAAATCGCCGCCGAACACATGAACCGTCCAGTGTTCATCGAAGTCACTCCAGAGCAGCTGACGGTGGATACGATTTCACAGGAACTCTACCATGTGAAAAGCCATATCAAGATGAATCTCATGCTGGGCATTCTCAAGGCTCAGGCCCCGCAGAATGCCCTGATTTTCACGAATATGCGGCATTCCGCTTTCCGTCTGTCCAAGAAGCTGCAGCATAACGGATTCCGCAGCCAGCACCTGACTGGTGACCTTCCCCAGAGTCGAAGATTGAAAATCATTGACGATTTCATGGCTGGAAAGTTCGCTTTTCTGGTCGCCACAGACGTTGCCGCCCGAGGACTCCACATTGACAGCCTGGAAATGGTCATTAACTATGACATCCCTCAGGATTGTGAAAACTATGTTCACCGCATCGGACGGACAGCCCGGGCTGGGAATTCTGGCAAGGCTATTTCGCTGGCCAGCGAAGGCACGGCTGACCACCTCGAATCCATCGAATCTTTTATCGGAATGAAGATTCCCGTTCAAATGGCGGACATTGAACTTTTTGCCACGGACCAGAGCTTAGAATTCAGCTCCGAAAAGAGATTTCGAAATAACGGATCAAAAAAAAATGGGCGCACTAATTTCAACTCTAAACATGCGCAGAGGAAAAAAAGTCAAGGCAGACCAAGACCCTTTATGACTTGAAAAATTTCAGAATCAGTGAATTATTGATGAGGATACTCCTCATCCAGGGGAAAATGGGCATGGCAAACAGGATGGGGAGCCATTGGTGAAGAGGAAATATCTCAGGACGAAAAGAACTGAGCTGTTAATACTCTTAAAAAAAATCTCCCAGTTTACGCTATATTTCTCCTTTTTCTTTTTTCTCTTTTTCTTCTCTCTCTCGTCCTTTCTCTTTTCTTTCTTTCCGCTCTCTCATATTTTTTCATTCGGAATTCCTTTTTGGAATTTATCGGTTTAATACAACTTCTTACATTCCACTTAGAGCCCCTCCGCCTATAACGGGAAGCTGGTCATCTAACAGACTGATATGAGCAAACTGTCAAGAAAACAAATTAGGCGTCTTTCAGGCAGAATTTTCCCTTTTTTTGACTAGAATAATGTTTGAGTTTATGAATTTGGGGGGGCAAGCAGTCAAGCCAAGCAACCCTCAAATAGGCTCTAATGCAAAATTTAGCTATGGTTTTGAATTTCCGAGCACCGGTTATCAGAAGCGTCTTCCTCCCCCGGGTCTCCCTCGGCTGAAGCCTCCTCCACCTCGACGATCATCACGACGAGGGCGGGCCTCGTTGACCCTAAGGTTGCTTCCTTTTAAATCTTTGCCATCGAGTCCGGAGATAGCGGCCTGTGCTTCAGTACTGTTAGACATTTCCACAAATCCGAATCCTCTCGGATCCCCGGTGAATTTGTCTGTGATGATTTTGACAGATGAAACCTCCCCAAAGGCTTCAAAAGCTTTCCGTAAATCATCTTCTGAAGCCTCCCGTGGTAAATTCCCTACGTAAATATTCATTCTGCTGTCCTTTTGATATTTGATTTTTAATAAGGGAGGGAATGTTTTTTACTTGTTGAAATTTCCCCTAATCCTCTGTGATCCCTGCCTTTTCCGAAAAACGGGCAGGTCTCTTCAATTTCAACGTAGGTAATACTATCACAATTAAAATTCAAATTCAATCTAATTAAAAGGCAATCAAGATAATTTTAGTGATTAAACTGCCAATTGTAATAATTGCGTTTTTAACCTGGATTATTCACGAGTCGAGGTTGCTGTAGATGCGAGGCACAGCGCAAGATGCTGTGGAAAAGAAGTTTAGATAGATAGATTTTCACTAATAAGAGAGCATCGGATAATTAGTGGGGACATTAGAGAGTGAAAATGGTATTATGCTGGCTGGCGATTTGGAAGAAATCATATATGAGGAAGGAATGATGCAAAAATACACGAGAAATTCCGGACCATTTTTTTGCTGTTTGTGGATTCTTTTCATGTTGTTCTTACTCGGATCATGCGCCAAGCCCACAAACAGAGAGGCGCTTCAAAAGACATCTGTGGATGTCACACTTTACAATCTCATCCTGGACCTGTACCCCTCAAACCAACTTCAACCTGAAAACGAAACCATTCAGGGAAAGTGCACCATCACTTTTAAAAACGACGGTAAAACATCCCTCGCATCCATCCCTGTCCTGCTCTACAGGTTGCTCGAAATCAAGTCAGTCACAAACAGCCAGGGCCAAGCCCTCCCCTTCACTCAAAAAGTGGTGAAGATACAGGATTTCTCTCCGGTCTGGCAGGTCAACAAAGCAGAGATTAAACTTTCCAAGCCGATTCCTCCCGGAAAGGAAGGATCTGTCACCATCTCCTACGGCGGCTTTATTTACGGATACCAGGAGGTTTTCCGCTACACCAAGGACCATATTGGCGTTGATTTCATCATGATCAGAGAGGACGTCTTTGCCTACCCTGAGATCTCAGACAACAGCTGGAATAGTTTTATTGCTGGCGTGAACGATACTTTTGATTTCGAGCTTCGGATCTCAGTTCCCAAAGATTACGTAGTGGCCAATGGAGGATGGCTGGAAGAGAAAAGGGAGGAAGGCAACAGAACTGTATTCTCATTCAAAAGCCAACTGCCTGATTTTAGGATCGATATCGCGGCCGCCAAATTTGACCTGCTCGAGGATGAAGCCCGCAATTTCAGAGTCTACCACTTCGATGAAGATAAAGAAGGTGCGGAGCGGATTCTTACCGGGATGACAAACAGTATGGATCTTTACACAAATTGGTTGGGAAAAATGGGCGTAGAGCGCCAGGTGACGGTTATAGAAACGCCCGAAGGCTACGGCGGACAGGCAGCTAAAGCTTCCATATTGCTGCCAGCTGAATCATTTTCTGCAGAAAGGGATGTGAGTCACATCTATCATGAAGTCGCCCATTTGTGGGACGTGCCTCCTCTGGATGAGATGCCTTCCAGATGGCTGTCCGAGGGATTTGCCAACTATTTTATGACGCTGGTTTTACAAGAATTACACAGCCAAGAAAGGTTTGTCCAAACCCTCGAAAGACTTCGCAGCAGATTCAAATCGCAATGCGAATACGAGAAAAAGTTGGCCACGACTCCGATATGTGATTACGGTAAGGCCGGCCTGACCGGTGCGTCTTACACAAAAGGTACGCTCGCTCTGTATGTGCTGCATGAGATTGTCGGCGACACGGACTTCAAGGAAATCTTCCGCACGTATGTGGAGAGATACCAGGAAAAGGGAGCAGCACTTGAAGACTTCAGAAACCTGGCAGAAGAAATATCAAACAAGGACCTGAAAAAATACTTTGATGAGTGGGTGTATGGCGCCGAATCATCCCAGCTCTTACTCGGAGAGCTGACACTTCAGGAAACCACTCAAAGGTATAAATGAACTTTTTTAAGGATTAATTTCATCTAACTATTAAATCTCTGTGTTCACTCATACCTCAGCGAATCCACAGGGTTGGCCACAGCCGCTTTGATGGATTGGTAGCTAACTGTTAGTATGGCAACCAACAATACAAGAATTCCTGACAGCACAAATGTCCAGACTCCGATATCGACGCGAAAGGCGAAATTTTTCAGCCACCTGTTTATGAAATAATAAGCGACAGGCCAGGCAATACAGTTGCCCAGCAGAACCCATTTTGTGAACTGCCTGGAGAGCATGAGGACGATTCCTCCCACCGAGGCTCCGAGAACCTTTCGAATACCGATTTCTTTGGTCCGGCTTTCGGCTGTAAACGAAGCCAATCCCAACAGCCCCAGGCAGGCGATGAATAATCCCAAAAAAGTAAAAATTCCGAATACATTCCCAATCTGTTCATCTGCCCGGTACTGCCGGTCAAAGTCCGTATCCAGAAAAAATTGCTCGAAAGGATAACCCGGCCACAAAGCCTCCCACTGAGACTTGACAAAGGCCAGAGTCTCATTCAAGTCAGTGATATCTATGGAGAAAGTGATATACCGGAAAGTCCATGGCAAAAACTCCATAACCAGAGGTTCCACCTCAGATTGGAGTCCGCGATAATGGAAATTCTTAGTCACACCGATTATCGGATTCACCCGGCCTCCATGCCCTGTTTGCATCCGCTTTCCGAGCGCTTCCTCAGGATTGGTCCAGCCAAAAGCTTTGACTGCCGCCTCATTGATGAGAAACGCTCCCATGAAGTCTGTCTTCATCTCTTTTTGAAAGGCTCGTCCAGCCACGATTTCTATTCCATAATCAGGGATAAAATCATCATCAAAATACATATGGAACATCGATTGATTTTTAGTGTCATCTTCTCCGACCAGACTGACGCCAAAATTCGACACTCCTCGCCCCGGAACAGTGGAAGAAACCGTGACTCCGGTTATTGAGGAGTGCTTGGAAAACATATCTTTTACAGATGCAAAATTCTCCTGGATGTTGATCCCGCCCCGGAGAGGGAGGATGAGTTTCTGCTCTTTTTCAAATCCCAAATACTGGTTTTTCATGAAATTGAACTGCTTGTACATGGTCAGAGTCCCGATAATAAGCATGACAGAAATCGCAAACTGAACGACCACAAGAACAGTTCTCAGGGCAAAACCTTGAGTACCTGCACTCGTAGCTCCTTTGAGAGTAACAGCCGGTCTGAAAGCAGAAAGCACGAACGCAGGATAAAGGCCTGCAGCCATCCCCACAAGGACCGCGCCACCGATCAGGGAGAGCAACACGCCCGGCAGCAGAAGCGCATCGAAGCTCAATGATATTCCGGTCAGATCGTTCAATAGGGGAATCGCAAACCTGGCAATGACCATCGCCAGGCCCAACGACAGAAACGCCACCAGCAGTGACTCTCCCAAAAACTGGCCGATGAGCTGAAGCTTTTGAGCGCCCACAACTTTGCGCAAGCCGACTTCTTTAGCCCTGTTCGTCGCGCGCGCGGTGGAGAGATTCATAAAGTTCAGACAGGCAATGATGAGAATAAAAAGGCCCACAAAGGAAAAAATTGTTATATAGACAGGATTTCCCGGGGGCTCGGTCTCGTAGCGGAGATTAGAGTGGAGGTGTATACTGGACAAGGGCTGCAGGAAGTAATGATAAGTGGATCCCCAGCTCTCTAGCTGTTCCCCGATATATTTATCGGCAAGACGGCTGACTTGCAGGGAAAACTCTTTCATATTCACATCCGGTCTAAGCTTTATATAGGTATAGAACATGGTCGAATACCAGTTAGACATCTCCTGCCAGTCTTTGAGCGTCTCTAAAGAAGCGATAAGATCATACTTCAAATGCGTATTTTCCGGGCAATCCTTCACAACTCCTGTTATCTCGTATTCCTGCTGATTGATCTCCAGAGTGTCTCCTAGGGGATTTACATTGCCGAAATACTTAATCGCCATCCTCTGTGACACCACCAGCGTATTCGGCCGGGTCAGGGCTCCCTGTGGATTTCCCTGGATAAACTGAAAAGTCAAAACATCAAACAGTTCCTGGTCTGCATACATGAAACGGTATTCATAGAAGAATGTGTCTTTCCGCCTGACCAACCGGGAACCCGTAAAGGTAAAAGCCCGGGCAGCGTATTCCACCTGAGGATAATCGGATTTCAATGTTGGAGCTACCATGGGTGAAACTGGAACAAAAACACGGTTTGCGGTTTGAGTGCGGATGTCCTGAACGATCCGGCATACTCTTTCGACATCCTTATGATAGCTGTCATAACTCAATTCATGGCGGACATAGAGGAGGATAAGGAGACAGCAGGCCATGCCGATCGCGAAACCGGCGATGTTTATAAAAGAATATCCTTT
>CAZSGR010000183.1:0-6668 GCA_964606185.1 uncultured Eubacteriales bacterium
CTAAATCCTCTATTCCGCTCCTTCATCCCCATAGACCCTGGCCCTGAGAAAATGTGTTTCCAGTTTGGGATATGTGTAACCTGTTTATTATGAGTATAATCAATGTTATTCTGGAAGAAAATTGAGGGAACTCCAGTTTCCAAAAATATTGACAATGGTAATGTTTATTTGTTATAAAATTTTGTCGTAATTTATATTATTAATACATAAAATACCATATTCATACTTAAAGGAGGAATCATAAATTCCATCTTTTTCGCTAGTCTTTCTTCCCCAAATCAATCAAGGCACACAATTTTCGATGATCGATTCTGATTATCAGTTAAATAAATAAAATGATTCCACACAAAACCCCAGACCATGGCTGTTCAGCTCAAAAGAAAGATTTCTCCTTGCTTCTGTATTATCGAAAATTACCTAACATGGAGGAAAATCTGTGGAAGTTCAAGAATCAAAAGTCAAATCATTCGTAACAAAATACCGCAGTGAAAAGAAAGCACTCATATCGATCCTTCAGGACATTCAGGAAGAATATAATTATCTTCCCCAGGAAGCACTGAGAATCGTTTCAAAGACTTTAAGTATTCCTCTTATTGACATCCTTGGAGTCGCGACCTTTTACCGCGCATTCAGCCTCGAACCAAGAGGAAAGCATCTCATAACAGTTTGTCTGGGAACGGCCTGCCACGTGAGAGGGGGATCGAAAATTCTAGATGAATTCGAAAAAAAACTGGACATCCAAGCTGGAAAAACCACAGAAGACAAATACTTCAGTCTAGAAACGGTTGCCTGTTTAGGCTGTTGTGCTATCGGACCAGTGGTAGTTGTTGACGATGATTATTACGCTCAGACAACGATCCAAAAGGTCAGTTCTATCTTAAAGAAGTATGCGAAAAAAGAGAAAAAAAATGAAAACAACTAAGAGGATAAAAACAGTTGAGGATTTGACTCAGGCCATACAGAATCAAGTCCAAAACAGACAATCTGAAAAAAAGGCTGTATTAACTGTTTCTGCCGGAACATGCGGCCAAGCCCGCGGTTCTTTAAAAGTCATTGAATCCCTTAAAAAAGCTTTAAAGAAGCAAGAGTTAGAAGATAAGGTCAAGATTAAAGTCACGGGGTGTCATGGATTCTGTGAGGTCGAACCCAATATCATCGTTCAACCTCAAAATATATTTTACCAGAAGGTTCAGCCCAAAGACGCCGCGGATATCATGTCTCAAACAATCATTAAGAATGAAATTATCGACAGACTCCTGTATTCTGACCCGATCTCGGAAAAAAATGCCCTCCAAGAAGGTGATATTTCCTTCTACCGAAAGCAAAAACGGATCCTTCTCGGCGACAATGCTCTTATTGATCCGACTGATATCGATGACTATCTCTCCATAGGTGGATACGGTTCGCTGGCGAAAGTTCTGGATAAATTTACTCCTGAAGAAGTTATCGAGATTATAAAGCAATCTGGCTTGAGAGGCCGGGGAGGAGCAGGATTTCCCGCTGGATACAAGTGGGAATTCGCAAGAAAAGCCAAAGGCGATACAAAATACATCATCTGCAATGCCGATGAAGGAGATCCCGGCGCTTATATGGACCGCAGCATATTGGAAGGAAATCCGCATCGCGTTCTCGAAGGGATGATTATTGGTGCCTACGCCATCGGCGCCGAAGAAGGTTACATCTACGTCAGGGATGAATACCCTCTTGCTGTGAAACATATCGTTAGAGCTATCTCCCAGGCAGAAAAGCTAGGACTTCTTGGTGAAAAAATTCTCGGAACCGACTTCAATTTTAAAATCCATATTTCGAAAGGAGCTGGGGCATTTGTCTGCGGAGAGGAAACAGCGCTGATCGCTTCAGTGGAAGGACGAGTTGGAGAACCAAGACAGAGACCACCATTCCCGGCTATAAAAGGTTTATGGAAAAAACCGACTAACATCAACAATGTCGAAACATGGGCGAATATTCCATTAATTGTCGAAAAGGGATCAGATTGGTTTTCCAAAATCGGAACCAAAGGAAGCAAGGGAACAAAGATATTCTCCTTGGTCGGAAAAATCAACAACACTGGCCTGGTTGAAGTCCCCATGGGAATTACTCTCAGAGAGATCATTTTTGACATCGGGGGAGGAATTCCTTGGGGAAAAGAGTTCAAAGCGGTGCAAACCGGTGGACCCTCAGGAGGATGCCTCCCAAAAGAGAAACTGGATCTGCCCATAGACTACGAGAGCTTAAGACAGGCTGGTTCCATAATGGGATCTGGCGGAATGATCGTCATGGACGAGAACACATGCATGGTCGATGTGGCCAAGTACTTTTTAAATTTTCTTCGAGACGAGTCTTGCGGCAAATGCCTCTCATGTCGAGAGGGAACGCAAAGAATGTGGGAAATAGTCAGGGATATAACAGAAGGAGTAGGAAAGGATGACGATATTCTGCTGCTTGAAGAGTTGGCTCAATCCACAAAAGATGCATCTCTTTGTGGCTTGGGTCAAACTGCTGCAAATCCTGTCTTGTCAACACTCAGGTATTTCAAAAAAGAATACGAAAGCCATATCTCCAAAAAGAAATGTCCTGCTCTTGTCTGCAAAGAAATCGTCTCTGCTCCCTGTCAATACATTTGTCCCATTGACCAAGAAGCCTCGGTCTATATTGCTCTCATTGCTCAAGGAAAATTCGAAGAGGCTTTGAAAATCATCTTCAAAGATAATCCTCTGCCTTCAGTCTGCGGCCGAGTCTGCCATCATCCATGTGAAACTGTTTGTCGAGCCGGAGAAATAGGAGAGCCGATTGCCATTCGGGACCTGAAGCGCTTTGTCACTGATTGGGCAAGAAAAAACAACTATCAAATCCCTATCGAGTCTGTTGAGACCAAAAAGGAAAAAGTGGCCATTATAGGCGCAGGACCCGCAGGATTAACTGCTGGATACAATCTATGCCTGAAAGGATACCAGGCAACTATCTTTGAATCCTTGCCAGTTCCGGGAGGGATGCTGGCGATAGGGATACCAGAGCACAGATTACCAAGAAGAATTCTAAACTTTGACATTGAAAATATCATAAAATCTGGCGTCATCATCAAAACAAATATGACTTTGGGAAAAGATTTCTCTATCGATGATATTTTCAAAGAAGGATACAGCGCTGTATTTATTGCCACTGGTGCTCACAAATCGATGGATTTGAAGATTCCAGGAGAAAAGACAGAAGGCGTTATTCAGGCTATGGAGCTGCTTCACGCCGTTAATCTGGATGAACAAGTCAAGCTGGGTAATAGAGTAGGAATCATCGGCGGGGGAAATGCCGCCATCGATGCGGCCCGAGTGGCTATCCGAAATAAGGATTGTAAAAAAGTGACGATACTCTACAGAAGAACGAGAAAAGAAATGCCCGCTTTCGAAGAAGAGATAGACAGTGCCATCCAAGAGGGAATCGAAATCCAGTATTTAGTTGCGCCCAAGAGAGTATTATCACAAAATGGAAAATTGGTCAGCTTAGAATGTATCCGGATGAAGCTAGGCGATCTCGATGAAAGCGGCAGAAGACGGCCTATTCCAGTTGAGGGCTCCGAGTTCTCGGTCGAATTAGACACACTTATTCCTGCCATAGGCGAAAGGCCCGATATTTCATTCGTGAAGGACAAAGACAGCCTGAAAGTGACCAAATGGGGTACTCTTATAGCTAATGAGGAAGTTCTCTTGACTGATAGAGAAGGTGTCTTCGCCGGCGGCGACGCAGTCACTGGTCCCAGAACTGTGGTTGAGGCCATTGCTGCAGGAAAGATAGCCGCAGTATCCATCGAAAAATATCTCGAAGGAAAAAAATTAGCCAGGGAATACAAACTCAGCAGGCCCTCGCTCTATGTTGAACCAGTGGAACTGACTGAAGAAGAAATTCAAAAAGCAAAAAGAGTAAAAATGCCAAGGCTGCCTCTGAGTGCAAGAGAAAAGAACTTTGAAGAAGTCGAATTAGGGTTAACTGAAGAAAAAGCCCTCAATGAAGCAAGACGCTGCCTAAGATGTGAACTGGAAACTAAAGAGGGAAAAAACGCAATGGGAAGGATGAAATGATTAATCTAACCATGAATGGACTGGAAGTAAAGGCCGAAGAAGGCTGGACCGTTCTGGAGACAGCCAAGTTTTACGGACTCGAAATCCCGACTCTGTGTTACAACGAAGGCTTAAGTCCCTATGGAGGCTGCCGTCTCTGTCTCGTAGAAGTTGGCGAGGGCTCGAAAGCGAAGCTCGTTTCATCCTGCACCTATCCGGTCGAGGAAGGCTTGATTGTCCGGACCGATACAAAAAGAGTCATCGAAACACGAAAAATGATGATCGAGCTGATGCTGTCATTGGCTCCAAACTCAAAAATTATACAGGACTTAGCCTCTAAATTCGGAGTGAAACAAGTCCGCTTTAAGATCCGAAACGAGGAATGCATCCTCTGCGGTCTGTGTGTACGCATGTGCGCTGAGCAGATGGACGGACGGGCTATCGGATTTCAAAACCGAGGGCATAAAAGAAAAATATCCACGCCCTTCAACATCCGCTCAGAGGAATGTCGACTCTGCGGCGCATGCATGTATATCTGTCCGGCCTGCCAGCTGAAGTGCCAGGGGCCCGAGGCCGATACTGCAGTCTGCAATGCCTGTTTAAATTTAGATCCCACCTGTCTGGATCATTACGATGACCTTCAATGCTGGATGTATGATGCCGGCCGTTGCGGCACCTGTGTCAGAGAGAGTAAAGAAAAATCTGTCGAAAAGGAAAAGACTTCAGAATAACAAACAATGAGTGGCAAAAAAGACTGTTTTTACGCTTCTCACTGGTTTCCGATAAATGAGAATATAAGGAGGTAAACAGAATGTCTTATACAAAACTCAATAGAAGCGCGGCAACACTTACCAAAAACAGGACAGAAGGTTCCATCAGTCCTTTCAGTGGAATGTGTGTGACCTGTGTGGATGGATGCATCGGCATGTGTGAAATCGGAAAATCCGCCTATCGAGGGCATGAGGTTCTCTACCCGCAACCTTTCGGAATCATTACAGCTGCCTCTGAAAAGGACTACCCGGTCGACCTCTCCGATTTCACTATTATGGGAACCGCTGCAGGAGCACATGGAGTCGAAGCGGACAGCGACAAAGCGACCTTCCCCAAAGTGACGATCGAAACAACCATAGGGCATGATAAAGGAATCAAATTGAAAGTTCCTTTTATCATCTCAGGAATGGGCTCAACGAACGTGGCTAAACAGAATTGGGAAGGACTGGCCAAAGGCGCCGCTCTTTCCGGGTCAATCCTCACCATCGGGGAAAATGTCTGCGGCATGGATGACGAATCCGAGATCAAGAATGGAAAAATTGTCCGTTCCCCAGACATGGAATCGCGCGTGAAATTTTTTAGGGACTTTCAAGAGGATGGGTACGGAACAGTTGTGGTCCAGGCCAATGTAGAGGATACCAGGCTGGGAGTTCAAGAATATGTCATCAATAAGCTTGGCATCGAAACTGTCGAGCTGAAATGGGGGCAGGGGGCCAAGGATATCGGGGGCGAAGTGAAGATCAAAAGTCTTAAAAAAGCTCAGGAATTGAAGAAAAAAGGATACATCGTTCTTCCTGATCCCGAGGATCCCTCTGTTATCAACTCGTTCGAAAAAGGCAGTTTCAAGGAATTCGAGAGGCACTCTCGATTAGGAATGGTTGAAGAAGAAAGTTTTATGCAAAGAGTGGAGGAACTCAGAAAAGCAGGAGCTAAATATATCTTCTTGAAGACTGGAGCGTACAGACCGGTCGACCTGGCCAGAGCTGTTAAATATGCTTCCAAGGCCAAGCTCGACCTGCTCACGGTCGATGGAGCCGGCGGGGGGACAGGAATGAGTCCCTGGCGGATGATGAATGAATGGGGCATCCCCAGTGTGGAAATCTGGTCCCTGCTGTATCAGTACCTCCGGAAGCTCGATGAAAAGGGAGAATACATTCCGGATGTGGCCGCCGCCGGAGGGATCACCTTCGAAGACCAGATCTACAAAGTTATGGCCCTGGGTGCTCCGTATTTCAAGGCCGTTGGCATGGCCAGAGGACCCATGGCAGCCACGATGGTCGGTAAAACAATCGGTAAGAGAATCAATGAAGATCAGATTCCTGTATATGTTGAACGCTTTGGCAATACAGCTGAAGAAATATTCGTTACAGCACCGGAATTAAAGAAAAAATTCAAGGACAGGTTCAACGATATTCCGACCGGAGCAATGGGCCTTTACACCTATTTTCACAGACTCAGCCAGGGACTGCGCCAGCTCATGGCCGGAAACAGAAAATTCGCCTTGAAATACATCACGCGGGATGATATCGCCGCTCTCACTCAAGACTCGGCCAACATCAGCGGCATTCCTTACATCATTGATGTGGATAAAGAAGAAGTCGACAAAATCCTTGACGGCTGAGCCTGCCCGAATAGAGCTAAAAAGGCCCTATCACTTGTGATGGGGCTTTTTTTTTAAAAAAGAGACAGGCTGCTTTTTCTGTAAGGACTGTCCCTTTAAGTCCTTTTATTAAGGAAATAAGGACTGTCCCTTTTGTTGCAGAAAAACGAGCCTGTTGTTTATTCTCGGTAATTAACCTGAATTATTCATAAAATATGCCGATACTATACATTATTTTCAATGATATG
>CAZSGR010000184.1:0-6336 GCA_964606185.1 uncultured Eubacteriales bacterium
ATCTCATGTTCGTGCGCACAGTCATGGGATTGCCGCTGTCGCTTCGCTCTTCGCAACAGAGTCTACAGCAACCTTGGTTCGTGAATAATCCAGGCTAATCTGGCTATTAACGGCCGTTCACTTTTGCCAGTAGCCTTTCCCACTTCTTATCCACTTCCTCCTGGATGTAGTCGATATCTTTTTTTGTCAGATGCCGGAATCGTCCCTGAATTTTCAAATAGTCGTCTATTGGTTTTTTTTCTTTGGGCTTGATGTTCAGAGTGTATTTCTCGCCCCACTCGATCTCAAAGAGTGGAAAAGTTGCATTCTGGACGACCATCCGGGAAAGTTTGATCGTATCTTCGGGTCTGCTCTTCCAGCCCGAAGGACAGGGAGCGTAGATATGGAGGAATCGTGTTCCTTTCATATCCTTGGCTTTTTTGACTTTCTTGAAGAGATCTTCAGGATACCCCACGCTGGCTGTCGCTATATAAGGAATGCGGTGGGCAGCCATTATGGCTTCAATGTCTTTTTTTGGCCTGTTCTTGAAGTGCTTGACGGGTGTTGTGGTGGTCCATGCTCCGTAGGGCGTGGCTGAGCTTCTCTGTATTCCCGTGTTCATGTACGCTTCATTGTCGTAGCAGATATAGATAATGTCATCGTTTCGCTCCGCCACTCCCGAGAGAGCCTGAATGCCGATGTCGAACGTTCCGCCGTCACCAGCCCATGCCACCACGGTTGTCTCTGTATCTCCGACCATTTCCAGGCCGGCTTTGACCCCTGAGGCGGATACGGCCGCGGTTTCAAAAGCGCAGTGAAATATTGGAACGTCAAGAGAGGAGTAGGGGAATGGTCCGTCTATGACCGACCAGCAGCAGGCAGGGATGCAAAGCGCGACTTTTTGTCCCAGAGCTTTAAGGGCATACCTCATGGCTAAGGTGGCGCCACACCCCTGGCAGGCCAAGTGGCCGGAGTTCATCAGTTCTTCTTCAGGGAGCGAAAGCCTCATCTTCTTTTCTTTGCTCATTTTTTCACTCCTATCCAGACAATGTCATCTTCTGGCTTCTCTTTCTCCTGAGTATATTGAGCGATTTCTCTGAAGGTCGATGGAGTGATATCCCTTCCTCCCAGGCCTGCAATGAAGCCGAAGATGGGCAAGCCATCCGTATGCCCGAAAACGGCAGATTTGACTTCCTGGAAGAACATTCCATGATGGCCATATGAGATGTTTCGATCCACCACGGCGACCTTTTTGGCTCCTTTGGCAATATTCCGGACGATCTCGAAGGGGAATGGCCTGAATAATTTGATTCTGAGATTTCCTGCCTTGATCCCTTCCTTCCGGAGCTCATCCACGGCCACCCTTGCTGTGGATCCCATAGTCCCGGATGTCACAAAGATCAAATCTGCATCGTCGCAGAGATGTTTATCCACAATGCCCAGATAGCGGCCGAACATCTGTTCGTATTCTCTCCCCGTTTTTTCGACTAAGGCTTCAACTTTTTCCATGTCTTTTTGAAGTTTATACCTCAGTTCAAAATAATGTTCAGGCGAGGTGAGACCGCCGAAAGCATGAGGATCGTCAGGAGTCAGTCTGATTTCCGGTTTAAACGGGGGGAGAAATTCGTCCACTTTTTTCTGTTCAGGGATGTCCACCACTTCGTAGGTATGAGATAGAGTGAAAGCATCGAGAATCACCATGCTGGGGATGAGCAGCTTTTCTGAAACTTTGAACGCCTGAATCACGGTATCCAGGACTTCCTGGTTGTTCGCGCAGTAGAACTGAATCCAGCCAGTATCCCTCTGGGAAAGACTGTCGTTCTGATCCGACCAGATACTCCAGCCAGGAGCCATGGCCCGGTTGATGTTTCCCATGACAACAGGAAGCCTTCCGCCGGATGCCCAGTGAAGCAGCTCATGCATGAGGGTCAGGCCCTGGGATGATGTCGCGGTGAAGGTTCTCGCTCCTGTCAGGGATGCCCCGAGGCAGGCCGCCATGGCTGAATGTTCGGATTCCACCTTGATGAACATGGCGTCAAGAGTCTTGTCCGCGCACATTTCAGAGAGAAGCTCAACAACCTGAGTCTGAGGAGTTATCGGGTAGGCAGCGATCACCTGGGCCCGGCCGAGCATTGCTCCGTAAGAAAGAGCGTGATTTCCCATGATGACTTTTCTCATTTTTCTTCCTCCACCATGGCGATGCATTTAGAAGGGCATTCCTCAGCGCAGAGGCCGCAGCCTTTACAGTAGTCATAGTCGATCACAGGCCATTCATCCTCAATAGTGATAGCTACATCAGGGCAGAACTTCCAGCAGATGCCGCACTGAATGCAGTTTTCAAGGTCGATGACGGGTTTGATGTTCCTCCAGACCCCTGTTTTATTATAAAGCATGGAGCCTATGGACATCGGCATCAGAGGAACCTCCTTTTCAGACTTAAAAACTATTTTTTGAGCCTGTTTCTTTTTTTTCATAGATACCCTCACCATTATTATTGCCTTGTCATGCGCATGATGAAATGCAGAGAAAGAGAACTTCTCTTTAGATTATAATTTGAATGCCGGGTGATTAATTGCGAATTCAATCGGATAATCACCATATATTATACCATGTCTATAGGAAAAGAGGAATTAATTGCTGTTTCAGGAGTAGTGAATTTTTGAGTCTGACTTTCAGGAGTAAACATGTGGGGGCTGAACTGGAATATTGACTTTTCTGGAATAGAATTCCATTTCATCATTTTATTCGTAACGGGCTGAAAAAACAGGTATACCAAAGAAAAGTATAATCATCCTGTTTACGTCATGCCTTTTCGTACGCTTCTTTGGCTGCGGCTAAATTATCTTCGTGCTTTGAAGGGACTCCTTCACGGATGGCTTCCAGCACGGATTCGATTTTGGCCAGATTCAGTATCTTGACAACTGCTCCCACAACGGATGTGTTGACAATGGGAGTGGCCAGAGTCCCAAGTTTGTGTTTGATGGCGATGCCTGTAGCATTTATAGTCACCACTTTATATTTATCCGGGAACTCCAACTCCTCAGGTTTTTTATCGGAGTTGACAATGATTATACCTCCCTCTTTCAGGCCTTCTGTAACATCGATTGCCTCGATAAGAGTGGGATCGACAACAACGACATGGTCAGGTTTATAGATTCGGCTTTTGTCATAAATGGGGCTGTCATCGATGCGAATGAAGGCAATAACAGGAGCGCCTCTCCTTTCGACGCCGAATTCAGGATAAGCCTGGACGTAATTCCCTTCTTTGGAAATGGCGTCAGCCAGGATTTTGGAAGCCACAACAGTGCCTTGGCCTCCTCTCCCATGAAACCGGATTTCTATCATTTCATCCTCTTTCTTAATTCAGAAATAGATGACACACTTTTTGTAGATTACAATTCGAAGCTGAGCACTCTGTGGGAATGGCACTGGATGTTAACAGCGGCTGGCATGGACGCGATGTGGCAGGGAAAAGCCTCAACATGGACCGCAAGAGCAGTGATTCTTCCCCCCATTCCCTGGGGACCTATTCCCAGGTTGTTTATCCTCTCCAGAAGCCTTTTTTCCATGTCTTCATAGAATGGATCAGAGTTGTGGGAGCCCAAAGGCCTCCTCAGGAGCGCTTTCTTGGCTAGAAGCGTGGAATACTCAAAATTTCCTCCGACACCCACTCCGACTACGATCGGCGGGCAGGGATTAGAACCGCCCTTATCCGCGGTCTCAACAACAAAATCCTCAATCCCTTGCTGGCCGGCAGCCGGGGCGAACATCCGCACAGCGCTCATGTTTTCAGCTCCTCCTCCCTTGGCGATAAACGTCACCTTGAAGACATCACCGGGCACGAGCTCCCAGTGAATATAGGCGGGAGTGTTATCACCTGTGTTCTTTCTCCGGATGGGGTCTTCAACAACAGATTTCCTAAGATATCCTTCCTCATAACCAGCTCTTGTGCCTGCGGTAATCGCGTCTCTCAAGCTTCCCAATCCATCATCCTTCTGAAGTTCAACATCCTCGCCGATCTCCACAAAAAAAACAGCCAGCCCGGTATCCTGGCAGAGTCCGAGCTTCTCGTCTTTGGCAATCTTGGCGTTTTCAAGGATTTGTTTGATGACTTCTTTTCCTGCCGGAGATTCCTCTTTTTTTTCCATTTTTTTGATGACATCGATGACGTCGTCCTGGAGCTCGAAGTTTGCTTTTTGAACCAGGTCTTTGATGATGTCTCTGACCTTGGAGAAACTTATGACTTTCATAAAATACCTCCGGGTAGTGATGAATTTATAAGGTATGATTTAGGATTTAGTTTAGGCTGTGGAAGAAAACCTGTCAAGAAATATTTGGGATCAGGTCTCAATTTTTTATATTTTTGGGGTCAGGCCTTGAAAGTTATTCGGTGTCAGGCTTTGTGAGATATAGGGGTCAGGCTTTATCTGTATAGTTAGATATTGACTTGATTCCAGTATAAATAGCATCAATACTGGCAAAGCCTGACCCCTATATCTCAACTTTCAAGGCCTGACCCTGATACTAAATTGAGATGCAACTCTTTAAATTTTCAGGTTGATGGCCATCAATTTCATTTCTGTCATTTCTTCGATGGCGTATTTTAGGCCTTCCCGGCCAAAGCCAGATTCCTTCACTCCGCCATAGGGCATGTGGTCGATCCGGAAAGTCGGGATATCGTTGATGATCACGCTGCCAACATCGAGTACCTCATAAGCTCGGAAAGCCTTGTTCAGGTTTCCTGTGAAAATCCCGGCCTGGAGGCCGTAGATTGAATAGTTGACTCCCTTTAAAGCGTCCTTAAAATCTTTATAACGGTAGATAACGACTACAGGCGCAAAAGCTTCTAGCCAGGAGATACGGAGTTCGGGTTTGACATTTCCCAGGATCGTTGGCTCGAACATGGATCCTTCCCTTTTTCCTCCTGTGATGATGCGCGCGCCGCTTTCAACAGCCTCAGTGAGCCATTCCTCAGTCTGTTCTGCCGCGCCAAGGTTGATCATGGGACCGATATCTGTGTCTTCTTCCAGGGGATCTCCCATTTTGAGTTTTTGAGTGGCATCTATGAAATCAGCCATGAATCGGTCGTAGATTTGTTCATGGAGAAAAATCCTCTGGATGGATATGCAGATCTGTCCTGAATAAGAAAAAGCGCCCAAAATTATCCTGGGAAGGGCAAAATCCAGATTGGCATCGGGCTCGACGATAACGGCCGCGTTTCCCCCGAGCTCAAGTGTGACTTTCTTTTTGTGAGCCTTTTTTTTAAGCGCCCAGCCGATTTCCGGACTCCCCGTGAAGGTGAGCATTTTGACTCTATCATCATTGAGCAGAACCTCCGCCGCTTCGTACCCAGAGGGAACAACGTTTATGCCGCCGGCAGGGTAATCCGTTCCCTGGATGATTTTACCGAGAAGCATCGATGTGATGGACACTTGAGAAGCAGGCCTGAGGACGACCGAGTTTCCGGATGCAAAGGCAGGAGCCACTTTGTGAGCGACAAGGTTGAGTGGAAAGTTAAACGGGCTGATGGCGCCGATGACACCCACAGGAAAATGCCTGACCAAACCCCATCTCTCCTCTGTTTGGGCACTTAAGTCGAGAGGGATGATCTCTCCTCCTATTCTTTTGGCTTCCTCAGAGGCGATGCTGAATGTGTTAACGGCTCTTTCGACCTCGATTCGGGAGGATTTAATCGTTTTTCCGGAAGAGAGAGCTATGGACCTGGCGAGTTCTTCTTTGTCCCTGTCGATTTCCGAAGAGATTTTCTCCAGTGCTTGAGAGCGTTCCAGGCTCGAGAGCTTTTTGGTTTTGGCAAAGGCTTCATGGGCGGCTGTCACAGCGTCTTCCATTTGAGGAGTGCCGGCAAAGTGAATTTTGGCCACAGGTTCCTGGTTGTAGGGGGATTGAATTTCCCTGGTTTCTTCCGAACCTTTCCATTTTCCATTGATTAATAACTTAAATTCTTTCATTCTCCCTCCCTCCTGATATTGTTAGAAATACAGCATTTCAATCCCAATCTTTTTATCATAAGTCCACTGTATGAATTATCATAAGGGAAATGTTTGGAAATTTCATTCCCTTTATCATTGCGGGCAAGGTTCAGTAATTTATCTTGTGTCATTGCGAGTGAAGCGTGGCAATCTCATTATATTAAAATCAAAGCGAACTCAATGCTATGATTTTATGCTTATGTCATTGCGAGCAAAGCGTGGCAATCTCTTAAGATAAAATATTTTCGTCATTGAGTGGAATAATAGTGAACAGGGACTGTTCTCAATTTCCTCATGAGATTGCCGCGCTTTGCTCGCAATGACAATAAGGCATTCCTTACGAGCCTACTCGTTCATCTTGTTGCGC
>CAZSGR010000185.1:0-6335 GCA_964606185.1 uncultured Eubacteriales bacterium
CGATTTCCCCGACAACATTCTGTTTAACTTCAACCGCGGCCTTCTTGACCCTCTGGAGAACGATTTTCATCCCTTAACTTCTTTTCCTTTTAAAAATCTTTCACGAGATAAAATATCCTTCAAGTTTTTCAACTCTTCATAGTTAAAAATCAAGCTCATCAACACGTAAACCGCGATTCCCACGACAATCGCTGCACAGAGAAGACCGAGCTGTTTAGGGAATGCAAGCCTCTGGAAATCAAACTGACCCACAAAAAACCAGACCGCCGAGCCCATCACCGCTGCCGATAAAGCAGATTTCATGGCTGAAACGATAAACCCTTTTTTTTCTATTCGTCCAATTTTTCTCTCCAGGAGAAAAAAAAGCGTTATGAAATTGAATACCGAAGCAATGGAGAGAGCCAATGCAATGCCACTTACCTGAAGCGAATTCATCAGAATAAAGGCTAAGTCTATATAGCCCAGCATGACAATAAAAGCAACGACTACAGGAGTTTTTATATCCTTGAAAGAATAAAAAGCCGGGGACAAAATCTTCACTCCAGAAATGAACGGTAGGCCGAAGGCAAAATAGAACAGACATAGGGCACTCGTAGTTGTGGATTTTTCATCGAATACACCATGCTGAAAAAGAACCTGAATGATCGGGCGACTCAGAATAAGTAATCCCGCCATAGCCGGAAGAGTGACAAAAAATATCAGTTTGATTGAAAAGACCAAGGTCTTCTTCATGCCCTGGATATCCTTGCGCCCAGCCTGTTCAGAAAAAGTCGGGAGAAGGGCTATAGAAAGGGCGATGGCAAAGAGACCCAGGGTTAGCTCCTGAACCCTGGAAGCATAGTAGAGTGAAGAAACACTGCCTTCCTCAAGCAAAGTGGCAATCATCCGGCTAATGGCAAAATTGATTTGAACAATCCCGGCACCGAAAATCCCAGGGACCATCAGCTTCGCCACCTTTCGGACCGTGGGATGTGTAAAGGACATACCAAACTTAAAGCGCATGCCGCTCCGCCACAGGAACGGTATCTGGAAGCCAAGCTGCAGCACTCCTCCGATGACAACTCCTACGGCAAAAACATAAGCAGGCTCTTCGGCCTTTTTAGCGAAGAGAAGGGCTGCGCTGATGACCGCCAAGTTGAACAGGACAGGAGTAAAGGCAGGAACGAAAAACCTGCGGAAGGAATTCAAGATGGCCATGGCCAAAGCCGCCAGGCAAATCAGAAACATGTAAGGAAACATGAATCGTGTCAAAACAGTGGTCAGTTCCCATTTTCCCTCAACGCCGCCATAACCAAAGCTGATAATCCTGACTAAAATCGGAGCAAAAATTATCCCCAAGACCGTGAGAAAGGCCATAATCAAAGTGAGGTCAAAAAAGAACATATTGGCAAATTTCCAGAGTTCTTCCTTTGACCTCTCCTCTTTCATCTGAGTAAAAACAGGGATGAAAGCCGCAGTCATCGCTCCTTCTCCCATTAATCTCCTCATGAGATTGGGAATGATATACCCTATGGCGAAAGCATCCATACTCCCGCTAGTTCCCATGAAGTAGGCCTGGATCACGTCTCGAATATAGCCTAAGATTCGGCTCAGAAACGTAGGCGCGGCGACCGCGAAAGTCGATCTCACAAGTCTGCGATTCTGGTCTTTTTGTTTCATATTATTGCAGAGAAAAGTCCTGAAACCTGAATTCGACGTTTAGGATTTCAACACTCTCACCAAGCACATCAGTCATCGCACTCGAACTCATCCTGATTTCTTGCTCATCTCTTTCCAAATCCATGACTCAAAACGGCTAAAAGAGTTGACTTTAAAGAAGATATATCTTATCATACCTTTTTCAAAAAGGAGAGAGAAATGGCTCAACATAAATCAGCCATACAGCAGTGGAGACGGAGTCTGCGCAGAAATGCCATAAACAAAAAAAATAAATCTGCTCTGCGTAAACAGATAAAAAAATTAAGCGAGGCCATCCAGAATGAAGACAAGGATACCGCCCGAGAGCTTCTTCCTCCAACATTCTCCCTCATCGATAAATCCGTCAAAAAAGGAACCATTCACGAAAACAAAGGCAACAGATACAAATCACGGCTGAGCCATCAGGTTGAATTGATCACCTCCCCTCCTTCCAAGTAACCCTATCCTTTTCTCGAAGTCGACAATAATCAGAGAGGAAGGACTCCAGAAGCGTCTTGGGATTAAGCCCGGATGTTTTTATCTTTAAATCAACTTTCTCAAGCTCAGCCAGCACATAATTCAGGTCCCTCATCGAGAATCTCTCTACAAGCGAGAAGAATTCCTTGAACTTGGTTGTATAAAAGTTTCCGAACTTTTCATGGATTTGAGGCCTCAGTTCTTTAAAAATCGTCTTCTTATCGACATCCTTTTCCTTAGCCAAAAGCTTTGCCTGAAGAATATCCCGGAAAAACCTGACCACAGAGCCCAGGATGTATTCAGGCTTAATCCCTTCCTTGAATAAATTATTCAAAACAAGAAGGCACTGACCAAAATCAGCCCTTGCCAGACTATCAGAAATCTCCCATTCAAAAAAATTTTTCACCCAGCCTGAGATCTGGTTGACATCATCCAGCTCGACCACACTTTTCTCCCCCACATACGTCATGAGCTTTTCCGCCTCGTTATTGATCCTTCTGAGGTCATTTCCTATGAGTTCCTCTAGCCTTCTCATCGCCTCAGGATCAGCTGTCTTCCCCTGGGACGAAAACTTCTTACCCATCCAGGCATACAGAGCCCTATCCTTTAAAGACCTCAGTTCTTTGATGAGCACAGTTGCTGAGGGAAGAGACGAAAAATATTTAAAGAACGAACTAGTCCTTCTTATTTTTCCTGAAAAAACGATGACCATGACAGTCCGGGAAGATGGAGAAGTAAAATAGTCTTGTAATATACTCTTCTCCTGGGAAGAAAGGTTTTCTTTTTTTCCTGTGGATAACTCGACAACGATTATGCGCCAGGGCGAGAGAAAAAAAGGAATGGTTCTGGCTAAATCAATCACTTCTGCCCAGGAATTCTCATCAAGATTGAACCTCTCAACGTTGTATTCCTGCACTTCTTCAGAAAGCAGAACGCTCTTGAGCTCGTTGATAAATTGGAAGGCGAGGAAAGTCTCTTCCCCATGAAAAAAATAACAGGGGACAACTGTGTTTTCACTAATTTTTTGATTCAGCAGAAAGCTGTACAAACCCTAAAATCCTTCTAATATGTTGGTCACTAAGCTGCGAGCAAATTTTTCCGCTATCTTATCCAGAGCTTCAGATTCCACAGTTTCGAAATCTTCTCCTTCAGGCACTTCGTAAACTTCCAGGTACCGGAAGTTTGGGTTGGAGAAAATAATCTTCTGGTTAACTAAATCCTTCAATGTGATCCTGGTGACCACAATGATGTTGTACCGGTCTGCTGATGCCTCCCTGGAAACAGCGATCGGAAGTGCTTGGAAGCTTACAATCTCCCCGATAAGCACCGCATCCGAACTCTTTGTGTCCTCTGCAATCTCAACTTT
Organism: uncultured Eubacteriales bacterium; assembly: GCA_964606185.1. Taxonomy (GTDB): domain Bacteria; phylum Acidobacteriota; class Aminicenantia; order Aminicenantales; family Aminicenantaceae; genus SOIA01. Next base: position 3,521 of record CAZSGR010000185.1, read on the forward strand.
CCCTCTGGCCACAAGCTCATCGATAACGCTATGGGTCAATTTCAGGTCCAGCTCAAAGCGAGTGGTTAAGTTCTTAAACATCGGGATATTGACTCTTTTTATATGGGGAGGAAGGAAACTTCCTGTGCCCCGGAGATGATAGCCACACTGGAGGAAAAACAAGCAAATGGATGTCAATATGAGAATTCTTTTCATATGAGTTCCAAAAATATTTATTTCACTATATTCACTAATTTATTTTTAACATAAATGACTTTTTTTGGCTCTTTGTCTCCGATTATATTTTTTATACGACTCAAATCCAAGGCCTGCCCTTTTATATCTTCCTCATCTGAATCTCTCTCCACTTCGAACTTATCTCTTAATTTCCCGTTGACCTGGACAACGATCGTGATTCTTTCCTCTCTGGCAAATTCTGGATCATACGAGGGCCAGGGTGTCCAGAAAAGAAAAGTCTTATGTCCAGTTTTCTCCCAGAGCTCCTCACATAGGTGAGGTGCGAATGGCGAAAGAAGCAAAATAAGGCTTTCCAGGGAGTCCCTTAAAACGGCTCTCCCCTCTTGACTCTGTATCAGGATGTCTTTATCTCTCTTAACCTGGTTATAAAATTCCATCAAAGAGCTAATGGCTGTATTCAAATGGTATCTCTTCTCAATGTCTTCGCTGACTTTTTTGATGGTCTGGTGCATCTTGACTCTCAATTTTCCGGCTTCTTCTCCCAGCTCTTCATCTGGAGAATTGGCCTCTTCTGAAAATAAGTCCAGATTATCGATCACGGTTGACCAGAGGCGATTCAAGAACCTGAAACAGCCTTCAATCCCTTCATCAGTCCAGATGAACTCTTTTTCTGGTGGAGAGGCAAAAAGGATAAAAAGTCTCAGCGAATCCGCTCCATATTTTTCGATCATATCATCGGAATCGACGACATTTCCCTTTGATTTGGACATCTTTGCCCCATCCTTGATCACCATTCCTTGAGCGAGCAGACGGGGAAAAGGCTCCTCGATAACGGTCAAGCCTTGATCTCTAAAGAATTTACAGAAAAACCGAGCATAGATCAGATGGAGGATGGCATGTTCCACGCCCCCGATATACAAATCAACCGGAAGCCAGTAATCCGCAGACTGAGGATCAAAAGGAAGCTTCTCTGCATGGGCGGACGTGTACCGGAAATAATACCAGGATGAATCAAAAAAAGTATCCATCGTGTCTGTTTCCCGTCTGGCTTCCCCCTTGCATTTTGGGCAGGATGTTTTAACAAAACTCTCGACATTTTCTAGAGGCGAACCCTCCTCCCCCGTGAACTCCACCTCATGAGGCAGCAAAACAGGCAAATCCTCATAGGGAACGCCGACGATACCACACTCCTGGCAGTAAATCACAGGAATCGGAGTCCCCCAGTAGCGCTGGCGCGAAATGCCCCAATCCCGGATTCTGAACAAAACACTCTTGCGGCCAAAACCCTTCTCCTTCGCATACTTCGCCATCTCCTCCATGGCTTCTTCACAAGGCTTGCCGGAAAAGGGCCCGGAATTGACAACCACTCCGTAGTCCTCAAAAGCCTCTTCGAGCTTTCCTTTGGGAGATTTTCCCTCCGGAACAATGACTTCTTTGATCGGCAGGGAATACTTCTTGGCAAACTCGAAATCTCTTTGATCATGGCCAGGAACAGCCATGATGGCACCTGTTCCGTACTCCATCAAGACAAAGTTGGCAATCCATACCGGAATTTCTTCGCCAGTGAAGGGATTAACAGCTTTTTTGCCCGTATCGATACCTTCTTTTTCGACTTCTCCCTCATCCTTTTTGAGTCGAAGAGTCTCGATATTCCTTTGTATCCAGGACTGCAATTTCTCTTTCTCTTTGGAATCCGCGATCAATTCCTGGCCCAACGGATGCTCAGGGGAAAGCGCCATGAACGTTGCCCCGTAGATTGTATCAATCCTTGTGGTAAAGACCTCAATGGAGAGGGAAGAATCAGGAAGCGGAAAAGTGATATGGGCTCCTGCGCTCTTCCCTATCCAGTTTTTCTGCATGAGCAGGACGTGTTCTGGCCATTTTTCCAAAAGTCCATGGCCGGAGAGGAGCTCTTCCGCATAATCGGTTATTTTCAGGAACCACTGCTCCATCTCCTTCTGCTGGACAAGAGAATCACACCGCCAACACTTCTCGCCGATGACCTGTTCGTTCGCCAGGACAGTCTGGCATTGAGGACACCAGTTGACCCTGCTTTTTTTGCGGTAAGCTAAATCCTTGTCGAACATCTTTAAAAAAATCCACTGGTTCCACTTATAATACTCCGGCAAACACGTGTTTACCTCTCTTGACCAATCATAACTGAAGCCCAGTCTCTTCAACTGACCCTTCATATGGGAAATATTATCCAGAGTCCATTTCTGCGGATGGATTCCCTGGGTGATAGCCGCATTCTCGGCTGGCATTCCCAGGGCATCCCAACCAATCGGATGGATGACATTCAAACCCTTCATCTGCATAAAGCGGGATATGACATCTCCAATCGCATAATTCCGGACCTGACCCATGTGGATCTTGCCTGAAGGGTAAGGGTACATCTCAAGGCAGTAGTATTTTGTTTTCTGGAGATCCTCACAGGATTGAAATGCTTTTTCTTTCTCCCAGATTTTTTGCCACTTCTCTTCTATCTTTTGGATATTGTAATCGTTTTTCATTCTTGAGATATCCTCAACATCGTTCAGAGACTCAGGACAAGGAAAAAACCGGTTCTTTTTTGTCCTTTTTTCTCATGAAATTCAATCATAAATGTTAGATTCATTACCCTTAAAAGTCAAGGTAA
>CAZSGR010000186.1:0-6332 GCA_964606185.1 uncultured Eubacteriales bacterium
GCTACGCTCTTCGCAACAGAGTCTACGGCAACCTCGACTCGTGAATAATCCAGGTACTTTATGCTTTATCGAAATACTTCATCCCAATTCTATAATAAAAGATATCTACACATTCTTTTCTCGTTAACGGAGAGGCATGCTGCCCTGTTTAACGCTTTTATCGCCAATCGTTTTGGAGATGAGTCTTGAAACAACCCAAGGTTGCCGATATCCCGATTTTGTTCCTGATGGGTGTCTACCCACAAAAAAAGGTGAGAGAAAATCACCCCAGGAATCACCTTATAAGGCTATTTACTTTTTAATCCCTTACCCCTATTCTTTTTCTGCCGAAAAATAATATATTCAAAACTTATATACGACTAAGCCAGGGAAAAAACTTATGAAATGTCCCAAATGTGATTTTAAAAACTCCGATAGAAGTCTTTTTTGCAGTAAATGCGGAACTCAATTATCTCTCAAGAAGACTCCCAAGAAGACTCCCAAGAAAACTCCCAAGAAAACTCCCAAGAAGACCCCCAAGAAGACTCCCAAAAAAAAACCCTATATATCTCAAACAGAAACTATAAAAGCCACCCAAACAGCGTCTAAAGATCTGGAAACGGGAAGCACCTTTGCCGGACGGTACCAGGTGATAGAAGAGTTGGGAAAAGGGGGGATGGGCAGTATTTACAAAGTTCTCGATAAAAAGATCAACGAAAAGATTGCCTTAAAGCTCATCAATATGGAAACTCCATCGGATGAACAGAGTGTTGAAAGATTCAGCAATGAATTGAAACTCGCCAGAAAAGTCTCCCACAGGAATATATGCCGCATGTATGACCTTGGGGAAGAGCAAGGAACTCACTACATCACCATGGAATTCGTGCCTGGTGAGGATTTGAAGAATTCGATAACAAGAATGGGACCCTTGAATCCCGGGAGAGCTGTCTCCATTGCCAAGCAGTTGTGCAAGGGATTGGCTGAAGCCCATAAAACAGGAGTTATCCATCGGGATTTAAAACCCCAAAATGTCATGATAGACAGCCAAGGAAATGCGCGCATCATGGATTTTGGGATAGCCCGGACGATGAAAGGAGAAGGCCTGACAGCGGATGGGATGATCATCGGGACTCCTGAATACATGGCTCCAGAACAGGTGGAAGGAAAAGATGTGGACCAACGAACAGATATTTATTCGTTGGGAGCGATCCTTTATGAAATGCTCACCGGTCGAGTCCCATTTAAAGGAAAAAGTCCAATTAGCGTAGCTTTCATGCATAAGACAGAGAAGCCCAAAGATCCAAGAGTCTATAATGACCAGATAACCGAGGACCTCAGCCATTTGGTTTTGAAATGCATGGAGAAGGAAAAAGCAAAAAGGTATCAAAACGTAGGAGAGCTGAGTGCGGCACTGGAAAGTATAGAAGGAGACCTCCCAACCAGTGAGCTCATTCTGCCCAAGAAAAAACCGACAACAACGAAACAGATAACTTTGACATTCACCTGGTGGAGGTTTTTAATCCCTGTCTTGCTCCTGCTGGCTGTACTCGTCATTCTTTTTGTGCCTTTTGGCAATAAAGGGATGGGTGTTGATTCCGACCGGTTCATCGTGGCTATTTTCGAAAACCAAACAGGTGATGGCTCTTTTGACTCTTACGGCCGTGTGGCGGCGGATTGGATCACCCAGAGCCTATCACAGATAGATGAAGGAGAAGCTGTCCCTGTAAGCGAAGCCCTTGAGTCTTTGCGAACAATGGGTGTAGAAACAGGGGGGATTCAGAAAATGGTGCAGCTTCGTGATCTGGCAAAGCACACAGAAGCCGGAACAGTCATTTCCGGCTCTTACACTTTAGCAGAGGGAATACTCCGGTTTGAAGTCCGTATCATAGATGCAAACAAGGGAAAATCCATCCATACGCTCGAGCCCGTCAGTGGTCCGGGAGGATTGCCGATGGAGGTTATCGAGACACTTCGCCAGAGAATCATGGGAACATTAGCTATTTACTTCAGTCAGATTCCCAGCCGAACACGCCGGTTTTTGGAACCACCCCTTTTTGAGGCCTACCAGGAATATTTGAGCGGTATGGATGCTTTTGACCATGACTATTCGCAGGCGTTGACCCATTTTGAGCAGGCAGTCAAGCTTGATCCAGAATTTCCGGCTCCGTGTATCCGCATGTCCATCATCTACTGTCACCAGCAAGAGTTCGCCAAGGCAGAATCCATGGTGAATCTGGCTAATGAAAAACGAGATAGATTGAACCCTTTGGAATGTTCTCTGCTGGATGCCTTTATAGCAGGACTTCAGGGGAATTACGAGGAGAGTTTGAAATTTTTCCGTCAAGCAGAAACTCTGGCTCCGGAGGACTATGTTCTCAATTATCTTATAGGTTTCGAGGCCCTCAGGCTCAATCGTCCTCAAGAGACAGTCGATACATTTACGAAAATAGAAATTCCTGAATTTGTGAACAGTACCGAAGTCGGATCCTGGCGATTCAGGGCGCTTGCCGAAGCGCACCACATGCTCGGGAAGTATTTAAAAGAGTTGGAAGAAATCAGCAAGGGACAGGACAATTTTCCGGATAATATCAATCTTCATGTGGGGAGGGTTCGTGCCCTTGCGGCCCTGGGAAGAATACAGGAAGTCCTAGAGATGATTGATAAAAGCTTAGCCAAGACACAGCCGCCCGAAGCTCATGGAATTATTATGCTCGAAGCCGCGCAGGAACTCCTTGCGCATGGCTATTTGAATGAATCCAAGGAAATAGCGAACCGCACTGTTTCCTGGTATCAAAGTCAAATTCCTGAGAAAGCACTTGGCGAGAAACACCGCTCCAGCCTTGCGCATGCCCACTATGTAGCCGAGCAATGGGAAAAGGCTCAGAAGCTTTTCAAGGAACTGAGTGAGGAATATCCTGATCATGTCGAATACAAAGGATTTCTGGGAAGGCTGGCCGCACGCATGGGAAATAAGAAGGAAGCGCTCCAGTTCTCAGAAGAATTAGCAGGAATAGACCAGCCTTACCTTTTTGGAGTCCATACGTATTCACGGGCTTGCATCGCATCTCTCCTTGGCGAACAAGAGCAAGCCGTGGAACTGCTCCGGGATGCTTTTACTCAGGGCCGGCCTTTTGGTGCCTATCTCCATCGGGATATGGATTTAGAACCTCTCCGTGATTACCCTCCCTTCCAGGAATTACTCTGGCCGAATAGATAAGCCTTTTCTCAGGATTTTTTCTTCCATTCTTGCATAATTTCTCCGAAGCATTCCAGGCCGCTCGGGATGACGGCGCCGTAACCGTGACCCGGTTGAGTCCAGGCTCCGGAGAGATACAGGTTCTTGATCGGTGTCTTATGCGGAAGACGTCTGGGGAGGGAGTTGTCCAGGGTCTGGTCCCATCCATAGATTGCGCCGCGATAATTTTTCGTGTAGCGCACATTGGTCAGAGGAGTTCCGATTTCTTTGACCTCGATCGCTTTTCTAAGGCCGGGAAGAAGAGTTTCTTCGACCTTATCGATCAGGATGTCCGCCATCCGCTCTTTTTCCTTCCCGTAAGATTCTTTCTTCCCTTGAAAGTAGTCAGCTTCGTATTTTTCCCAGTGACTGTAACCCTGGAGGTTGAGGATGTTCAGTGTGTTTTTGCCCTTGGGGGAATAACCTTTGTACAGGTTGTCGTACAGGGTGAGCCCAAAACCCTGATTTTCCATATCCGCATTCTGATAAGCTTTGTAGCTGGCTTCATTATCGTAGCCAGTCTCATAAAAGATTTCAGTATCTTTGATCCCGATTTTGCCCACAAGGTCTCTTTTCAATCCCAGGAACACCTGGAAACAGGAAAGACTGACTGAAAATGTCTCCATCCTCTCAAGATAACTTTTCAAGTAGTCGTCCTCCTCCATCATCGTGTGGAAAGTATCGTAGGCATTGGCATTCGAGACCACTACTTTTCCAGTGTATTCCTTTCCATCGGCGGTTTTCACTCCGTAGGCGGAATGGTCCTTGACCAGGATTCTGTCAACCCGATTTCTGAGCATGACCTTGCCTCCACGGTCTTCGATGAATTTCATCAGCGCGTTGCTGATTTTTTGGGATTTTCCTACAGGATAATATCCTCCTTCCTGAAGATAGCCTATTGTGGGCATGGCGTAGTAGATACTGGCCAGCTTCGATGGCGGCAGCCCGAAATAGCCCCAGAGGGCAGAAATTATGGATTTGAGTTTGACGTTTTTCACCCGGGCATCCAGCATCTGCCCCCATGTTTGGTTGACGCTCTGTGACAGATACGGATAGTCTTGACGAAAGGTCAGCATGTTGACCTGACCTTGGGCTCTGGATATTTTGTTGATGTCTTTGGCCAGGCCTTTCATATCTTCGAAAATACCCAGGATACCTTCTTTTTCCTCAGGGAAATGATTTGTCAAGATTTGGATATAGCCCGGGAGGTTTTTCTGAGGAACACGGATATCATAATCGGGTAAGATAAGCCGGTAGAGATTATGATGGGGCACAAACTCGATATCCTCGATCTCGGGGAAGCCCGGTATCAGGTTATGGACTCCGTTCCGTTCTCCAACAGTAGTGGAATGCAGGGAGACATCAAAGAGATATCCTTTCCGTTTGAAGGTTGTTGAGTATCCTCCGGGTTTGTAGTGATGCTCGAGAACCAAAGCCTTGAATCCCTGCCGGGCAAAGGCCGCGGCACAACTCAATCCTCCGAGGCCAGCGCCGATGATCACGGCATCAAATTCATTTGTTCCTTTGTTTTCTTGTGTGCCCTTCGGGAAGGCCTCCCAATTGAGAGCGGCTAAGGATAAACCTCCCAAGAGCGTTTTCAGGAAATCTCTTCTTTCCATGATAGTATCGGACATCATGCCTCCTCTTTTTCGCAGATAAGATTGATAATGGGTCATTGATTAATACGACTAATCCTTCTGGATCGTTCACCCATTATAAATAAAATATTACAAGATTTTTAGTCATAAAGGCAAAAAACGGATTTTATTGAGAGCAGTGAGCCGGGATGATTCTTTTTTCTGTTCTCTTTGAAACTTGTTCCGTGCAACCAGAGTATATGGGGAGAGAGCGGGAAGTTTTTAGGAGGGCAAAAAAAATATTAAAAAAACTAAAAAAATAGTTGCAAAACTAAAGTTTTAGTTTTATAATACCTATACCATGAAAGAACTCACAAAAGCCGAAGAACAAATTATGCAGATATTATGGAAGCTGGAAAAAGGCTTTGTCAAAGATATTCTTGAACATTTGCCCAAGCCCAAACCAGCTTATAATACTGTATCGACGATTGTCAGGATTTTGGAGAAGAAGGGTTTTGTCTCCCATACAGCCTACGGGAATACCCATGAATATTACCCGGTTCTATCTAAAGAGGAGTACACCCGAAAATTTCTCAAACGGTTCGTTGAAAACTACTTCAGTGATTCCTTTAAGGAAATGGTCTCGTTTTTTGCCAAAGAAAAGGACATGAGTATTTCCGAATTAGAAGATACCATGAGGATGATTTACAGGGAAATCCAGAAGCAAAAAGGGGAAAAGAAATGAATGATTTCGTTATATACATAATCGAATCGGGTATCAGTCTGGCACTCTTTTATTCTGTCTACTGGATTTTCCTGAAAAAAGAGACATTTTTCGCCATAAACCGGCTTTACCTTGTATCTTCGGCCGTCTTTTCTTTAATTATCCCTTTTATCCATATAACGTCTCCTGCTTTTATCCATATAACGTCTTTTATTGGGTCGCCTCCGCTACTGGAAAGTCCCGCTGTCTTCAGCGAGGGGAGCCGTATGCCGGCTCAATCCCTTGGGATCTCTGATGTTCTGTTGCTGATTTACTTCTGGGGTGTGATGTTCTTTCTTATCCGCTTTGTCTTCCAGCTTCTCAAGGTGCTTGTACTCATCAGGAAAAATGGAATTCAAAAATATAACGGATTTAAAGTCGTTTTTATCGATAAAGAATGCTCACCTTTTTCTTTCTTCAATTTTGTTTTTATCAATAAATCCAACATTTCAGATGATGATTTTCAAAGAATCGTCGCCCATGAAATGATTCATATAAAACAATACCACTCCATCGATTTATTGATTCTGGAATGGCTCACAATTTTTCAATGGTTTAATCCTTTTGTATGGCCATACAAAAAATCGCTGAAAGAGACACATGAGTACTTGGCTGATTATGCAGTCATTGCGCAGGGCTGCAGCGCAGCGAAGTATCAACTGCTCATCTTCGAGCAGCATGTGGGCGTGAAATTGTTTGAATTAGCCAACAATTTCAATCAATCTCAAATCAAAAGGAGGATAACCATGATGACAAAATCTAAATCCAAAGGATTGGC
>CAZSGR010000187.1:0-1953 GCA_964606185.1 uncultured Eubacteriales bacterium
AATTAATTATATTAGTAATCAATAAGTTACGTAATTTTAGAAATGGAAAAATTCTATCTATTTCTCAGTTTTACGTTTGGGATGAGCCTCTCAGGTGAAGCTGTTGGACGACTCTCAGGAGTTGTGTTCAACTCGGTTTTTGGTCCGCTGTTATCTTCCATAAGGTTTCAACTTTAGATTATCCCAGTCACCCTTAAGTTTGTGGAGCCTGAAGAACGGCGTGATATTTTGTTGTGCAAGCTCTCTATATGCCATCCACTTTGCAGATGTTATGACTAGATCAAGCTTTGGGTCTGCAATATTAAATCCTGGTCCTTCCACGGGTATTTTTGTGCAGATTTTTGCTTCACTTTTTTTGCTGCTTGCAATTAAAAGCGAAAACGAAGGGCTTGTGAAGACCTGAGTTACAACCACCCACTTGCGCTCCCACTCCTTTTCTGCTTTTATATAGTCCAAAATATCCTTTTCGAGTTTTTTTATCTCATATCCCCGTGAGGTCATATCATTCGCTTGGGCCGCCAGAGAGTAGGCTTTACTAAATTTGAAATTGGCAAAACCAATATTTTTCGCATCAAGACCAAACTCGTAGCTTACTGCTCCCTCGGTTGTGTAGAGTATGTTGACGACTGGTGGGAAGTCACTCTTTTTGATTGGTTCTGCATTAATATTGAGAGATTCTAGGCTTGTTACCCAGTCAAACCTTATATGACGACTATCGAAGAAACCAATTCGTCCAAGTTCTATACGTTCCGTGAGTTCAACGTTTGGAATCCGGTCGAATTGTTTTTTCATTTCACGAAATGCTTGCACCCGTCTTAATGGCATAATCTTTCCTCCTTTTCTTCGTATTCACGAAATCCAGTTTAAATTAAACTACCGAACTATTATGCATAATATGGAATCTATTGAAATTTGTCTAACTGTTTTGCTGAATGTGATTACTATGTTTTTTCCCTCGAGTAAAATATTTTCCCAACATCACTCTTTATTTCCCAAATATGATTTATCGCGATGTAAGAATCTTAATGCAATTTTATAAATAATTTAGATAAATGTCATTTTTTTCTTTTTTAATAAATTTTCTTTATAAACTTTAATTCCTCGTCTTGATTCTTAGATGAGAAAAAACCATAATGATATTTTGACGATGAAAAAATCTCAGGTTCTGCACCTCATCATTGCCGTATTTCTTGTCATGTTTTTTTTGTTCATATCCTCCACCCCAATCTCAGCAGCTCCCCAGGAAAAACAGAAAAAAAAAGAGAAAGAAAAACAAAAACAGCAGATCATCACAGAAGAGATAGTTGTGGAGGCTCAACTGCCTAAAGAGCTTCCCATATCCACAACTTCCTCCATCAAAACAGAAAAAATCGAGTCTTTGGCTCCTCGCAACCTCTCCGAAGTCATGTCTTACACATCCGGAACATTCGTCTCTTCGGGTTCGAAAAATGAATTTCGCATTAAAATCAGGGGTTTCGAGAGCCAAAGGATTGTTTTGCTCTATGATGGGATACCCGTGTATGAACCGTTCTTCAACTCTTTTGACCTGAAGACCATCACGGCTGAAGAAATCTCGAACATTAAAGTTGTCAAAGGCGCATCTTCTGTCCTGTATGGACCCAATGCCCTGGGTGGAGTGGTGAATGTCATCACAAAAAGACCGAATCCTCCCTCTTTCGCTTTGAACACTGTCTATGACAGCAACAGCTCTTTCAGTTTTTCTTCCTCTGGGGCTGTCCAATGGAAAAGCATTTTTTTCTCCGGTTTTGCTTCCTTTGATAAATCAGATGGATTCGAATGGAATCAGAATGGACAGAATACTCCTAGAGAAAACAGCGATTATGAAAGAAGAAGCGTCACAGGAAAGGTTTATTTTTACCCGGGCGGGAACAGCGAAATTCTCTTAGAAGCCGCCTATTACTGGTCGGAGTACGGCATCCCCACTGCCACAGA
>CAZSGR010000187.1:2053-6283 GCA_964606185.1 uncultured Eubacteriales bacterium
GACATCGATATTCATGCCACCTTCTCTCAAAAATCGAGATTCCCTTCGATGAAGTCTTTATACAGCACAGGAGTTGGGAACCCAGACCTGAAGGATGAGAGAGGAACGAGCTATGAGCTGGGATTCAGCTATGAAAGAAGACTCCTCTTGTCTGGAGCTGTTTTTTACAACAGAATTCAAGACCTGATTAATCCTGTGCGGCTTCCAGATGGTTCGCAGACGAATTTGAACGTGGGGCAGGCGCGTATCTTTGGTTTTGAGCTGGAATTCCAGAAATCACTCCGATGGATGGATGTATCAGTCAACTACACTTACCTTGATGGATGGAATGAAGAGGAAAATCGTTCGCTTGACCTTGTCCCTGAATCTCAGTTGAATTTTGTTTTGAGTCTTAAAGGGAGAAAGAGGCTCCATTTCACTCTGTGGGGACTGGGAGTGTCGAGCTCTGAAGTGAGAATCTTTGATGAGTCAGTCAGAGTCCCTTCCTATTTTGTCTTGAATGCGGTTCTGTCAAAGCATTTTTCGAATTTCACTCTATTCCTGAAAGGAGAAAACCTTTTTAATGTGTCATACGTGACAGAACCTGGCTATCCGATGAAGGGGAGAACGGTCGCCCTTGGAGTGAAATTCAGCAGCGGACGCATACGAGAAAAAGAATGACTTTTTAAATGACTCCTTGTTCTTTCATTCTTCCCTTTTTTGAATCAGGCTACGGAATCTCTCTTCCTCTCTGAATCTGTCGAAATTCCTATCGATATCGATATATTTATGATAGATGTATCGGGTCTTGTTTCGTCTTTCCTCAGCGAAGAAATCTTCCAGGGATTTGTATCCCAGCTCTTTTTCTCCTATGCCCATGTATATGGAAGCCAGTTTTAACTTATCGTCGAAAAAATTAAATTCTTTTGGGGCGATGAGTTCGATCTTTTTCAAAAGCCTCTCTACTTCAGATTTATCTCCTCTTTGGGCTGAGATCATGCCAAGATTGAATAAGGAACTGATCTGTGCATCAATATCATCCACACTCTGGAATTGAAGGAATACAGCTTCGCTGCTATCCAGATCGCCCTTGTAGTAATATATTTCACCCTTGCGGTAGTTTGCCATCAAAGACGAATCTCCCCCCTGAATGTTGCTGCAAGCCGCTAAGGCAGTTTCGTATTCTTGATTCAGCATCAAAAGCTCAGCAAAAATAATATTGTTTACGTGAGTGGGGCGAAGCAAGTAATTTTCCATATTGAGTTCCAGGGCTTTGTTAAAATCAGATTCGTTCCCGGATTCTCCGAAATTGAGATAGTAGCAGTATCCGACTTGAGCATATAAATTCGGATGAAAAGGATGCTTTTGAATGGCTTCTTGAGCGAGCTCGAAAGCTTTGTCTTTTGTGTTTTTGTTAAAAGCAAAGTATTTTATGAGGTAAACCTGAATTAAGGTTGAGTAGTATTCAGGACATTCAGGGTTGATTGTCGCGGCTTTGGCAAGAAGCTCCTCAGCTTTGGACAGCCATTCCTCATTATAATCCCAGTTGAAATTGACATAATTCGCGTAGCATCGTGCTAATCCGGTGTAAGCTTGGGCGAAATTTTCATCTATCTCAATGGCCTGGGAAAAAAGATTTATAGCCAGAGCATTGCTCTCCACGGTCCATTTTCCTTGATAGTATTTTCCATGGATATACAGTTTCATGGGATCATCATCCTCGCGTTTTGAGCTGTTCAGGATGTAATTTGCTTTGAGGTAACTGTTAAAAGCTGCATAATCCTGAGTCAGATTATCATTGAAGGAGAGGATAGAGCCTGTCTTAACCTCTGGATTCAGCCTTGTGTGTATTCCCTGGCAGATATTCTCCAGGATGGAAAAAAAATTTTCTAATCGATCTACTGATTCCATGTTCCAGATTATCTTGTTGTTTTCTGGTTGGACAAGCTGGGCGCAGATTCTGAGCTTATTCTCGTTCTTTTCCAGTTGAACTTTTAAAAAATAGGTGATTTTTAATTCTTTACTGAAATTTTTTAACTCTTTATAGGAATCATTATTTCTGTCCAATACGGTTGAAGGAATAACTCTGAGGTTATTGATCCTGGAGAGACTGCTGGCAATGAATATTTTTATCCCTTCGGGGATATATTGTTCATGTTCCGAAAAGTTGGAGTTTTCAAAAGGGAAAACAGCGATAGTTTGATCTGCGGGGTAAGATGAAGAATGTTTTCTGTAAGAAAAATAAAGCACGGCCGCCACTATCAATAATAGAGCCGTGACTGAAACCAACCCGGGAATCACCCATTTCCTTTTCAGGAAGCGGCTTTTTTTTAGCTCAATATGGTTGGCTTTTTCGTTCATCCATTTATCGATTTCTGATTTGTAGGCGAAAACCTTTGAACGCAGAGAATCCTCATCGATGCGATGAATAGGGAGGCTTAATTCTTTTTCCCACCTGAAACACGTTTTTCTATCTCTGCCCAAATATTCAGAAATCTCTTTCCAGGAGTGAAAAATCTCTTTATCCCTCATCTCAACCCTCTTTAAGAGTCTACACATTATTTTATACAAAAATGAATTTATTTCAAACATTTTTAAGCCCGAATAAGGTCAATTGTTATTCTAAAAACTATCTAATCGGGAGGTTGAATTTTAAGCTTAAACATAATTTAAACACTTGTCTTTCACTATTTTTAATTAAATTAGGCCAGAGATAAAGGGGAATAATGGGGAGATAAGTGGAGAAAAGAGACATTTTACGGGATTCTATTGAAAATTTAGGTCAAATGAATCATTTTTAATAATGAAGAGCAGAAATATGCCCCCATACGCGGAATGGTTCAAGTGCTCCGAGGATAGGTGGGGCGATTTGCTCGAGATTAATTTGGAACACAGGCATTTTGAAGACATTACTTTTTGAAGAGTGATCACCAGGGCACTGATCCTGCTGGTTTGCCAATAGAGTATTCCCTCCTCAGCGAAAGAGGGGTGGATGGGAACCAAAAAGGGGGGGGTTCCGTTCAGAACAGGTAAATCTTCAGAAATATCTTCACGACCTTCCAGTTTTATTTCGCCTTCCTGTATGAAGAGAAAGTGAAAAATCCTTGATAAAGGAAAAACATTTATTGTTTTTATGCCCGAAAAGTTCACTTTCGAGCAAATTCTCAGAATCTTTCTTTAATTAATTTATCGGACGCTCTGAAACATGTCTCAACTCTTTTCTGAAATTTTCTTTTTCATGAATTATTATTTTTTGGATTTCACAGATGTGATCCGGAATTTGACCGATGGAAGCGCCGGAGAGAGCGGCATTGACCGGGCAGACAGCACAGTTTTTATACTCCTTACAGAGGAAACATTCCGTTTTCGATGTTCGGAAATTATCCATCCTGAGTTCCGCATAATTTGAGGCGATTTCAGGGAAAAAGTCTTCGTGATTTTCAATGAAATCTTCCAGATTGCCGAAGAAGAACTTCGAATATTCCGGTGCATTTTCTTTTCCCTTAAAGTAATCCGGAAACAAGAAACATCCCCAGATGTCTCCATCCGTTGAAATCGCCAGCCTGTCTTTTCCGGCCGCACAGTAGAAAATTCCCTTTTGTTGTCTATCTCTGAAATTAATTAGCGGAACGTTTCCTTTTCTTTTATAGTGTTCAACAACAATTTCTCTTAAACGGGACATTTCGCTTTCGAGTTTCCTGAGAGCCACTGGATTCCAGGTTTCTGTAGTCGAAAGGGAACAGCGAATATCGGGAATACCTAAATCCATGATGTATTGAATCGAATCTGATAAATATCCTATGGTATCAGGAGAAAAGACGCTGTTGATTTCCAGGTCGATATTCGGCTGGTTCGATAATTCCTTGATAATCGGGACGAGTTTTTTCCCGCTTCCTTTTTGTCTGCCCACATCCTGGGCAAGTCCGTCAAAGCTTAATTCCACAGAGAATTTATGCTCGTCCAGGAATTGAATGATTTCATCTGTCAGAAGGCTGCCGTTGGTGGTCAGGGAGTAATGGACTGTTTGATTATGCTTTTTGGCGTTATCCTTGAGGAATGATACGACCTGCCTGATCAGCTTAAAAGAGAGAAGGGGTTCTCCGCCGTAAAAATTAAGGTAATGATCTTCGGTCAGACGAGGCAAAAAAAAATCAGTGCCTTCTCGGCCAGCGAGTATTCCATGTAATTCTTTCTTTTTGGCTTATAACAGTAGTCACAGTTGAAATTGCAGTCGTCCGTCACGATCAGAGT
>CAZSGR010000188.1:0-3571 GCA_964606185.1 uncultured Eubacteriales bacterium
CTGGGAATGAGATTTTAAATGGAGAGTGAGATCAGACTTTGTTTTATCAAAAAAATTGAACAGGGGACTGATCTATAAAAAACGAAATGTTTTACCATTGTCATTGCGAGCCCCAAGGGCGTGGCAATCTCTTCTGTATGATTCTATACGAGATTGCTTCGTTGCACTCGCAATGACATATTATTTAATGCGTTTATATTAGTTTAATAGACTCGGGTTCTAGTAAAACCTGAATCCGAAATAATGATTGAAAGGAGACATTTATGATATTATCAGAAATCTCGAGTGCTCGTCCGAGAATACCGGGCACAAAAATGAGTGTTTTTCCCCATTCCGGTTCAAGTCATACGGGGCTGTATCCCTGGATTGATGCTTTTCGCTGTAACGGTTGCGGGGCCTGTGCCAGGGCGTGTCCGCCTGACATCATCGGATTCCATAAAGGCAAGGCTGTAGTGGTTCTCGACCTCTGCCAACAGTGTGGGGAGTGTTTCGAGGCGTGTCCAGTGGAGGGCGCTATTATTTTCAAACTCCCACCCGGTTCACCCGAGACTGAAAACATCCCGTACTTATCCAGGATATAGGGTACATTGTATAAACATATGGCTGAGTCTGAAAATTACGGTATTCCATGTCATTGCGAGGAGCGGAGCGACGTGGCAATCTCATTCAATAATATTGTCCTTGTAAATAGTGAAGAATATTCCGTGTTTTGCTTGAAACAGGTTGAGATTACCGTGCTATCTTCGTATCTTCGGTCGCGCAATGACAATTTAAATCACCTTATTTTGGGATAGAGCAAGACATTTAGATATTAATTAATATAACAAAGGAGAACAGATAATGACTGAAAAATTAAAAGCCAATTATATTGATCACATATGCATAGCGGTGAATGACGTGAAAAGAGCAGAAAAGGACTATGTCGATGCCTTTGGCTGGGAAGTGGCCTACCGCTATGTGGATGAACCGGAGAAGATTCGGGTGACTGGCTTCATGGTCGGGCCAACTGCACTCGAACTCATGGAAGACCTGGATGGGACCGGCGAGGTGGCAAAATTTATACGGCGTGCCGGAGAAGGGGTTATGCTCATCAGCTATAACGTGGATAATTGTGAAGAGTCTTTGGAAGTGTTGAAGAAAAATAAGGTCAAGCTGATCGATCAAAAACCCAGATGGTTCGCCGAGTATAAAAGAAATTTTGCTTTTATTCATCCTGTGGCCACACACGGAATATTGACTGAGATTATTGACGGCAAATATTAAATCATATTGGATGAGCACCGCTAAGGGATAGATAAAGAAATTTTCGACAGTGAAGAGGAATAAACTCTTGGGCGAGAAAAAAATTAGAGTTGTCATAGCGAAACCAGGGCTTGACGGGCATGACACAGGCGCAAAAGTGGTCGCTCATGCCCTCAAAGATGCCGGAATGGAGGTCATTTACACGGGCCTTCACAGGACAATCGATGAAATAGTGAATACGGCTGTCCAGGAAGATGTGGATGTGATTGGTCTCTCCATCTATTCTGGCGCTCATCTTCCACTGAGCAAAAAGTTGATGGACAGGCTGAAGGAAATGGGGGCCACGGATAAATTCGTCCTGGTTGGCGGGAATATTCCTCAGAGGGACATCAAGGCTCTTAAAAGCTACGGGATAACAGAGGTTTTCTCTGTTGGGTCCATACTGGATGACATAGTCGAGTTTATCAAGAAAAAGGTGGGTCAAAAAAAATGAAGAAGCCTAAGTCAGAAGAGTTCAAAGAGGTTATTCTTGAATCCGGGATTAAAGTCAAGCCTGTTTACAGTCCTGAAGACATCGAAGACCTGGACTATGAAAAAAAGATAGGATCTCCTGGTGAATACCCGTTCACAAGGGGAATCCATCCTCTGATGTACCGCCAGCGTCCCTGGACCATGCGTCAGTATTCAGGCTTCGGGACGGCTAAGGAGACGAATCAGAGGTTTAAATGGCTTCTGGAGCAGGGACAGACAGCGCTCAATGTGGCCTTTGACCTACCGACGCAGCTGGGCCTCGATTCTGATGACCCCTTTGCTGAGGAAGAAGTCGGCCGGGTTGGGATGGCCATAGACACTCTCAAGGACCTGGAAGAGGCTTTTGCGGATATCCCGATAGATAAAATCAGCACTTCGCTGACTATCAACCCTGTGGCATCTGTGATGTTAGCCATGTATCTTGTGGCCGCAGAGAAACAGGGCATTTCCTGGGATCAGGTGAGAGGCACCACACAGAATGATATTCTCAAAGAATACATTGGGAGAGGAACCTGGATCTTCCCTGTTGCCCCTTCCATCCGGCTGATTGGCGATGTGGTCGAGTTCTGTTCTCAGAATGTCCCCAAATTCAATCCTTTCAGTGTCTGCGGCTATCATATCCGAGAGTCAGGGGCGACACCGGTTCAGGAGATGGCTTATGCCTTTGAGATTGCCATTACTTATATTCAGGAGGTTCTCAAGCGGGGACTCCGCATTGACGATTTTGCCGGAAGGATCGCTTTTAACTTCGACATCCACGGGAACCTATGGGAGCAGGTGGCGAAATTTAGAGCCGGGAGGAGACTCTGGGCCGAGATCATAAAGGAACGCTTTGGGGCGAAGAATCCCCGGTCAATGACGCTCAGGATGATCGCGGGCGGAGGAGGCGGGGGACTAACGATTCAGCAACCTGAAAATAATATTGTGCGGGGTGCCTATTATGCCCTCATTTCCGCTTTATCAGGGACTCAGACCATGGCCCTCTGTTCTTATGATGAGGCGTACACCATCCCCTCAAAGAAGGCGGCGCTCATCAGCTTGAGGACGATGCAGATTCTGGCAGACGAGATGGGACTCAAGGATACTGTCGACCCGCTTGGAGGTTCTTACTATGTCGAGTGGTTAACCAATGAGATGGAAAGAAAAATTGAGGAATGCATGGAAAAGGTGGAAAAGCGAGGCGGTATGATCAAGGGGATTGAATCCGGATATATCCAGGGAGAGGTCAGTCGGCAAGCTTATATTCGCGAGAAAAAGATTCAATCCGGAGAAATCACCAAAGTCGGGGTTAACAAGTATGTGATGAAAGAAGAAACAACTGATGTTGAGCTTCATCCGTTCAATCCTGAAGTCGCTGAAGTACAGAAGAAAAGGCTTCAAGAGATAAAAGCTCAAAGAGACGAGAAGGGAGTGAAAGAAGCGTTGCTTGGATTGAAAAAGGTGGCTCAAAACAGTGAGAATGTGATGCCTCATCTATTGAAAGCTGTGAAAAGTTACGCCACTCTGGGCGAGATAACCAGCATTTTCAAGGAAGCTTTCGGCGAGTTCAAAGAGCCAACAGGGCTTTGAGAAATTAAAATAACAAAAGAGAGAGGCTGATGGCTCATATTAAAGCAAAAAAAACAAAGGCAAGAAAAGATTAAAAAGAATGCTATGGCGAGTGGCCAAAGGGAGTATGTTAGTCGTAAGTCGTATCTTAATCGTAAGTAGTCTTTCAGTCGTAAGTCAAATTGTCATTGCGAGCGCAGCGTGGCAATCTCATCCGCATGTCATTGCGAGCGCAGCGTGGCAATCTCAT
>CAZSGR010000188.1:3671-6249 GCA_964606185.1 uncultured Eubacteriales bacterium
CGCAGCGTGGCAATCTCATCCGCATGTCATTGCGAGCGCAGCGTGGCAATCTCATCCGCATGTCATTGCGAGCGCAGCGTGGCAATCTCATAAAAAGAAATGTTATTTTTCTTAAAGGATTTCTATGTATTTATTGGAAAAAATTTTCCACATGAGATTGCCACGCCCTCCGGGCTCGCAATGACAATGTGGAATCACTTAAATGTAGATGCGTTTATTGCATCAGTATTAACTTAGCAAGGTTAGCTTTTTTATAACAATGGGATACAGAATAGGGATCGATGTTGGGGGGACATTCACAGATTTTTTACTGACTTCTGAGGATGGAAGCTCAGAGATTTATAAAGTCTTATCAACTCCAGAGGATCCATCCATAGGATTGATGAATGGCCTTTCGGAAATGGCGAAAGCCAAAAACACTTCCTTAAGAGAGTTCATCAAGGATGTCACGACAATTGTCCATGGCACCACAGTCACCACAAACGCGGTCCTGACCCGGAGAGGAGCCAAAACAGGGCTTTTAACCACCAAAGGATTAAGAGATGCTCTGGAAATGAGGAGAGGCATAAGGGAAGAACAGTACAATAACAGGTACACTAACGTGGAGCCGTTGGTTCCAAGATACCTGAGATTTCCTGTAGAGGAACGAGTCGATTACAAGGGAGACGTGGTGACTCAGCTCAATAAGTCAGATGTTTTAGATGCGGCACAGCTGTTCAAAAAAGAAGGTGTTGAAGCCATTGCCATCTGTTTTATGAATTCCTTTGCGAATGATCAACACGAATCACAAACTGAGAAGATCATAAGAGAGCATTTTCCCGATTCATACCTGACGGTTTCATCGGAATTCTTGCCGAGTATCCGGTTCTATGACCGGATATCGACAACTGTCCTCAATTCCTATGTTGGCCCCATATTAAAGGGCTATCTGACAAGCCTTATTGAGAAGATGATGGACACAGGTTTTGAAGGCGTCCTGCTCATCATGCAATCCAACGGAGGTGTTGTTTCCCCCCAGATTGCGATGGAGAAGGCAGCGGCCACCCTTCTCTCCGGCCCTGCGGCCGGACCGGTCGCTGGGATCGAGTACACGTCTATTCAAGGATATGATGATTGTCTGACCATCGATATGGGAGGGACGAGCTTTGATGCGGCTTTGATCAAAGATAAAACGCCGCTGGTCACCACAGAAGGAGAGATCAACCGGCTGAGACTGGCTTTACCGATGTTGGGTATCGTGACAATCGGGGCTGGAGGTGGAAGTATTGGCTGGGTGGATGAGGGCGGTCTTTTGCGAATGGGGCCGCAGAGTGCCGGGTCAAAGCCAGGGCCTGCC
This sequence comes from uncultured Eubacteriales bacterium, assembly GCA_964606185.1. Lineage (GTDB taxonomy): Bacteria > Acidobacteriota > Aminicenantia > Aminicenantales > Aminicenantaceae > SOIA01. Next base: position 5,008 of record CAZSGR010000188.1, read on the forward strand.
TGTTATGACCTGGGAGGTGATCTGCCAACCTGCACAGACGCGGACCTCCTCCTCGGCTATCTGGATAAAGATTTCTTTGCCGGAGGAAAGATTCCTCTGAATTTCGACCGGGCAGAAAAAGCCATAAAAGAAAAAATCGCTGATCCGCTCAGCATCGATGTGGTTGAGGCCGCTGCGGGAATGTATCGGGTGATAAACGTCAACATGGCCTCCGGAGTGAGAGAAGTCAGTGTCAAGCGCGGACACGACCCGAGAGAGTTTCCCCTTGTTGTGGCTGGCGGAGCCGGTCCGGTCCATGCCTGCATGATCGCACTGGAGCTTGAGATTCCGGTGATGGTCATTCCCAAAGAGTCGTCCATTTTTTGCGCCGCCGGTATGCTGATGTCTGATTTGAAGCACAACTTTGTCAGGACTTATTCGACATTCCTCGACGGAATAAATACGAAGAAATTCAGGACTTTGTTCGGTGAAATGGAAAGGGAAGCCACAGAGCTTCTGAAGTCAGAAAACATCCCCGAAAACTCTATCCTGCATGTTTATTCTCTGGATATGAGGTACGTGAAACAGTATCACGAAGTGAATGTGGAAGTCACAAAGGAAGAAATGGAAAAAGGAGATATCGAGTCTATGGCGAGTAGATTTCATCCTGAGCACAACCGGCTGTATGGATATTCTTTAGAAGAGCAAGGAACGCCGGTTGAATTGATCAACCTGAGACTGTTGAGTACCGGGAAAACAACCAAACCCAGGTTTAGAGAAGAAGAATATGACCGGGAGGATCCGGCAAAGGCTTTGAAAAAAAAGAGGAAAGTCTATTTGCCGCAGAGGAAGACATTTGATGAAGTCCCTGTGTATGACGGACATAAACTGAGTTATGGAAATAAAATTGAGGGGCCCGCTATAATCGAGCAGGTCAATACAACCACTTTTGTCACTCCTGAGTTTAATGTGCTGTGCGATAAATTTGGAAGCTACACCATGTTTTTAAAAGAAAAAGAGGAAGAAATTAAAAAAAAGATAGGTCCGGAATAAACCGATGAAGATAGACAAAATATTGGTTTCTGTATTTCAGAGGAGGTTTAAATCCATTACTGAAGAGATGAGTATTACCCTGACCAAAACCACCCGGTCACCTATCCTGTGTGAAGCGAAAGATTTTGTGACCGGACTTTATGATGGAAAAGGGAAGATGCTCGAGCAGACGGAGAACCTTCCCATCCTCTCTTTTTCACTCGGACCTGT
>CAZSGR010000189.1:0-3547 GCA_964606185.1 uncultured Eubacteriales bacterium
CGATTGCATGTGCTCACGGATACGGAGCTGCAGTCCCGGTTCACTCATGTGGAACTCGCCAAGATGGCAATTCAAGGAGGGGCGGATACCATCCAGTTCCGTCAGAAAACTGGTTCTACTCGAGAGATGATTGAAATTGCTCGAGAAATAAAACGACTGTGTGCAGACGCACATGTGACATTTATCGTGAATGATCGAGTGGATGTGGCGATTGCCTCCGAGGCAGACGGCGTGCATCTGGGGCATGATGATTTCCCCATTCCGCTCGCACGACAATTATTGGGAGAAACCCGAATCATAGGCGGATCGGCAGTCACTCTCGAGGAAGCTCAGCACTGTTTTTCTGAAGGAGCAAATTACATCGGATTCGGCCCTGTTTATCCGACAACATCCAAAGATGATGCAGGGCCTGTCACTGGAATCGCGCTCCTGGAAGAAGTGGTGAAAACAATTACCATCCCAATAATAGCTATAGGCGGTGTGACTGTAGAGAACACACTTGAAGTGATCCGGGCGGGAGCACAAGGGATTGCAGTGATCTCTGCCGTCTGCTGTCAGGAGAATCCCGAACAGGCCGCCAGGGAACTTTCCCAAGCTCTGCAATCGGGGGAATAAAGAGAACATTATGCCCAAAACTCTCGCAGACATCGGAGAATTCGGATTAATCCACCGGATTCACGAACTCATAAAAAAAGAGGGTATTCATGCGCCTGAGGTGACAGTGGGAATCGGGGACGACACGGCGTCTTTCCGGCCCCGGGAGGGATACGAACAATTGGTCACCTGTGACTGTCTTGTCGAAGGCCGGCATTACCTGCCCGATTTCATCACTCCAATGGATCTCGGGCGACGGGCGATGGTCATGAATCTCAGCGACATCGGCGCCATGGGAGGACATCCTCTCTACACGCTCGTTTCTTTAGGATTAAAAGCCGATATGCCTGTGGCCGATGTGGAAGCCATCTATCGCGGATTCATCTTGGAACTCAATCCGTTCGGCGCCTCCATCATCGGTGGAAACATAACTAAAACAATGGATGCCACCTTCATCGATATCACATTAATCGGCGAAGTCGAGCAGGATAAGCTTTTGCGCCGTTCGACTGCTCGAGTCGGAGACACAATCCTGGTGACCGGGTATCCAGGTCAAGCCGCGGCTGGACTGCAGCTGATGCTTCGTTCCCAGCCAAGCAAAGATTTACAGAAGCATCCCTTGGTTTGTTCCTTTAACTCCCCCTCGCACCGTGTCAAGGAGGGACAGGCTGTGGCCAACTCCGGGCTTGCCTCAGCCATGATCGACACAAGCGACGGATTTCTTGGGGACCTGGGACACATTTGTCAGGAAAGCGGTGTGGGGGCTTTACTGGTTCAAGAACAATTTCCCATAAATGAGAACCTGCAAAAGACTGCTCTGCAGCTCAAGCTGGATCCACACGAACTCTTCCTGCAAGAAAGCGATGATTATGAGCTGATCATCACCTGCTCTCCTGAACACAAGGATCGGATTCATTCGACTATCGCAGCCGTCAGCGATGTGACTGTCACTGAGGTCGGTAAAATTACGGATACAGCCGGGGATTTCCAACTTGTACTCCCCGATGGGAGTCAACATCGTGTCACTTCGACTGGATGGGACCATTTTGAAAAATAGGGAGATGAGTATGTTTGACCGAAATCTTGCGCACAAAGCCGCAGAAAACCTGAAGAACTTGAGGCAGAAGAAGCCTCTGATCCATAACATCACGAATCACGTTGTTATGAATTACACCGCCAATGCATTGCTCGCAAGCGGCGCTTCCCCTGTGATGGCCCATGCATCAGAGGAAGTGGAAGAAATGGTTTCCTTTGCGGGCGCACTGGTTCTCAATATCGGAACCCTCACACCTTACTGGATTGATTCGATGCTCAAAGCAGGCAAACAAGCCAATGAGCTGAAAATTCCGATCATCCTGGATCCAGTGGGCTCAGGAGCGACGAAATTACGGACTGAATCCGCCAAGCGACTGATTGATGAACTCTCCATTCAGGTGGTTCGGGGAAATGCGTCTGAAGTGCTTTCCCTGGCTCATGAAGGCAGCCGGACGAAAGGAGTGGATTCTATCCACAGCGTGGATGATGCTGCCGACGCTGCTCTCATCCTCGCAAAAGAGCTAAACACCTCTCTGGCCATAACGGGTAAAGTGGACTTGATTACAGATGGAGAGCGTATCTATCGTGTTTCCAATGGACATGAATTGATGGGCTATGTCACCGGAACAGGTTGTACGGCAACGGTCATTATCGGGGCGTTCCTGGCTGTGGATCCTGATCCTGTCACAGCGACAACTACTGGTTTGGCGTATTTCGGTCTTGCTGGTGAGAAGGCCGCTATAAAAGCTCAAGCTCCGGGCAGCTTCATGATCGCCATGCTCGATTCGCTTTACACGATAGATGAAAAACAGATGGAGAAGGGAGCCAAGATCCATTCTCAGTAGACAACAGCCCAAAGAGCTCCTTGCCAGGCAAAGGTTTGATGATGAAGGCTCCTCAAGAAAACTGAGATTGATTCTCTGGAATATGTTCACTGGCAATATTCCTTACAAAGATATATTCAAAAGTTCACTGGACATAAGATTGCAAATCTCTCTGCTATTCCATACAATTAGGATTCCTTACAAGAAGATAAAAAACGCTATCAAAGGTATGATATAAGTCCTTCCGATGCCCGATCAACTCGGTCCTTTAAAAGATAAAGATGTTGCTGTTATCATCGGAGGAGGTCCAGCTGGAACAAGCTGTGCCATCAAGCTTAAGAAACTGGCGATCCAACAAGGAATAAATCCCAGAATTTTAATCTATGAGGGCAAACGATTCGAAAAAAAGAGCTATTATAATCAGTGCCTGGGGGTTCTCTCTCCGCCGATCGAAAAAATCATGGAACAGGAATTAGGGATTCCTTTCCCTGCACACATCATTCAAAAGAAGATAAACGGCTATTTTATCTATTCAGAAAACAATGTCATTAAACTCTCTGGTGAGAACGATCCCTCATACGCCTGCAGGCGAGTTGAATTTGACAATTACCTCTTTCAGGAGGCAAGAGAAATGGGGATCGAGACTATACCTGCTCGAGTAATTGACCTTGATTTCATCCCTGATGGGGTAATGGTCTACAGCGAAAGCAACAACATCAAGGCTGATGTTGTTGTGGGGGCATTCGGCCTGGATGACGGCATGGCCAAAACTTTCGAAAGAATCACCTCCTACCGGCAGCCGAAATTCCTCTCCTCAATCGTGACTAAGATCCATCCGGGCGAAAAGGCCATGGAGGAGTTCGGAAATTATATCCATGCCTTTCTTCCCGGTTCCTTATCGCATGTGGAGTTCGGCGCAATCACTCCCAAAGGAAACCATCTCAGCGCCAATATTGCCGGAAAAAACGTGGACTCCAACATGATGGATAAATTTCTGAACCTCCCGGCCGTGCGAAAAGCTCTTCCCTACAATTTTGAGGATATCATGCCCCATCTTTACTATTTCAAGGGAAAATTCCCAACATTGCCTGCTA
>CAZSGR010000189.1:3647-6225 GCA_964606185.1 uncultured Eubacteriales bacterium
CCTTCACTCCTCGACCAGGAAATCAGACAGACTCAGGAACTGACAGGAAAGCCTTTTGCGGTCAACCTCATCACCATCGCCCCCCATTACAAAGACCATTTAAAAGCCGTCGTAAAAAACCATGTCCCGTTTATCGTTTTCGCAGGAAGTTATCCGCGGCAGCCTGAAATCAAAATGGCCAAAGAAAGCGGTGCGAAAGTACTCAGTTTCGCCTCCACTGAATCCCTGGCGAAGCGACTCATCGACATGGGTATCGATGCCCTCATTCTTGAAGGGAGTGAAGCCGGTGGGCACGTGGGACACGTTTCACTCGGAATCCTGCTCCAGCAGGTACTTTTCAACGTCCAGGAAGTTCCCGTTTTCGTCGCCGGTGGAATCGCCAGTGGAGCCTACATCGCTCACCTTCTGCTCATGGGTGCGGCCGGAGTCCAGCTGGGCACACTCTTTGTCCTGACAGAAGAATGCCGCGCTCACCCCAGGTTCAAAGACGCCTTCATAAAAGCCAGAGCTAGAGACGCTGTGGCCACACCTCAAATCGGCTCCGAGCTCAAAGTCGTGGCCGTCCGGGCCCTCCGGAACAAAGGCTTTGATGAATTTTCGAATCTGCAGGTCGACCTCATCCAGAAACGAAAGAAAAAGGAAATATCGCACACAGAGGCCCAATACCGGGTTGAAAACTACTGGGTGGGAGCTTTGCGCCGCGCTGTCCAGGAGGGAGATATCGAATTCGGCTCTTTGATGGCCGGACAGAGTGCCGGCCTGGTGAGCCGAATCAAGCCGCTTAAAGAAGCCCTGGCTGACTTAATCAGTGAGGCAGAAGCGGAACTGAAAAGGATAAAGCGTCAAATCCAAGATCTTTAGACTTTTCCTTTTCCGATTCAAAAGACCCGTTGGATGGTTAATATGTTATCGAAGCTGCCTTCACAGGCCCCAACATATCTGAAAATCGGAAACTGCAACCGAAAAGCCCGTCTTGATTACAGGATTGAGACTTGATAGAATTCTCAACTGAACCCAGGAGAGAGAAGAACCATGATTATTGCCAATTTTGCCATATTTCCCACGAGTGAAGGGGCATCAGTCAGCCAGTACGTGAAGGAAGCCATCAAAATCATCGAAGATTCCGGGCTGAAAAATGAAACCGGGGGCATGTCCACAGTGATCGAAGCTCCGGATTTAGCTACTCTCTTAAAAGTCATTGAAAAAGCGCATGAGGCCATCGTTAAAATGGGAGCCCGAAGAATCCATATTGACCTGAACATCGACCACCGGCTGGACAAGGATGTAACCATCGAATCCAAACTCAAGGCCGTCGGGAAAAGATAATCGAGCCACGCGCTCCTGAAGTACATGCTCAGTAATTCGGTAACATTATTTGGATGTCATTGCGGACGAAGCGTGGCAATCTCTAAGAAAGAAACAATACCATTACGGGAATGAAGATATCCTTTTTATGAGATTGCCACGCTTCGCTCGCAATGACAATTTCATCCTCAGTATCATTAACAAAAGTGTTACTCAATTACTGAGCATAAACACCTGCCTCATTTTTGGACTGGCCTACTCTCCCGCCAAGCCGACTCAGAGCCAATAGAACTGAAAAGAGAATCCAGTCAGGGGGGAAAACATCAAAGGAAAAATCAAAAAAGTAACTTTACAAGAATCTAGTGTGATTCAGAACTCAGTCTTTTTCCCTTAGAAGCGGCCGGGTGAGACAGGTCGGACCCCCGGCTCCTTTCCGTGATATCTCTTCTCCTTCATATTCATAGACGTGAACTCCTGCCTCTTCGAGCAAGCGCTTTGTCTGTGGATTCCCGGAAATCATGATGCATTCGCCTGGCTCAACAGCAAGCACATTGCAGGCCATCGTCTCGAATTCCGAATCCGGGACTTCGAGGAGGCGGATTTTCCGTTGGAGGAGCCACTCGCGAAAGGGCACAGGAAGAAGCCTGGGATAAACCACAGCCAGGTCACGGCGGACAGGACTGATGAGAGACATCAGATGCATGACACCTTCAGGGCCTTCCCAGTGAGGGAGGGGAACAACAAAGTATTTGTCCACGCTATCCGATGTGAGCTCTTTCAGCCGACGGATCCCTTCTTCGTTCGTGCGGTAGCCCAAACCCACAGCGACGGTTCGCTCATCAATCCAAACCAAATCCCCGCCTTCCAGCTTTCCCTCACCGGTGATGGAACCGATAGTGGGAATCCCCAGTTCCTTGAGGAATTCTTCGGCAGCCAAAGGTTCTCCCTGACGTTTTTCCTTCCCCATCCTGCACAACAGGGCTCCCTTATCCGTAATAATCAGAGAGTCATGGACGTAGATGGAATCAAGCCCGGTCCGGTCATCCGAAGGGAGAAAATGGATTTCTGGAATGAATCTCTCCAGTAACCGAATAAACCCGTCATATTCCTCGACTGCCCTTTCGTAATCGGGGGGAGCTGTATAATTCAATTTTTTCCATTGCGCCAGGATATTTTTCTGGCTCAGGAATGCATCCCTGGTGTGCTTGAGCAGGAGACGTTTGATCCGGCCGATTTCAGACTGGCTGCCAACCTTCATAGTTACTCTCTTTTA
>CAZSGR010000190.1:0-3113 GCA_964606185.1 uncultured Eubacteriales bacterium
CTTGACTTTTTCTTTTCCATTAGTATCCTGTTAAAATAATTTCAATTCATGCGGAGATGATTTTTTTGCAGAGATTTTTTTATAAATCGGGGGGTGTCTTCATTCATTGAAGATGTTTTTACTAAGGAGAGATATTGTACGGAATATATCTCGATTAAGAAGAGGATGACAATGGCAAAAAAAACTAAAATAAAAGAGTCACACACGCGAACGATTGTCAAGTCTGTGAGCTGGCGAATCGTGGCCACTCTGACGACAGCGACAATCGTCTATATATTTACCCGGAAGTGGGATCTGACTTTAGAAATTACGTTCTTTGAGGTCTTGTGTAAAATTATCTTCTACTATTTCCATGAAAGAATCTGGAACGTGGTGCACTGGGGTCAGGAGAAGCATCCTCTGGCGGAACTCAAAGTGAAACGTGAGTTGGAACCTAAAGATATGGAGATCATCAAGAATAAACTCAGAGATCTCGGCTACCTCGATTAGAAAAGTAAAAAAAAGGGCCTGTCCCCTTTTTTGTCTTTTTTTGATTTTTCTTGTGTTTTTGATTTTTCTTGTTAAAATAACCATGCGAATTTTGAGACCAGCTTAAAAAAAAGGGGCCTGTCCCCTTTTTCTGTACAGGTTTTGAGTCCAACTCGAAAGAGGAGAGAAAAATGGCAGATTTCATAAACAAAATACTTTGGGCGACAGACTTTTCAGATGAAGCGGAGGAATCGCTTCTCTATGCGGATGCGTTCGCCAAGACTTTTAAGGCCAGCATCATCGGGCTTCACATCGTCCCCGATTTTTCCGCGGCCCTCTATGATGCCGCTTATGTCATCAAGGGGGAGCTCGCTCAAAGAATTGACGCAGTCAAAAAAGAGGCGGAGTATAGGCTCAAAGAGATATCCAAAGACAAAGGGATCCCTTTTAAAGCCGTAGTCAGGGAAGGGACGACTGCTAAAATAATTATCGAGGTGGCTGAGAAAGAAAAGGTGGATTTGATCGTCATAGGTAGAAGAGGGATGTCTACAGTGGAAAAACTCTTTATCGGGAGTGTCGCCAATCAGGTTTTGAGGACTTCGCCGGTTCCCATCCTCATGACCAAGAAGAAAACGGGGACTCCTCAATTCAAGAAGTTCATCGTCCCCACGGATTTTTCCGAACAGGAAGAGTCAGAAAGAGATTTTGCCTGGGAGCTCGCCAAGGGCTTTGGCGCCGACCTCACTCTCCTTCACGTTCTGGAACTGCATGACTATGAATTTTCGCCCAGAGTTCTGGAGGACCTGATGGAATCTCTCCTCAAAAGACTCAAGCAGCGGAAAAAGAGGGAAAAAGTCGATTTCAAAGTGACAGAGGAAGTTCACCGGGCCATCAATGCTTCGGTGGGAATCGTGGAGTATGCCGAAGCTCACAAATTCGATATGATCGTCATATCCACCTGTGTCCACAGCAAGCTGGAGCGGTTCTTCCTGGGCAGCACAACCGAGAAGGTGATCTCCTACACGGATATCCCCATTTTTGCCATTCCACCGACATACTGCCTTGCTTGAAGTTGGAAGATAACCGGAAATACTGGGTTGCTCTAAACCTTGTTCTTGCAGAGAGTCTCAAGGCCGCCAGGAAAATCGTCGGCCATTTTCCGGCAGTTAGGGATATTTTCAAGGCCAGCCGGCGGGAATTAATTTTTCTGGGGATAGATGAAGAGAAGGTTCAGGCTCTGACCTCTCCCAGGCTTCTGGATCAAGCCAGTCGAGAAATCGAGAGATTAGAGAGAAAAGATTATTCTATCCTGACGTTTGAGGATAGGAATTATCCGGAATATTTAAGAGAGACATTCGATCCTCCCTACGTCCTGTATTGTGCGGGGAGGATCGAGGCACTCAAGGGCCCGGCCGTTTCCATAGTCGGATCCAGGAAGCCTTCAGCCTACGGAAGGGCTGTGGCTGAGAGATTAGCGCGGGATCTGGCCTCTCGAGGGCTTCTGATCATCAGTGGATTGGCGCGTGGCGTTGATTCCATAGCTCATTGGGGGGCGCTTGAAGGAGGAAAAACAGCAGCTGTGCTCGGTTCAGGATTGGAAACCATTTATCCCAGGGAAAACCGCGGCCTTTTTAACAAAATCATCGAGCAAGGCGCTGTCGTGTCTGAGTTCCCTCCGGAATCCCCTCCGCTGGGATTCCATTTCCCGATTCGAAACCGGATTATCAGCGGATTATCCCTTGCTGTAATAGTGGTGGAAGCGACAAAAAGGAGCGGATCTTTGATCTCGGCCCGTTTGGCCCTGGAACAGAACAGGGAGGTCATGGCCGTTCCCGGGAACATCACGTCTGAGCTCAGCCAGGGCACAAACTGGCTGATTCAAACGGGCGCAAAACTGGTCGAGCGCTGGGAAGACGTGGCAGAGGAGCTGCCCTCTCCTCTTCGAGGGAAACTTCTCAGCCAAGAAGAGGAAGAAAGAGAAGCGCCTCCTTCCATAAGCCCCCAGGAAAAGAAGATTTTCGAGATTCTCAAGCCAGACTCCCTGACTCATGTCGATGAACTGGTCGAGGAGATAGAATTTTCTGTATCTGAAACTCTCTCCTTCTTGCTCAGTCTGGAGCTGAAGGGATTTATCTTCCAGAGACCTGGGAAATATTTTCAGAGGAGACTGTGATGGCTAAGCGTTTGGTGATCGTTGAATCTCCAGCAAAGGCGAGAACTGTCCACAAATATTTAGGGCCTGATTTTATGGTCAAAGCCTCTCTGGGCCATATCCGCGATCTTCCCAAGAAAGAATTGGGAGTCGACATCGAGCATGAATTCAAGCCTGTCTATGAAATAATCCCGGAGAAAAAAGAAACGGTCACTGAACTCCAGAAATCCGCCACAGAATGCGAATCCGTACTTTTAGCTGCTGACCCTGATAGAGAGGGGGAAGCGATCTGCTGGCATCTGAAAGCCCTTCTGGAGAATTTCAACAAGAACATAAAACGCGTGCTTTTCCACGAGATAACAAAAGGGGCTATCGGAGACGCGTTCAGCCATATAGGTGAGCTTGACCAGGGAAAAATCGAGGCCCAGCAGGCAAGACGGCTCCTCGATCGATTGGTGGGATACCTCATCAGCCCTCTGCTGTGGAAAAAGAT
>CAZSGR010000190.1:3213-6200 GCA_964606185.1 uncultured Eubacteriales bacterium
GGCTCCTCGATCGATTGGTGGGATACCTCATCAGCCCTCTGCTGTGGAAAAAGATAGGGAGAGGCTTGAGCGCTGGCCGGGTGCAGTCCATTGCCATGCGGTTGATCTGCGAGCGGGAGAAGGAGATCAGAGATTTTATTCCCGAGGAATACTGGACCATCGTCGCAGAGCTTGAAGCATCTCAGCCGCCTTCTTTCAAGGCGAATCTTGTGAAGATCGATGACAAAAAGACAAAAGTAAAGGACGGGAAAAGCGCCGACAAGATCGTCTCCGAGCTTCGCAAGACTCCTTTTATCCTTGAAAACGTCGATGTGAAGGAGAAAAAGAGAAATCCTGCCCCGCCTTACATCACCAGCACCCTTCAGCAGGATGGATTCCGTCTCTATCGCTATCCGGTGAGAAGGACGATGATGATCGCCCAGAAGCTGTATGAAGGTATGGAGATCGGCGAGCAGGGATTGGTGGGACTGATAACCTACATACGGACAGATTCTGTTCGTGTTTCCGATGAGGCTGTCTCCGGAGCGCGAAAGTTCATCCAAGATAATTATTCTAAGGAGTATATCCCGGGTAAACCGCGTGTCTATAAAAATAAGAGAAAAGCGCAGGATGCTCATGAGGCCATCCGTCCCACCACGTTCTCGCTGCCTCCTGAAGCGGTTCAGCCCTATTTGAAAAAGGATGAGTATAATCTCTACCGCATCATCTGGAACCGGTTTATCGCCTCTCAAATGAGCTCCGCCCAGGTCGAGGAGACGGTGTTCGATATCCGCTCGGGGAAATATCAGTTCCAGGCCAAGGGAGAAGTCATCAAATTTGACGGATTTTTAGCTCTGACTGCCAAAGAGAAAAAAGAAGAGGAAATCCTGCCCAAGGTGGAAGCCGGAGAAGAACTTAAACTCATCGACCTCGAGTCCAAACAGAATTTCACCCAGGCCCCACCCCGGTTCACTGAAGGAAGCCTGGTCAAGGAACTGGAGGCCAGAGGAGTCGGGCGTCCCAGCACTTATGCGCCGATTATCTCGACTCTGCAGAATCGTGTCTATGTTGTCAAAGAAAAAGGAAAGTTCATCCCCACAGACCTCGGGCTGTTCGTGACCGATTTTATGCTCGAGAATTTTTCCGATTTGATGGAGTATGAGTTCACTGTTCGGCTCGAAGAAGAGCTGGACCGCATCAGCGAAGGAGAATTGAGTTGGGTCGATTATTTGAAGTCCTATTATTCCTTGCTGGATAAGGACATCAAGGAAGCCAGCAAGGTTAAGGGCGTGAAGGCGACGGGGATTCCGTTGGAAGATGCCTGTCCCGAATGCGGCCGCAAACTCGTGATCAAAGAAGGGCGCTATGGACGGTTTAAAGCCTGCTCAGGCTATCCTGAGTGCGAATACAGGGAGAGCTTGGTCAAGAAAGAGGTGAAACCTCTGGAAGAGACGTGTCCCGAATGCGGCAACCAGCTGGTTATGAGGAAGGGGAAGTACGGGATTTTTGTGGCCTGCTCGAACTATCCCGAATGCAAATATGTCAAAAAGGAGAAAAAGGATACAGGAATCCCCTGTCCAAAGCGCTGCGGAGGGACGATTGTCCGGCGGAAAACAAGGAAGGGAAAGATCTTCTTCGGCTGCAGCAAGTACCCGGAATGTGATTTTGCGACATGGGATGAGCCGATCCACCAGCCCTGTCCCCAATGCGGACGGGAATTCGTGCTCCGGAAGAATCTCATCAGAGGAACTCCTTTTCTTCACTGCAGCAATGAAGAATGCGATTATAAGGAGACAGTGGAGCGGGAGAAGATCTGGGAGAAGAAAGCGGACTCCTCTGAAGAAGATGATACTTTGTAAACGTCCATGGGGATAACCCTGGATTTGCAGAGAGAAGGGATGGGTGTTGGGAGGAAAGGGCCTCTTCCATTCAGTATGCCGCATTCATTAAAATAGAAGAGATGAGAAAAGAACTCAGCCAGTTTCTCTCTTCCCTCAAATATGAGAAAAACGCCTCCCCCCACACGATAGACAGCTACCAGAGAGATTTGCTCCAGCTGGCCAGTTATCTGGAAGAGAGAAACGTGAAGTTGAGGGAGATCGACAATATCGTTCTCCGGGGATTTCTGGCCAGGCTTCAGGAAAAGAAAAATAAAAAATCCACCGTTGCCCGGAAGCTGGCGGCCATCCGTTCCTTCCTTCAATTCTGCATGAAGAAGAAATGGGTGGAGGATAATCCCGCCAAGGTCGTGGCCACTCCCAAGCAGGAGAAACATATGCCTTCTTTTCTTTCCGAAGATGAGATGGCAAAATTCCTGGACTTGCCTGATTCGCGACAGCCGCTGGATTTAAGGGACAAGTGCGTGCTGGAGCTCCTGTATGCCACAGGAATCAGAGTGAGCGAGTTGGTCGGGATCAACCTGGAGGATGTGGACTTCACGGAAAGGCTGATCCGCATCAGAGGGAAAGGGAAAAAGGAGAGGCTTGTTCCTTTCGGGAAAAAGGCTGAGGACAGCCTGTCTTCCTACATCCGGGCCAGGGTTCAGCTCAATAGGGGCGAGGTCGATGAGGGTGCCATGTTTTTAAATTATCGTGGGGAGAGGCTCACAGCCCGCTCGGTAGAGAGGATTGTGGACAAGTACATCCGCATCACAGCACTGCGGCGGAAAATCAGCCCTCACTCTCTCCGCCATTCTTTTGCCTCCCACCTTTTGAGCAGGGGTGCAGACCTGAGAGTCATCCAGGAACTTCTGGGGCACGAAAGCCTGGCCACTACTCAGAAATACACTCATTTGGACTTGAGGCAGCTCCTCAAAGTCTACAAAAAAAGCCACCCCCGCTCTTAGATTGGGAAAAAGGGGACAGGCTACTTTTTCTGCGGCAGACTACCCTTTGGGGCCAGGCTTCCAAAACTTCAAAAAAAGGTGGACAGGTCCACTAGTGTCCGGTTAAAAATAAAATAAAAAATTTTTTGTTGATATTATTGAAGTTACAACAAAAAAAATTGGA
>CAZSGR010000191.1:0-6106 GCA_964606185.1 uncultured Eubacteriales bacterium
GGGCCTGTCCCCTTTTTCTGTTTTTTCTGTTCAGTCGTGTATGAAATAATGAGAGGAAGATGAAATTAGTGGGCTAAGGTGGCACCTTGGGGAACGTCCCCATTATGCTATTATGACTCGGCTTCCCGCAGAACATTATACGCCAGCTTGAGAGCCCGGAGAGCCTCTTCGCCACTGACTTTTTTCGTTTTTCCTTCCCGGATACACTTGAAAAAATTCTGGAGTTCTTTTTTTAAAGGCTCTTCTTTTTCTATCTTTAGGATTTTGATATCAGTCTGTTTCCCGTTGAGAGGAAAAATCTTGACTTCCTGATTAATATAATCAACAGTATAACACGAGGTGGGCTCGAATACGCGAAGCTTCCTGACTTTCCCCTGGTGCACACGGCTGGCTGTGAGAGTGGCCACACATCCTTGTTTAAACTCTAATCTGGCATTGGCGATATCGATCTTTTCCGAGAGCACATGGATTCCGGAAGAGCGGATGACTTTCACCTCATCGTTAATCAACGCCAGTATGATATCCAGGTCATGAATCATCAAGTCGAGCACGACATCGATATCTAATGAACGTGCCGAGAAGGAACCTAACCTCTGGACTTCTATGAACTTTGGCTCGGAAATGACATTCTCTATGGCTTCCACAGCCGGATTGAATCTCTCTAGATGGCCGGCTTGAAGGAGCAATCCGCTCTTTTTCGACTTCGCAACGAGTTGCTCTGCCTGTTCCACAGTTTCTGTTATTGGCTTCTCAACCAGAACAGATTTCCCTTCATTGAGCAGGCGCATGGAAATGGAGAAATGCTCGGAGGTGGGGGTGGCCACTATTGCCGCATCAATCTCATCCAGCATGTTCTCATAGTTCTCATAGTACTGCACTCCATGACGGTTTCCAATCTGCAGTGCTTTTTTGAAATCAATATCCGCGACGCCCTTCAGCTCAGCATCCTCTAAATAGGACAAGATTCTGGCATGCTGCATCCCCAAATACCCGACTCCGATGATCCCTACTCTTACTTTATCCATCGCGTTTTCTCCGAGTGTGGTTCAAATGCGTTTTCTTCTCCCCTATTTTTACGATTTCTTGACAATAATTGCAATCCTGTTTGCGTCAGCCAAAGAGACGGCTTCTTCCTTCTGAAAAAAAGGAATCTTTTGAGACTCGAAACAAAGAGCCTTGCCTTGAGCATTGACTAGGCTCTTCACTGTATTCAAACCCACAGCAGGCAAATCTACCCTTGGGTCCTGAATAGTCCGGCACACCTTGACCACTACTGTATCTTTCCCGGCAAGCTGGCCGCCTCTTCTTATGGCCTCATCTGTTCCTTCGATTCCTTCAACAGCGACAACAGCTTTATCTTTGACAATGACAGTCTGTCCGATATCCAGGTCGGCTATGTTTTTTGCGATTTTCCAGCCGAAAACAATATTCTCTTCCACATCGGGTGAAGGCTTTGTCTCAGTCAGTATGCCTGCCTCACAAAATGAGGAAGAGATAAACAACCTGGGATCCACGACTTGAATCCCCCCTTCGGTCATAAAATCAATTACTGCTCTTATCACTGCCTCGGGATTTCTCTCCTGAGACTGTGTGAGGATTTTAAGAGAGGCCTCGTCGAACTTTTCTTTTCTATAGATATTCCGGGGATCGACTTTCCCAGCAAACACAGCCTCTTGGATATCGTTTTTTCTGAAGAAGGAAATCAAACTCAAAATATTCCCAATATCAATCCACTCGAAGATATCCGCTTTCTCCTTCACTCCGATTTCCGCTTCCCCACGAATTCCCGCAACCACAGATGAGTATCCCAACTTCTGGGCCTCGTCGAGGACCACAAACGGAAATTCCCCCGAACCTGCGATTATCCCGATTCTTCTTCCCATTTCTCGGCGGCTTTTTTTATTAATCCTCTCTCAGAAGCTCGGATAAAATTGATGATTTCATCCCTATCTTCACTGACAGGCATTTCTTTCTCAATCTTCTCCAGCGCCTGAGACGTATTTAAATCAGAATAGAAAATTATCCTGAACATTTCCCGTAGAGCTTTCAGCCTCTCTCTTTTAAAACCTTTCCGCCTCAAGCCGATGGCATTGAGACCGTAGATGTGAGTGGATCGAGCTCCAGCCACCCGACAGAAAGGAAGAACATCCTGGACAATCACAGAGTATCCTCCGATGAACGAATACTTGCCGACTCGACAGAACTGATGAACACCGCTGAATGCTCCGACCGTTGCATAGTCATCGACAGTGACATGCCCTGCCAGCGTGGCTGCGTTTATAAAAACTGTTTCATTCCCCACAAAACAGTCATGGCCCACATGGGAGTAAGCCATGAAATAATTGTCATTCCCGATGACAGTTTTCCCACCGCCCTTGACCGTCCCTCTATTAACGGTTATGAACTCTCTGAATATATTCCTTTCTCCTATCTTGACCAGAGTTTCCTCTCCTTGATAATCAACGTCCTGGGGTGCTGTTCCAATGGAAGAAAATGTTGAAAATTGACAGCTTTCTCCTATTTCAGTCAAGCCGTCTATGCAGACATGGGCATCGATTCGAGTATCCTTGTGGATTGCCACATTTCCCCCGATAAAAGAATAAGGACCTATCCAGACTCCTGAATCCAATCGAGCCTTGGGATGGACTGTGGCGGTGGAATGAATGAAGACTTCATTCCTGCTCATTTAATTCCTCAAGATTCAAGAGTGTGGCCATAACCTCGCCTTCTGCCACTCTCTCTCCATCCACATACGCAATCCCTATCATACTGCAAACCTTACTCTTGAGCTTAAGAATCTCCACTTCTATCCTCATTTGGTCTCCGGGAACGACTGGCTTTCTGAATTTCGCATTCCTAATTGAGCTCAAAAAAACAAGGACTTTCTCGGGATTTGGAATGGAATGATGAAGAAGGATGCCCCCTGCCTGGGCTATGGATTCGGCTACCAAAACACCGGGCATAACCTTGAGACGAGGAAAATGTCCCTGAAAAAAACTTTCATTATAGGTGACATTCTTGATGGCAACGATCGACTTTCCCTTTTCCATCTCTAAGACTCTATCCACCAGTAGAAAAGGGTATCGATGGGGAAGAATCTTGAGGATTTCCTCGATACCAAGCAATCTATTATTTCTTTGTTGGGACTTTTGAGGCATCGTATCTTACAATGACTTCCGCAGTTAAATCGATGCTTGGATTATAGTAAATGGCTCCACTATTGTTCTTGTCAAAAATAATCTCTAAGTTTTTCTCTTTACCTAATTGGGCAATAATCGGTCGCACCTCATTTTGAAGCCTTGCGAACAACCTGTTTCTCGTTTCAACAAAAGTCCTGGAGGAATCTTCAGCAAACCGCGTCCGATCCGTCCTCTTTCTTTCAATATCAGATGTCAAATTCATGAGCGCCTCGTCAGTCAATGTGAGCCTCTGAGTATTGAGCCGGGTTTCTAACTGGCGGATGTCTTCATCCATCTTCGCAATTTTCTTTTGTGTGCTATTGTTTATTTCTTCCAGCTGCACCACCATTCTCTTTCCCTCAGCTGATTTTTCCAGCACTTGCATGGAATCCACAACGCCGACTTTAATTACCTGCTGAGCAAAGCCCTGAGAAACTATGGCAGCCACAAAAAGAGCGAGTAAAATAATCTTTCCAGTGCTTCTCCTCATCTTTGGCCTCCTTAATTTGATTAGAAAAATGTGTCCTCAATGATTTAAAATGTGGTTCCAATCGCAAAACGGACAGCGAAATTGGAATCATCCCAACGTATTGTGGGACTATTATAAGCAAAAATGAGCCTGAAGGGAATACGCAAAGCAGGGACAAATATCCTCATTTCCAGCCCTGTCGAGATAAACATCTCCTTTAGACTGAATTTTTGACCATACATCAATGCATTTCCCATGTCGTAAAACAGAATCCCATACACAGGACCGCTGTCTCCGAATGGGATGATGTATTCAGCGTTGAAAACAAGAGATTTTTCTCCTCCCAAATTATAACCAAGCTCATTCCTAGGGCCGATTTGGTAAATTCCATACCCTCTGATGGACCGTTCTCCTCCAAGATAGAATCTTTCCCAGATAGGAATAGGTGAACCGCTGAAAGCCTTAATAAACTCATAGTTCACATGGAAGCCCAATACATGATTGAGCATCACAGGCTTGTAAAGCGTCCATTCGAAACGGGGTTTGATCATGGTGATTTCGCCGCCGAGAAAACCACCCGCGAACTTGCAGGATACCATGTAGAGTGACCCGCGAGTTGGCGTTATGGGGCTGTTTATGGTGGAACGGTATAGTGAAGGTTTTATACTGCTTATCTTATAGCCTTGATCATCGTACGCTTGATACGGATTATAATAATAGCTCGGGTCCGCATCCTCAGGCAAATCCGGGACAGTGATTCTTACGAACTCATATGAATAATTAATGTTCGTCCTCAGGTATCCTTTAACCCTGGCTCCGAATAAGAAACTCGCTCCCTTTGATTTTTGTTCGAATAGACGTGGATAATATGTGTAGCGGTTAAAAACATTAAATCCTAGATTTATGGGAAGGTCGAAAAAATAGGGCTCTGTAAACCCCAACATGTAGTTCTTGACTCTCTTCCCATGCTGAACCATGAGATTCAATTGCTCTCCGGCTCCCAAAAAGTTGACTGTGGAGTAGTTTAAAGCGATGAACGTTCCATCATAACCACTGTAACCTGCCGAGAACTGGATGTTATTTCTTTGAATCTCTGTGACATTCAGGGTCACATTCATTAAAGCTGGAGTATCCGGGTGACTTTTCACATCCGGCTCGCCCTGCAATTCAACCAGTCCGAGCTGCTGAAGCCGCAAGATGCTGTTCTTGAACTCTGACAACCTGAAACGCGCTCCTTCTCTCATGAGCATTTCACGCCTCAGCACTTTATCTTTGGTGTACGTGTTTCCTTTGAACTCAAGCTTGTTCACAAAGACAACTTCTCCTTCCATTATATTGAAAGTCACAGAAACACGCTTTCTCTTCGGATCCATATTCTCGACCGGATAAACCTGCGCATAAAGGTGTCCGATGTCAGCATACAACTCTTGTATGTCCGTAAGACTCTCTTCTCTTGCTGAGGATGTGTAAATATCACCTTCCTTAAATTTGATCATATCTCGTAGAAATTTCTCAGCAATGATTTCATTTCCTTCGATACTGACCTTTCCCACTCTGTAGAGGTAGCCAACGTCAACTGGAATGATGATTTTCTTCATCTTCTTTTTCTTGAGAAATATGGATCTCCTGGTTATTTCTTCAACTCGTGGCTCACCGATTGTCGCTTCCATATAACCGTAATTTCTTAATTTTTCCCTGATGCTCTCTATATTTTCACTCAGTTTGTTCTGCTTATAAACATCTTTGCCGCCTATCCAGGATAAAAGGCCATGCTTTTTGTTTTCCTTCATCGCTCCTCTGAGAACACTCTGAGGCAGCTTGGTTTCTCCCTCGAATTCGATAGCTCCGACTTTTTCTCTAGGACCCTCTTTAATGTCGAACACAAGCTCGTAATCATTCTGCCCTTTTTTATTGGTTTCCACCTCGACTTTTGCAGCCGTCAATCCCTTCTCAAACAGCAAATCCTCGATTAATTTCTTGATTTTCTGGATTTTGTAGGGGTTATAATACGAATGAGGAAGGAGGTATTCACTCTCCTCCTGTAATTTCCCATTGATATCACTTTCTTTTATTTTTTTACCCGTTTTATACGTGATGCTCTTAATGATGGGATTTTCTTCAACGATGATTCTGACTATTTTCCCTCCTCCGCCATCCTCATTTTCCATTTTAATATTGGAAAAGAAACCAGTAGACCACAGACTCCTGAAGTCTCTCTTCAATATCTCTTCGCTGTAGAGATTTCCTTCACTCGATTGGATATAGTAGAGAACCGTCTCTCGAGTGATGTGTTCGTTGCCTATGATTTCAATCCTTTCTATAGTCTCCTGTCCATGAAGAAAAAGAGGAAGACAGAGGAAAATTAGGAGTGGAAGCACTTTTTTCATTTCTCTCTCCTTATACCATATTATTCCTTTTTTATCAATTAGATGAAGCTCCCTGGTTATCCATAAAATCT
>CAZSGR010000192.1:0-6022 GCA_964606185.1 uncultured Eubacteriales bacterium
TAGATAAGACGATAGGAGGAACAAAAGATCATGCGGCAGATACACAATCCAGAAAGAAGGAGATGGAAACGAAATAAGGATTCTTGCCATCAAATGGAAAAAAACGAAACAAAGAGGTTCAAATGCTTAGACAATATTTGACTGTAATGGCTTCTTTCCTTATTCTTTTCTTTATGCCGAGGCCAGATTCAGGAGAGAAGCTCACCATCCTTCATACGAATGATACGCATTCCCATCTGTATTCTTTTGGTCCGTTGAACAATTATGGCGGGATAGCCAGAATGTCTGCTCTGATCAAAGAGTTGAAAAGGAAAAATGAAAATGTTCTGACTCTACACGCCGGAGATGTGTTTGTGGGAACGTTTGCCTTCAACAAATATCTCGGTTATGCGGAACTGGACATCATGGAAGAGCTGTATGATGTCATGACCATCGGAAATCACGAATTCGACCTGGGGATCGATACCCTGGCAGCCATTCTTGGAGGATCCGTTACGGGCGAGAAGCCGATAACGCTTCCTTTTCTTCTGGCAAATATTGACTGGGAGAAGGCCGGTGAAGCCCACCCGCTCCGGTCATTTGTGCAGCCTTACACGGTGATGTCTGCCGGAGGATTGAAGGTCGGGATTGTGGGGGTGGTGACGACGGATCCCTACAATTACTCGGATGAAGTCAATGCCGTTCTCACGGATCCGTACCAGGCCGCCGGAGAAGCCGCCTATAAGTTAAAAAATGGTAAAGGTGTGGATGTTGTTATTGCTCTCTCTCATTTGGGAAAGACAGCCGATATTATGGGATTGGCGCAAGTCCCGGGAATCGATATTATTGTGGGCGGGCATTCTCACGATGCGCTTTTTGAGCCAGTCGTAGTCAACGGGAAAATTATCGTTCAGGCCGGCGAATTCGGAAAGTATCTGGGCGAGTTGAAAGTGGAAGTGAAGGAGGGGAAAGTCGATTTAGTCGATTATACACTTCACCCCATTACGAGGCGAACAAAGATAGACTTCTCGCTGATTCCGGAACTGTTCAAAATCAGATTGGGTATTTTTAAAGACCCAAGGTTTGGCCTGGTATACAAAAAACCCGTAGCCCGGGCCAGATGGGATCTGGAGGAGAAATGGGAGGAAGAAAATCCTTACAGGGATACCCCTCTCGGAAACCTGGTTGCTGATGCAATCAAGGCCGGCGTCCGGGAGAATGGATACCCGGCGGATATTGCCCTTGAGGCCAACGGATTTATCGGACACCGGATTTATAGGGGGAAAGTTGTCGGAAACGATGTCTTGAGGTCAGTCCCCTATGGGTATGATGCCGAGTCCGGATTGGGATTCAAGATAAAAAGCGTTCGGCTTGCCGGTGCGCAGATCCTGGCCGGGCTTGAATACACGGTTTCTCTTGTTGAATACACAGATGAATTAGCCATGCAGGCTTCAGGTTTAACTTTTGAGTATGATTCAACAAAGGACCCCATTACACTCGAAGACTTGAAAGAAGGCAAATTGAGCCGGCTTGATCCCTGCTCGGTTAAGGTTGACGGAGTGCCTTTAGATCCCTCCGGGGCTTACTGGGTCGCTATGAATGAGCAGCTTGTGAGCTTGCTGGGATCAGCCGGTTTAGTGTCGCTTGCAGAAAAGGAGACCGGGCTTTTTGAGTATAATCTCGTCCGTGATTTTATGCATCGATTGAGGTTTCTGACCTACACGTCCGAAGGCCGGATCATCGATAGAGCCTATAAAGATTAATAGTATTTTAAGGATAATCCAGAAAATAGGAGAACCACTGCACTGGTGAAGAAATTGTAAAAGAAGACGCATCGACGGGGGAGGCTAAGGCATAATTTTTCTTCTGGGTTAAGCGAGTGAAAACATTTGACTCATGATGGGGAGTCAAGAAAGCCCGACTTGCCGGAAACCTCCCCTTTTTACCTCCGCTGCAATTGAAAATTCTTTAATTTCTCAGCCTTGCTTGCTGATTTTAAAAGTCACAGTGCCCCCACCCGTGTATTTTATTGGGTCAAGGCAATGGACATACGCGTCATTCCCCTCTTTTGCCAGACCCAGTTCCTGGGGACTCACTCCTTTAGAGAGAGAATTATAATAGGGAAGGAGTGAACTCAGTGAATGCATGCAGATATTGTCCGTCTCTCTCAAATTAACCTTATAGCCGTCGTCGAGAATAATCCTATCGCCCATTTTGTACACAGGGCATTTTCCTTCAATTTCCGCGACTTCTATGATTAATTTCATGTCTTTTCTCCTTTCCAGGGCAGTCTTTCAGAGGTTTTTGGATTGAGTTGAATTTTCTGGTTTCATCACAGATTTTTAATCCAGACAGTTCAGACGAAATATATAATATATCATCGCGGCTAATGGATTAAAGGAAAAAAATTTGAATTCAGAGTGAACGCGTCGGAGCTTGAAGAGCCGGTTCAGGTTAGATTTATGATTGATTGATAGCCTGACTAATCATTAGGGGGAGTTTGGCTGAAACATCCAGTCAATTAAGAGAGCAGAGTCCTTCCATAGTAAGAAAATCAAAATTCCTCTTTCAGCTACACAAATCAGAGAAGACAGTTCTTTTCAATTTTGGCCGTGAGTCATATCAATCAAAGATATGGTTTTTTCTACAGCAGGAATGTACTATAATGGCAAAACTGGAAAAGCAGGAGAAGAGTGCGGATGGATAAAAGAATCGCTCTGGTGACAGGGAGCAGTAAAGGAATCGGACGGGATATTGCCATAAGGTTGTCGGATGCCTGCTCAGGCATGGCTGTCCACTACATGAACAACAAACAGGCTGCGGGGAAAGTCGTGGACAGAATAAAAGAGAAAGGAAAGCTCAGCGAAAGCTTTCAAGCAGACCTGACAAGAGAAAAAGAGGCTGTGTCTTTGGTCAGGAATGTCGAAGAGAAATTCGGAGGAGTTGACATTTTAGTCAACAATTTTGGCCCGATCCTTGTCAAACCCTGGGAAAAAGTGACATCCTTCGAGTGGGAGCTCGTTCTCCGCGCCAACCTGTTGAGCGCCCTCTACTGCCTCAAGGGCGTTCTCCCCGGCATGCGGAAAAGAGAGTGGGGAAGGATTGTCAATCTGGGTTACAGCCGAGTGGAGCAGCTTGTGGCCTTTTCGACAATCACTCCCTATGCCATCGCCAAAACAGGGCTTTTGATCCTGACACGTTCAGTGGCGGCCTCAGAGGCATCCGCAGGGATCACGGTCAACATGGTTTCTCCGGGTTTGATGAAAGGGGGGATCCTTCCTGAGAGCAGGGATATTCCCCGCGGAAGATTGGGCAAGTTCAAGGATGTCTCTCACGCAGTGCTGTTTTTGGTTTCTGAGGAGGCGGATTTCATCACCGGGACGAACCTTGTCGTCGCCGGCGGCTGGAAAATATAATTCAGACTTATTGAAGTTATTGCTGCCAAAGAGAATAAATAAATTAAGGGTACATAAAAAAGGGGACACGCTACTTTTTCTTCAAGAAGGGGGACAGTCCCTCTCTTTCTGTAATATAAGGACTGAAAGGGACAGTCCCCGGAAAAAGTAGCCTGTAACGCTTTTTGTAAAGATATTGAAGTTGTCAGTGTCATTGCGAGCGAAGCGCGGCAATCTCATAGTGGTGTCATTGCGAGGAACGAAGTGACGTAGCAATCTCATAAAAAGAAATATTTTTTCTTATGGGATTGCCACGCTTCGCTCGCAATGACACAAGCACGATTGCCACGCTTCGCGCGCAATGACACTTACTTCTAGTGAGATTGCTTCACTCTGTTCGCAATATGAAAACATTACTGAATTATTGAGCGAGCACACCTGCCCTTTTTTAATTTTTTTTAAATTTTCTCTTGACAAACCCCGGGATCAGGATTATTAATATATATAGTGAACAAAATGGTGAACAAACTCCGAAAAAATCTTACGGAAAGACAGAAGAAAGTATTGAACGCCCTCAGAGAGTTCATCCTCGAGAACGGCTATTCCCCCACAATCAGGCAGTTGGGAGAGGCGTTGGGTATCGCCAACCCCTCGGCTGTGTTCAAGCACATCCTGAGCCTGGAGAAAAAGGGTTACCTGGAGAGGGGCAAAGGAGAGGTGAGACTCACAGGCTTCCCGGCTCCTATGGAGAGTCAGTCCAGAGTGCCCTTGGTGGGCCTTGTTCCGGCTGGCCGGCCCAAAGAAGTGTTTGATGTTTCGGATGAAGCGATGGACATTCCAGAGTGGATGGTGGGCCGGAAAAAAGGGAATATCTTCTGCATCCATGTGGACGGGAAGAGCATGGTGGATGCTTACATCGATGACAAGGACTGGGTGCTCGTGGAGAGGACGAACTCGGCGAATTCCGGAGAAATGGTGGTGACCCTTCTGGATGATGGCTCTGTGACCTTGAAGAGACTGAAGATGAAGGACGGAGATGTCTTCCTTATCCCTGAAAACCCGGAGTTTGAACCGATTAAAGTCAAAGAACTGAAAATCCTGGGGAGAGTGATCGGAGTTCTGAGGAAGTATTGAATTCCGTGACCCTCTGACTCCATGAGTCCGTTGGTCTGTCAGGCCGCTTGTCGGTTCGTCCGTTGATTCTCGACCCTCGTTCTTAGAGACAGGGGAGGACTCACTGGAGCGGATTCATTTTTGACTCTTTAACAGGTCAAAGAGAAAAAAGGTGAAGACAATGAAAAGAAGATGTATTGTCCATATCGACATCGACGCCTTTTTTTCGGCTGTCGAAGTGCTTCTCAATCCTTCTCTGAAAGGGAAGCCGGTTATTGTCGGAGGCCTTCCCCATGAGAGGGGAGTGGCCTCGACCGCTTCTTACGAGGCCCGAAAATACGGCGTCCATTCCGGTATGCCCCTGCGGAAAGCCTACCAGCTCTGCCCCCACGGCCTCTTCATCAGGGGGAACTACCAGATTTACAGCGCTTTCTCCGATAAATTCTTCCGCCTTCTCTCCCGCTACACTCCCGATGTGGAGAAGGCTTCCCTGGACGAAGCCTATCTTGATTTAACCCGTTGCCGTCCCATTTATCCCTCCTTTTCCTCCACAGCCCGGGAGATCAAAGAGAAGGTGGAGAAAGAGTTGGGGCTCACTGTGTCTGTGGGAGTGGGCCCCAACAAGATTCTGGCCAAGCTGGCCACAAACAAGGCCAAGCCAGCCGGGCTGGCCGAGATTGAGCCGGGCAGGGAGGAGGAATTCCTGAAGGACCTGGGGATCGAGTCTTTGCCCGGAATAGGGCCCAAGGCTCAGGTCATCCTCAGGATGCTCAACGTCCAGAAAATCGGCGATTTGTGGGGACTGCCGCGGGCAACCCTGCGCTCGCTCTTCGGGTTGAACGGCGAAGAGATGTATCTTCAATCCCGGGGAATCGACACGCGCCCTCTCGTCGCCGCCTCTATTCCCAAATCCGTCTCCAGGGAGACGACTTTTCTGGAGGACATCTGGGACAGACGTCTGCTCCTGGCTCACCTGGCCTATCTCTGTGACAGGTTGACCCTCCCCTTGCGGCGGGGACGCCTGTTTGCCCATATCATCGAAGTCAAAGTCAGGTATTCTGACTTCAAGACCGAGGCCCGAAGACGCCTTCTCCTCTCTCCTGTGCAGGAGATGGGGAAGATCTACAAGATCGCTCAAGAGTTGTTCCTTCCGTTTTTCTCTTCCTCCCGCTTGTCTCTGCGCTTGGTCGGGGTGAAAGCGTCTGACCTGGTGAGAGCCAGGCCTCTTTCCCTTTTCGAGCCTTACTCCGAGCGTCCGGAGAGACTGGGTCATGCTGTGGACGAGGTGAGGGAAAAGTACGGGTTTGGCTCCGTGTTGACGGTGCGGGAGAAGATGCTCGAGAGCCTCTACAGTTTTGAGCGGAAACGTGGGTTTGTCCTGAAGACAGCTTCCCTGACAAAATAAACAATCCGGGGACGTTGTTTATGCTCAGTAATTAGGTAACTCTTTTGGTAATAATATTGAAGGCAAAATTGTCGTTGCGAGCGAAGTGCGGCAATCGTGCTTGTGTCATTGTGAGTGAAGCGTGGCAATC
>CAZSGR010000193.1:0-6006 GCA_964606185.1 uncultured Eubacteriales bacterium
CATTTTTTCAGTCTCATCAAATATTCAGGGATATTCAATCATTTTTTCAGTCTCACTTTTAAAATGTCATTGCGAGCGCAGCGTGGCAATAAAATGAAGGGGATGGATCAATGGTGTCATTGCGAGTGCAGCGTGGCAATTTCTTTAAAATAAATAGGATGCATCAAACATGTCATTGCGAGCGCAGCGCGGCAATAAAATGAAGGGGATGGATCAATGGTGTCATTGCGAGTGCAGCGTGGCAATTTCTTTAAAATAAATAGGATGCATCAAACATGTCATTGCGAGCGCAGCGCGGCAATCTCATGTGATGAAATTATCATTGCGATGAGTGTAGCGAAGAAGCAATATCATAAAAATGAATTTTTCATTATCTTCTTACGAGATTGCCACGTCACTTCGTTCCTCGCAATGACAAGTAAGTGAGATTGCCACGCTGCGCTCGCAATGACAATGGATAAGAGATTACCTCTCTCCTTTCGGTCACTCGCAATGACAAGTAAGTGAGATTGCCACGCTGCGCTCGCAATGATACTAGTTTCTTAAATCACTGAGTATAAAGAGCCGGATGATATCATCCCTCTGGGTTGTATCTTCTGATTTTACTTATCGAAACGCCGTATTTGACCAAGCCGGAAGCGATAATCAGAGCACACACTACCCCATCCAGGACTGGGACTCCCAGTTTTTTCTGTAGAGGTTTATCCAAGCCTGTCATCGCCGCACAGCCCAGCACGATCACTTCTGCCCTGTCCTCCTCAATCGCTAACCGGGCAGTCTGGAGATATTTCTCCTCATCACTCAATCCACTCATTTCTTCCTGAGGGGCTCTCACAGAGGCCAACACATCCTGAAGATGGTACTGTCTCGCCAGGAATTCTTTATTCGGGATGGAATGAGTATTATCCGAGACAACTGAGAAGCTATGCCCGAGCATCGAAGCCATCTTCATGGATGCTTCGCCGATGCCGACCACAGGATTTTTTGTTATTTCCTTTATCGTATCCAGATGGGGGTCGCTGTGGCAGGCCACGACAAAGGCATCATACGTGTCTTCATTCTCCCGCACGAGCTGGATCATTCCCGGGGCCGCTTTTATGGCGTCCTCGTAGGTTTCGATGAATGCAGGTGCTCCAGGTGTGGGTTGACACACGGCTTCGAATGCACCCTGGGCAAATTTTTCAGCCGTTTTCTGGATCGCTTGGGTTATGCCTCTATCGCTGTTTGGATTTATAATCAGAATTTTCATTTTTCCTCCTTTAGTCCACGAGCATAAAAGGTGTTTGCGGCGATTCCCGGGAGATTTTCTCTTCTATTTTTTCTCGAGGATAGCTCAAAAGACGTCCAAATTCCAGGGATATCTTTTTCCGTGTATTCTCATTGTACTGGCCTGATTGTTCAAGCTCCTTTTTTTTCTTTTTCAGAGCCAGGTAAGCATCGAGAACGTCATCATCTTCGTAGTAGAGAATGGACCATTTCCCTTTTGTGAACTCCGCAGGTTGAAGGTCTGTGATGAGTAAAGATTTCTCAATGTAGGATTTAATGCCAAAGCCCCTAACTATTTTTTCAGAAGCATTGCCGATGATTTTGTAATCATTCGGCGATACGGGAGGGCTTATAGCCAGCTTTTTGACACCACAGGCCACCATCTCCACAAAGCAGTTAATCATTCCCAACTGGAACGAGATTCTATCGATTTGCATTTCACCTTTTTCCATTTTTAAACTCCTTTCTCACCGCTGGTCCGATGATCCGTTGCAGCATCCCGATTCATGACTCCTTTTAGAGAGACTCACAGATTATTGAAATCGTTTGGCTGTTTTCACATAACTTTTGGAAGAATCGATGATCCGGCAGGCGAATTCATTCCTTTTAGACATAAAATCTTTCATCAAAACAAAGAACACTCCGTTTAGCGCCAGGACTGCAATCAGGTTCGGGAGTGAACAGACTCCGACAGATATATTGGCGAATACCCACAATCTGTCGACATCCGCAACACCCGCAAATATTATCCCGGGTATCAGGTAGAACCATTTTAAGTATTTCATGGATTTTTGACCGAAGAGATCAGTGGCCGCAGTCCGGTAATAGATGAAGAAACCTATTAGTGTCGACAGACAGAAGGTTAAAGTCACAAGAGAGATGAATGCATTCGACAGGATGGGCGGAAAAACCGAGGAGAACGCTTCGATGACCAACTCGATCCCAGATTCCCCACCTGATAAAACACCTGTCGAGAGAATCGCAAAAGAAGTGATCGTGCAGATGATGATCGTATCGATAAAGACTTCAAAGGCACCCCAGATTCCCTGTTGGAAAGGATGTGGAGTGTCGGCTGTCGCATGAGCCATCGGGGCTGTTCCGAGGCCAGCTTCATTCGAAAGCATACCTCTGGCCATCGCCATCTTGAAGGCAGACGCCACAGACGCTCCTACAAATCCCCCGATGGCCGGTGCAGGAGCAAAAGCATACTTGACTATTGTGCTGAAAACTTCAGGGATCTTATGGTAATTGATGAAGAGTATAGCGACTCCGCCAACGATGTACAGAAGAGACATCGAAGGAACGAGCCTTTCACAGAACCGGCCGATCCTCCGAATGCCGCCGATGATCACAAAGGCGACAATTATGGCCATGATTGCAGTGGTGACATAAGGATTGATGCTGTAACTCCTCAAGAATGTCCTTCCGACTGTGTGAGACTGGAGAAGAGAAGCGGCCAAAACAGCGTTGATGAATATTCCTACGCTGAACAGCTTGGCGAGAAAATTCCATCCCAGGCCTTTTTTGATGTAGTGCATCGGTCCGCCGCTGAGAATGCCGTCTTTATCCGTATCCCTGTAATGGACGGCAAGAGTAATCTCTACAGTCTTGGTCATCATTCCCAGGAGAGACAGCACCCACATCCAGAATATCGCACCAGGACCTCCGACGGAAAGGCCGGTGGCGATGCCGACAATATTCCCCATCCCGACCGTGCTTGCCAGTGCAGTCGTGGTGGATTGAAAAGGAGTCATTCTCCCTTTGTCCTTGCTCTCGGTCTGAGCGAACATCTTCCCGAATGTATTGCTCAGGATAAAATTGAATTTCCTGAACTGGAAAAAACCGGATTTAACAGAAAGAAACACGGCGACGAGCGCGATGAAGACCACTGTCCATGGTCCCCACAGCACACCGTCGATCTTGGTTGCGATGTCCAGAATTTTTTCGAGCAACATCGGAGCGATTCCTTATTTTTTCATATCATCAGAAGGACGGAAGAACCGTCTTTCGCATATCATTTATAATCTCGGATCAGAGCGCGAGCCTCGGAGACTGTTTCCATCATGGCTTGGCTTGTCACAGATGAAGAGAGGGCCACGAGTCTCAAAACTGTCTTTTCATCGAGTTTTGTAATGGACAGGGTACGTTCCCCGTCCGAAATGATTCTCTCATAGATGTATTCCTGGAGTCTGTTCAGCTCTTCATCAGGGAATCCTTCGGGAACTAGACGAAAACAGAGGATTCCTGTATCAGGCTGATGGGCGATTTCTATGTCAGTCTCGCTTTCCAGCGTTTCAGCCAATTCTCGGATGGCCATGATCGGAGTCTCGAGTCTCCGGACAACATTTTTTATCCCCTGATAACGAAGCGAAGTCACGAGAGACAGGGCCGCAAATGGCCGGGTTGAAGGAGGCGATTTGAGCCCCGGATTCGGTCGAGGATCGTCTCTCCGGTTGAAATACTCGCTGAAAATAGCCATACGGTTAAAATCTTCTTTCCGTCTCACAAAAAGAACAGAGCTTGGGATGGGAACCCCGAATTGTTTATGCGGATCCCAAGAGACCGAATCAGCCTCTTCCATTCCTGAAAAGAGGCTCTTCAACTCGGGAACCAGGCTGTATGCCAGACCATACGCTCCATCCACATGGAGCCATGTATCGAGGTCCCGGCAAATCTCAGCCAGAGGAAGGACCGGGTCAACAGACCCCGTGGATGTCGTGCCTGCAGTCGAGACCACACAAAAAATGTCCTTTGTCTGCCTCGATTGTTCGACTGTCTCTTTCATGCGTTCCACATCCAGACGTCGATTCGTATCCACATCGAGAGGAACGAGACTCTCATCACCAAGTCCGAGTATACGGACAGCATGTTTCAGGGAAAAATGGGCATCACGGGAAGCGAGGACGCAAAGTCGCGCAGGATCATCAAATCCGTTCAGCCCTTTCTGTGTAAAATCAAAACCGCACTTTTCCGCCTTCCAATGGAGTGCCAGGTAGAGCGCTTCCTGGTTGGCGTAGGTTCCAGAGTACATAAAGGTTGCATCTGCCTCCGGGCCCATTCCGAAGAGCCGGCAAAGAGCCTGACAACAGAGTTCCTCCAGAGCCGCTCCCCCTGGTGAGACCTGCCAGTTTGTCACTCCCTGGTTATAAGCGAGAGCTATTTTGGCGCCCAGTTCTGCTCCCTCCTCGAGGAAAAAATTAAACATCGAGTGAAAACCCGGATGGTCATACTGCATCAGGTGCGGAATGAGTCGGTCTTTGATGAGTTCCTCCAATGCCTGAAGAGAAAGGCCTTCGTCCTGAAAGTCAACGAGAGTCCGTAAATCTTCAGCAACCTTTTCTGGGGCGGCTCCTGAATATATGAGGTGTTGATTTTTCTTTGGCATGGTCTATTCCTTCTCTGTTGTGAAATAATATCTATCGATTCTCATGATCAAGGATGAGCGGAAAAATCGAGTCTGCGAGGGAGATAGCGCCCTCTCCCCTTTTGGGCCAAACACTGTTCTCCGTCAATGATGAGTTCTCCCCTGGAAAAGACTTTTTCGATCTTTCCAGTGACGTTGATGTCTTCATAAGCAGACCAGTCAGAAGCCATGTGGAGAGTCGCATGGCTCATGGTCCATTTCGCAGCGGGATCGAAGAGGACAATATCCGCATCTGCACCAGGAGTTAGATTTCCTTTTTGAGGAGCCAGACCAAAAAGCCTGGCCGGGGCAGTCGAGACTAGCTCCACAAACCGTGGAAGGGACATTCCTCTCTTGCTGACTCCCTCAGAGTAGAGTATAGAGAGACGCGGTTCGACTCCGGGGATTCCGTTTGGGCATCTGTCAAAACGCTCAGCTCCGTATAGCTTAGCTTCCCAGGAATAGGCCGCGTCATCTGAAGTGACCATCGAAATGCGACCATCTTTGACTCCGTCCCAGAGGCGTTCCTGTATGGCCTGTTCTCTCAAGGGAGGAGAGCATATCCACTTTATGCCGTCTTTCCGCTCGAGCATTTTCTCAGTGAATATCAAGTAATGGGTACAAGTCTCGGCAAAAACATCAAACCCTTCACGCTGAGCTTTGTGGACAAGCTCAATCCCTTCATCGGTGGCCATATGGACGATGAAGAGGCGGCCATCTGTCTCCTGTGCCAGCTGAATGCAGCGGCGGATGGCCAGGTTTTCAGTCTCCGGAGGTCTGCTTCTGGCATGATAGATGGGTTGAGCCCGGCCTTCGCTGATCATCCTTGGGACGTTTTCTTCGATCGTATCATTGTCTTCGGCATGCACCATCAACATTCCTCCAGCCTTCCTGAGGCTTTCCAGTATTCGCTTTAAACCCGCATCCTTTACCATTAGCCCCTCTTCCCGATAGGTCATGTAACACTTAATGGTCGGCGCTCCCTGTTCCACCATTCGCGGAATCTCTTCAAGTGTTTCAGGGGTTAGCTGGGTAATGACAGGATGAACCCCCCAGTCGACCAGTGCATTCCCCGCCGCTTCTTCTTTTTTACTCTCTAGTGCATCCTGTAACGACTTGCCTGGAGCTTGATTTGCGAAGTCGACGATGCTGGTTACGCCTCCATATGCTGCGGCGAGAGTGCCTCTATAGTAATCGTGCACGCTCACGGTGTTCATGAAATAGTCATTGAAGTGGACATGCGTGTCGACAGCCCCTGGAAGGACAAGCCTCCCTTCTGCATCGACCACCGTGTCCGCCTTGATGTCAGACAAGTCTCCCACGGAGGCAATCTGCTC
>CAZSGR010000194.1:0-5970 GCA_964606185.1 uncultured Eubacteriales bacterium
TCGTCCAAAGCGTAGTATGCCTTTGCTACAGTGTTGGGATTTAATTTTAAAATTTTTGCCAGTTCCCTGATTGGCGGCAGCTGGTCCCCATCGTTGAGCCGTCCGGATAGTATTTCAAGTTTTATCATATAGATGAGTTGCCGGTAAATTGGCAGGGGTGAGCTGAAATCAATATTAGTCCGGAACATTATAGCCTCGCTTCGTTTAGATTGTACTAATAATATAATACAATTTATAGATTTGTCAAGTAATTTTTATATTTTTTTTTAATGAAATCTTATATAATCTATAAGGTTTTGAAGATATTTTTCATTTAGAGGTTTGCTGTGCAGATTAAATATCTTGATGGGGACAGGTTGTATTATGCCTTTCTGATCGGTGGAAGCGCGGTCATCGAAGACAAGAATTATCTGAACAAGATCAATGTCTTTCCTGTCCCGGATTCGGACACAGGGACGAACATGGCCTCCACCATGCTATCGATCACTGAAGGCGCCGTGCTCAGCCGTTCAGCTGAAGCAACCATGCAGTCCATCGTGGATTCAGCTCTTTCCGGAGCCAGGGGAAATTCAGGGCTGATTTTTGCCCAGTTTCTGTATGGGATCAGCGAGAAAATCAAAAATGTAAAAAGGATTTCAACCAGCCAGTTCGGTGAATCAGTCAAGGAAGCTGTGAAGTACGCCTATAAAGCGATCGTGTCTCCTGTCGAGGGAACCATGCTCACTGTGATGAAAGATTGGGCAGACGCCGTTTATCAAAAAAGGAAGGAAAAGAGGGATTTTGCTGATCTCCTTTCGGATTCGCTCCGTGTGGCGAAAAGATCCCTGAAAGAGACTCCGAAGAAGCTCGCCGTTTTGGCCAAGGCAGGAGTCGTAGACGCAGGAGCAAAGGGATTCGTCGATTTTCTTGAAGGGATCACGAATTTCATTAAAAGAGGAAAATTGAAGAGTATTCCCAAGCCAGAAGTTCTGCCTTTGGATACACAGGTTCATGTTCATTTCCCAAAGGATGTGATCGAGCATAGATTCTGCACCGAAGCTTTGATTACAGGGAAGAATATAGATTTAGAGAAAATACGGAAAGAAGTTCTTCCCTACGGAGTATCTGCAATCGTCGCTGGGAGTCCAGAAAAAATGCGCATCCATATCCACACGAATAATCCAGCGGATTTGTTCTTTTATTTGAAGAATTATGGCTCGATTGCACAGATCAAAGCCGATGACATGCTGAAGCAGTATGTGGCGAGTCATAAACGGAAATCCAGCATCGCTCTGGTCACAGATTCCTCCTGTGACCTTCCCCAGCAAGTAATAGACGATTATCAGATTCATGTGATCCCTTACAATCTGTCCTTCGGTGACACTCTGTATCTGGATAAGATCACCATCACACCTCAACAGTTTTATACTCTTCTCAAGACTGTTAAAGAAATTCCCAAGAGCGCAATACCCCCCCTGAAAACCGTTCAAAACATTTTCTCCTTTTTAGCCAGTCATTACGAATCTTTGATTGTGGTCAGTATCTCTGATGGGTTGAGCGGTGCTCATAAACAGACTATAGAAGCATCATCTGTGGTTAAAGATAAAAAGATAAGCCTGATCGACTCGAAACACCTTTCTGGCACTTTGGGCCTTATTGTCCTTCGGATCGCGCAGGCGATTCAGGAAGGGAAAACACATGAACAGATTGTTAAACTGGCCTTGGAATGGGTCGCAAAAACAAAAATTTTCGTGGATATAAAAACACTCAAATACATGGTCCGCGGAGGTCGGGTCAGCCCTCTGAAAGGTTTGGTGGCGCGGGTGTTGAACATCAAACCTCTTATATCTCTTGATTCGGAAGGAAAAGCCTTTGCTTTGGGCAAGTCATTCACCCGCAAAGGCAACATGAAAAAAATTGTCCGGATGGTGAAAAACATGGCTGCGGAGGGAAAGATCTGGAATTATGCGATAGTCCATGCCCAGAACATCGAGCGTGCCGAGATGTATGCCCACAGCCTTGAAGAAGTCCTTCACAAGAAACCCGCATTCATCATGGATCTTTCACCTGTCATCGGTGTGCACAACGGCATCGGCGTTGTCGGTATCGGCGTCATGTATGAATGAGTTTATTCAGACAGCGCATCTCTTGATCGGGCGGGAATGACTCAAGCTTCATTCCTTTCAAGAGGAGATTCAAATGAGTTTTTCAATGGTTGATTATTTTCTCTATTCAGCAGCAGCTGTTTTTGTGTACATGGCTGTGATTTTTATCGTGGCATTATTAAAAAAAGACAATTCGATTGTCGATATAGCCTGGGGACTGGGATTCATTCTGGTTGCGCTTCTGGCTTTCTTTCTGGAAAGAGAATTCACCGTGCGACATATCCTTGTGACAGTCTCGGTGTTGATCTGGGGAACCAGGCTCGCCGTTCATATCTTCATCCGGAACAGGGGAAGGGGAGAAGATTTCCGGTATGCTCAATGGAGAAGGGAGTGGGGAAAATGGTTCTTTCTCCGGAGTTTTTTCCAGATTTTTATGCTTCAGGGGTTTTTGCTTTTAGTCATTGCCTATCCGCTCATGCTCACCAATCATTCCGGGGAAAAAGGAATATCTTATCTGGATATAGTGGGTGTTGTTCTCTGGGTCACGGGATTCTTTTTTGAATCGGTTGGTGATTTACAGCTGTCCAGGTTCAAAAGAGACCCTGGGAACAAAGGAAAGATCATGAGGTCTGGACTGTGGAAGTACACACGTCATCCCAACTATTTTGGAGAGGCCGTGATGTGGTGGGGGATTTTTCTGATTGCACTGTCTGTTAGGCTTGGCTGGACAGCCATTATCAGCCCCTTCCTCATCACGTTTCTCCTGTTAAGGGTATCCGGAGTGACGATGCTCGAGAAAAAGTATGTCGGGAATAAGGAATTCGAAGAATATGCAAAGAAAACGAGTGCCTTTTTTCCCTGGCTTCCAAAAAAAGATTAACCCGCTTTTAAAATATATTCGAAAAGGAGAAATTTTATGTTCAAAATGATAGAAGTCGTCGGGGTTTCTCCTCTTGGATTCTCAGAAGCAGTCAAAGATGGGGTGGAGCAGGTGCTTCAATCAGGAGAAAAAATTCATTTTTTTCAGGTTCTGGAACAGAGAGGGGCAGTCAGAGATGGAAAATTGAAGGAGTTTCAGGTCATCCTGAGAGTGGCGGTCGATTATTCTGTGTAAGAGTTCTCGAAAGAATTTAGAAAGTAATTTAGTGGTTGGATTTTTCAATAAAATTTGGTATTGAATTACTGAGTATGCATCGGGAGTAAACGAAAATGAAGAAAAGTGATATTCTGAAACTTATCGTCAGCCTCATCATCTGTCAATTGGCCGGTTTTGTGGGATCTCTGTTCACCACTCCTTCGATCCCAACATGGTATGCCTCCTTGGAAAAGCCATCCTTCAATCCACCCAATTGGGTGTTTTCTCCTGTCTGGATCAGCCTGTTTGTGGTCATGGGGATATCTCTTTTTCTTGTGTGGCAAAAATCACTTCATTATCCGGGTGTGAGAGGAGCCATGTTATGGTTTGCCATCCAATTATTTCTGAATATGCTCTGGTCAGTCCTCTTTTTTGGCTTGAAATCGCCGCTATTTGCCTTCATTGGAATTATTTTTCTCTGGGTCGCCATCTTTCTGACGCTTGTTAAATCGTTTAAAGTTTCCCGTTTGGCTGGCGTGCTGCTCGTTCCCTATATTTGCTGGGTGAGCTTTGCCGCTATCCTTAATTTTTCTATCTGGAATCTCAATGCATGAATGAAGTCATGGCTCACAGATGTGTTTGAGCGGCTAAAAAGCTAAACCCATAACGCATATATGAATCTTTTCATTTGATTCCTGTTGAATATTGATTCAGACGAATTTCTTGACTTTATTGTTGTATGTCAATAGCTTATAAGTGAAGTAATGGATCCGGTGGAAGGGACATGAGAAGTACGGAGGAAGTCAGGAGCCCGGAATGCTTAAAAAGCAGTTAATCATGTTTTTAATTGTTTTTATGGCCTTTGCTTCCTGTAAAAGAAACAAGGAACAGGTGAGCTATCCGTCACCTCCCAGCCCGGCGATTGGTTCCAACGGTATGGTCAGCACAGCCCATCCTCTTGCCACACGGGCTGGTTTATCTATCCTTCGAGCCGGGGGAAATGCATTTGATGCGGCCGTGACTGTGGCTGCCATGTTGAATGTTGTCGAGCCGATGAACTCCGGAATCGGTGGCTACGGGACTATCCTCATCTATGATGCGGTCAGGGGTAAAACCCGCTTTCTTGATTCCAGCGGTAAAATACCCCTCCATGTGGATTCGGATATGTTCCGTCCTCCGACACCAAATTTCAGAGAGAACCGTCGCGGAGCCAAAGCTGTTTCCACGCCCGGAAACGTGAATGCCTGGTGGGCCATGTCCTCCGAATACGGGCGGTTCGATTGGGAGGAACTATTTGATGCCCCAATAAAAGCTGCAGAAGACGGGCTTGAGATCAATGCGCGTCTGGCTCGTGTCATTCATTTCGCCTTTTCTGAATTCAACTCGTATGGTCAATCTGTTTATGGAAAAAAAGGAAAGCCTCTGGAAGAGGGAGATGTCCTGATTCAGAAGGACCTTGGTCAATCGTTTCGCCTGATAGCCAGTGAAGGAGCCAAAGCTGTCTACGGGGGAGAATTAGGGAAGGCGATTGATCGTGTCATGCGAGAGAGCGAAGGGTTCTTGACAATAGATGACCTGATCGCTGACCGCGCGGAATGGTGGGAACCCATCAGCATTAGTTATCGAGGGTATAAAGTGACAACCGCTTCCCCTCCATCAACGGCATTTCCTTCACTCATCCGCCTGGGTTTGATGAGCTGTTTCGATAACGCTTCTCTCGGACACAATTCAGCCGCCTATCTCCACCGTTTCGCCGAGGTCACCAAGCATGCTTTCTGGTGCCGCCTCGCTTTTGCGGGAGACCCGGAGATCAACCCTCCTCCGTTGTTCAGGCTGTTGAGCAAAGAATATTGGGAAGAAGTCGTCAGTGAATTTGAGATGGAGGAGGCCAAGCCGTTCAGACCGCCCAACATTGTTGTGAAGAGTGGAGATAACACAACACATTTTGTTGTCGCCGATAAATGGGGCAACATTGTCAGCGCCACACAAACTCTCGGAAATTCATTCGGCAGCCGCATAATGGTCGAGGGAACAGGTATCTGGCTCAATAATTCCCTGTATTACTGCACTTTCGAACCCAAAGGGAATCCGATGGATGCCCATCCCGGCCAGAGAAAACTCTCCGGCGACTGTCCGACAATCGTCTTTAAGGAAGACAAACCCTGGATTGCTTTAGGAACGCCAGGCGGGCATACGATCGGCCAGACAGTGCCTCAGATGATAATGAACATGATTGATTTTGGGATGGACATCCAGCAAGCCATTGCCGCACCGCGCATCAGCTTTGCGACGCCGGACTATATACTTATCGAACAGGGAATCGATGATTCCGTGTTGGAAGCTCTCAGAAAAATGGGCCATAACATCCGTCAATCCACAGGACTTGGTAATGCTCACGGTTTAATGATTGAATACGATTCTGCGGGTAAACCTGTGAAGTTCACCGGGAGCGCGGATCCACGTGGAAGAGGCAAGGCTCTAGGATACTAAAAAGTCAAGAAGACTGTTTTTTTTACTTGATTCTTCCTTATATTTTACTCATAATTTTATCCAGTTCTTCAACGAGAAAGTCAACATCCGCTTTTTGAGTCCGGAAATTAGTAATGCATGCTCGTAAAGCATGTAATTTTGACTTCAAAATTGCATCTGAAATCCAGGCCGCTTTTCTTTCATGCAATCTCTGAATAATATTTTTGGTGGAAATTCTGCCTTTCTTTATCTTTTCGTGAGTAAAACAGACTAGCGGCAAAGGTGTCTCATTAACAATAATCCATTCTCTGTCTTTCAAGCTTTTGCGTAACTCTTCACCCA
>CAZSGR010000195.1:0-5893 GCA_964606185.1 uncultured Eubacteriales bacterium
TGTTCGTCAAAAGTCTCAATCTCTACGTAGGCAATGAAATTACCATCCGGAGATATTACAGCCTCAGATACATACCCAGTGAAAGTGAGTTGGGTATGTGTAGAGGGGATCGGCTTTTTTGACTGTAATGTTTTCACAAGAATTATCGAAAGTACGACCACTACAGCAAGGGAAGCAAGAACAATGATGGGAATGACAATTTTTCTGGGGCTAAGCTTCACTCTTGTCTCTTTGTGAATAACTGGCTTTATCTTGGGAACCTTTCTTTCTTCTGTCGGGATCCCTTCTTCTATTTTTATTAGTTCAGAACGCACTTCTTCTGCGCTCTGGTATCTGTGTTCCATGTCTTTTTCCAGGCACTGCAGTATTAGGCGGCTCAGACTTTCCGGGATCTGATCATTAATATTCCTGGGATCCTTGGGCATTTCGCCTTTGTGTTTCATGGCGATACTGAGTGGTGTCTCTCCCTCGAACGGGATTCGGCCAGTCATCATCTCGTAAAGGATTATTCCCAGTGAATAAATGTCCGACCGTTTATCCACCTCTTTGGCTTCAGCTTGCTCCGGGGACATGTATTCAGGCGTCCCAACCATCACGCCTGCACCGGTTATTCCTTTCGCTTTAAGGGAGCGGGCTATTCCAAAATCCATAATTCGGGCGTTGCCGTCCTTGTCGATCATGATATTCTGGGGTTTCAGGTCACGGTGCACAACTCCTCGCCCGTGAGCTTCTATTAGGCCCTCGCATACCTGTTTGGCGATGAAAATCGCTTTCCCTGCACTCAATGGCCCTGCCCTCCTGACAAAACTCTTTAAGTCCTCACCGGATACATATTCCATGGTGATGTAATGAGTGCCTTCGTATTCACTAAGATGATACATGCGTCCGACATTCCTGTGGGCGATCTTGCGGGCCACTTTCAACTCGTTGCTGAAGCGCTCGATGGTTTTTTTGTCTGAAGCGATTTCAGGTTTGATGAGTTTGAGGGCGACCTCTTCCTTGATCTTTTTGTCTTCGACTCTGTAGACCTTGCCCATGCCGCCTTTTCCAAGCTCTTCGATGATTTCATATCTTCCAGCAAAAGTAGTCCCCCGGATTAATCCCTCAATAGGAGTTTCCAAAGTTTTTGTGAAGCCGGTATCTTTGAAAGGCTGGAGGGGTGCGGCACACTCGCCACAAAATTTCTGAGTATCGGGATTATCAGTGTTGCATTTAGGGCACTTTATTCCCATTGTTCCCTCAGTTTACCAGGAAATAGGATAATAAGTTATGAGGGGGCTGTCAAATTTAATTGAAAATATGTCAATGTCATGCAAAAATGTCCTGTTTTCTGCCACGCAAAAATGTCATCGCGAGCGAAGCGTGGCAATTTCATACATGCGAGGAACAAAGTGACGTGGCAATCTCATACAGAGAAATTATATTATTACAGGAATGAAGATTTTTTTTTATGAGATTGCCACCTCTCCAATAGACAAATCTTTTTCCAAAGCCTATTATTCCGCAAAATACCCAGCACGGTGTGTAATTTTGTAATTATTGCCTTTGACTCTCACTGCGATTTTCTTGAATTTTCCGTCACTCAGGTATTTGCTGGGGGAATAATAAAGAAGATAGTAACTCTCTGATGACTCCACTGCCTTTTTAAATAAAAAACCAGGATTCGATGAACTCTCTGTTGTTCCTCCTGTGGCTTTTGCCATCTCTTTAAAGGAAGCATAGATATCTTCAGAGTGTTCAACAAATTGTATTCCAGGTAAATGCCTTGCTGGTTTTGTGAAAAACATAAAATGAATAGAAGCGGAGGAATCGGCATACGTTTGTGTGACCTTATCGATATCGATAGAAACCTCCCTTTTATACAAATCGACAAGCTCCGCAATTCTTTGGGTAACGTTCTGCTTGTCCTGTCTCACACCCAGAGTTTGATTCAATAGACGACTATCTATCTGAGGTATAAATTCTCTCTGGTAAAAAAGAAAAACATACTTCTGTCCTTCTTTATATTTGAGGAACCGAGCAAACTCCAAGAGCTTGTATTGATCAACATGCCTTGTTTGTTCTAATTTTTCCAGCACGCTGGGATACAACTGGAACAGTATATCAATGGCATCATCAGCATCTCTTGCTTCTCCGAACGCCTTATAACCCGTACTGCCGATATCACCTATTAGATTGGCTACACTATTCACTCCCTCCTCTGATGCAAGTACAGATGCTAAGGCTCCGGTAAGTCCTTTTAAATCATCCAGCGCGGCCCTGTATTCTGCGCTGCCCATCAATGCATCTTTTCTTAACAATCCTTTTAATTGATTTACGATTTCTTCTTTTGATTTGACTTCCAAGGCATTCTTATGCATGGAATAAGACTTCATTGGCGTGACCACGATGAGGTTGTCCCCTGGTGTGAGGACATTCTGGATGAAATAATCCAAAGCCTCTTCTATTCTTGGAGAATATTCAGTGATTTGAAAAAAAAGATAAAAATTTCGAGAAGTTTCAGGTTTGAATTTTTTCTTTTCTTCCTTTCTTGTTATTGTCTTTTTGTTGACCTGATAGACTGCGACAATTTTTTGAAGCTTTCCATCCTCGAATACTTCAAAATCATCCAGGCTTAGGTTGGCTACAAAATTCCCTCCATCAAACACTCTCACTGGAACTTCAACATTGATAACCATAGATTGCTCTTTAAATATTTCCTGGGGGAAAAGGAATAAGCAGAGGAATAAAACTCCAAAGAAAAAAGATAGTTTTTTCATTTTTGAATTCCCCTTGTTTTACTTATAAATCTTCGAGTCATATCTGTCAATTGGACATATTAACTGCTTTTTCAATCATAGCCGCCTAAACTTTAAGGGCTTTAATTCTCATAATCCCTGTTTTTCAATTTGCATAATACCCCGTTCGGTGTTTTATGGTGTAGTCTTTATTTTTTATCCTGACTTCAATCTTTTTGAATTTTCCATCCTGTTGGTAATCCTTAGGAGAATAAAAGAGGAAATAGCAACATTCAGAAGAGTTGACAGCATCCTTGAAGCCAGCAGCAGGATTTTGAGAAGTTCTGATCAATCCCCCGGTGGCTTTTGTCACTTCTAGAAAAGTGCTGAAAACATCCTCAGACTGTTCTCTCATAGTGATCCCGACTGCACTTTCTGGCCTTTTATCCATAAACAGAAAATAGAAATCAATGGAGGAATCTGCAAAAGCTTGTTTGATTCTATTTGCATTCCATGCTGATTCCCTGCGATAAAATGCAAAAAGCTCAGTCAATTGGGCTAGAATATCCGGCTTGTCCTGGTATGCACTTTGTATGAGGTTATATACAGACCCACTTATCTCCGGTCTGAATTCTCTCTGATAAAAGAAAAAAACATTCTTTTGACCGCTTAGCCTTTTCAACTGTTGAGCAAACATCAAGAACAATTTTTCATCAACGACTCTGAGTTTTTCCATGTTTTGTAAAGATTCTCTGTATCTCGGTAATAAGAACTCAAGAGAGAACGCAGATTCAAGGGGATCATCCCCACTCCCTGACATGGACTGGGCGATTCTTTTCAGATCCCTAAACACGCTTCTGTAGTTGGATGAGCCGATTTTGACATCTTTCCTGAGAATTTCATGCATTTCCTTTGAAATCTCTTCTCTTGAATATTTTTCGAGTGCATTACTCGGAAGTGTATAGTTTTCCAATGGAGTCATGATGGTTAAATTATCCTCCGGGAGCATGACTTCTGAGAAAAAGTAGTCAATGGCTTCTTTCAATTTGGGATTGTAATCTATTAGCTGGAAAAGAAGGTAATAATTTCTCGACACTTGAGGAATGAAGCCCTTGGCTCCCTCAGTTCTTGAGAGTTGTGTCTTGTCTGTGAGATGAAGAGCATCGATTTTCTGGAGTATCCCATCTTCATACAATTCAAAATCGTCAATTGTAAAGCTGTCCACGAAATTATTTTTGTCATACACTCGAACAGGTACGACTACGTTCCTCACCGTTACCTGGTGTTGCTCAATTTGAGAAGAAAGGGTTAAAGTCACGAAGAAAAATACAAGGAGAATTATTGTTTTTTTCATTTTTGGTTCCCTCTATTTTAATTATAAATCCTTTAGGTTTATTGTGCAATCGAAACAATTAGCTCACAGGTAATACCGCATTAATCCCATTTTTGATTAAATTAAGAGCAATTTCTGTGCCAAATACAATCAGACAGGACTATGAATTTCGGCAAAAATTATGTCCTTTTCTACGGACAAACGTGACTATGAGAGGACAGCGTTTTTCTTGAATTTTACGGGCAGGAACTTTCTACTCGGTCTCCCGTCATTCGTACTTTAATGTCTCAGAGGGATTGGCCCGGACAGCCTGTAGGACGTGAATGCTGACTGTCACAGCAGCCATGAGAAGGGCTATGAGCCCTGAAACCAGGAAAACCCATAGCGCCAGTGTCACTCGGAAAGCGTAGTTCCGGAGTATCACAGACATGGCAAAATAAGCGGCTGGCCAGGCAATGATGTTCGCAACGAGCACCAGCCAGACAAATTCCCTGTTGATCAACAAGAGGATATGGCGAGCCGATGCGCCCAGCACTCTGCGGATACCGATCTCTCGCGTTCTGAGAAAAATGACTTGAAGAGTCAGGCCGAACAGGCCGGAGCAGGCGATCA
Source organism: uncultured Eubacteriales bacterium (assembly GCA_964606185.1). Lineage (GTDB taxonomy): Bacteria > Acidobacteriota > Aminicenantia > Aminicenantales > Aminicenantaceae > SOIA01. Next base: position 4,663 of record CAZSGR010000195.1, read on the forward strand.
GGATGGCAAAGATGGAGGCGTATTCCACCATCCGGACCCAATGCTCCTCACGCACGTACTGTCTGGCAACCTCTTCATCCAGAAAGGAATAATCGAAGGGAACCTGGGGGGCCAGAGCTGTAAATTCTTTTTTTATGGTGGGTATCGCCTCTCGGAGCCTGTCCCCTTTAACTTTGATAAAGACATAGTTATAGTCCATCCCAGTCATGCCCATAAAAGCCGGATAGATGGGATCGTGCAGTGACTCGTAGTGAAAATCCTTGACCACACCGATAATCTGCCGGTCAAAATCAGTCGTGAAAAACTCGGAGAGGCGGTGCCCGACAGGAGATTCCACACCCAGTATCCTGGCAAACGACTCGTTGATGATGATCGATCCTTCAAGGTCTGAAGGGTATTCATCGGAGAAATTTCTTCCGGCGAGGAACTCCATCCCCAGAGTCGGGACGAAATCCTGGTCGATGTAGTTATAAACGACAAGCGTCTGTTCGCCGCCTGTAGTTTCAAAATAAAATCCCATCCAGCCCTCCGGAAGACTGGAGGTAGAACCGCTGACATTCTGAATCATGTCGTAGGAAAGAAGCTTATTTTTCAGAGTTGATAAGAAAGCGGCGTCTCTTCTGAAGGTCGTGGTGAGATTCTTGAGAGGCAGGATTACCACTTGATCAGTCTCGTATCCGAGATTCCTATTGAGCATATAGGCCTTCTGTTTGTAGATAAAGATTGTCGAGATGATCAGGAAAATTGAGATGCCGAACTGAAAAACGATCAAAGACCGGCTGAAGGAGCTTTTTCTGGATAATTTCATCTTTCCGCGGAAGAGATCGACAGAAGAAAATTTAGACAGGAATAAGGCGGGGTAACTCCCGGCAGCTATGCCCACAAGGAAGACTAATCCGATGGAGAAGATAACGGTCCATTCGCTGGAAAACACATCCAGCCTTAGATTCTTCTGGGAGAGACGGTTGAAGGCGGGTATGAAAAGTTCAGCCATCATCAAACCGATCATGAGGGAGAGAAAGCCGTGCATAAGTGATTCGATCCAGAACTGTTTGATAAGCTGTTTCCTTTGGGCTCCGAGGACCTTTCGGACTCCGATTTCTTTTATCCGCGTTGAGGCCTGCCCGATGGAAAGGTTCATGAAATTGAAGCAGGCAATCATCAAGACAAGCAGCGAGATCGCAGCCAGGATAAGAGAGTAGCTGATATTGCTCTTCTGAGATAAAACATG
>CAZSGR010000196.1:0-3053 GCA_964606185.1 uncultured Eubacteriales bacterium
AGATTGCCACGCTTTGCTCGCAATGACACGGAATAAGTCTCTCCTTTTAAAAATAATTACCCTTCCTGTAATCAATCTTCTACTCATTAATCTACCAATTTTCCTCGCTTCTGGCTCACTCATCATCTTTTTTGACCCATTTGGGTTTTCTCTTCTCCAGGAAAGCAGCCATGCCTTCCTGGCCTTCCGGGCTGATCCTCAGGTTGGCGATCATCTGAGCCGTAAACTTTTTGACCTCCTCAAAGCTCATCCGTGTTGTCTTATCGATCAACTCCTTGCAGGCTGCGATCGCTTCTGGTCCTGAGGTCAGGAGAAGATGGGCAATACTCAGGACAGTCTCTTCGAGCTTATCAGACGGAACGACCTCGTTCACGAGCCCGATCTCGAGGGCTTTCTGAGCGGAGATTCTTTTTCCCGTTAAAAAATACTCCCGGGCTTTACTCTCCCCGATCCGCCGCAACACATAAGGAGAAATGGCTGCGGGGACAAGACCGATCTTTACCTCACTCAAGCCAAACTTCGCTTCATCAGAAGCCACTGAGATGTCGCAGGCCGAAAGAAATCCATTCCCACCTCCTATGGCTGTCCCGTTGACCATAGCGATTGTGGGCTCGGGCACAGTGTATATCTTGTGCAAGACTTCAGCCAGTTGGAGAGATTCCTCTAAATTCTGTTCAAAAGAATAATCGATGATCTCCCTCATCCAGTTGATATCCGCGCCCGCACAGAAGGATTCTCCCTCTCCGGTCAGGATAACCACCCGAACAGAATCATCTGATTTGATCTTCTCAAAGGCGTCATCAATCTCACCGATCATCTTGGAGTTGAACGCGTTGTGGACTTTGGGCCGGTTGAAAACGACCCGAGCGATTTTATTCTCTTTAGAATAGAGGATGGTTTCGTAGGCGGATTGCGTCATCTTACATCCTGAAAATCCCGACTTTATAATCCGGAATAGGCGCATTCAGGCTCATGGATATACCTAAGGCTAAAACTTCCCGAGTCTCCAGAGGGTCCAGCACACCGTCGTCCCATAGCCTGGCCGTGCTGAAATAGGGGCTGGCTTCATAATCGTATCTCTCCAGGATGGGCTTCATCAGTTTTTCCTGCTCAGCTTTGGTCATCTTTTTTCCCTGCTCCTTTAACCTCTTTACCTTCACGGTGACGAGCACATTCGCCGCCTGCTCTCCACCCATGACGCTGATACGGGCATTGGCCCACATCCAGAGCAAGCGCGGGGCGTACGCCCTGCCGCACATGGCATAGTTCCCCGCTCCATACGAGCCGCCGACAATCACAGTGAACTTGGGGACATCCGCGTTGGCCACCGCATGAACCAGCTTGGCTCCATCCTTGGCGATTCCGCCGTGCTCGTACTGCTTTCCCACGATAAAACCGGTGATATTCTGGAGGAAAATGAGAGGGATCTTTCGCATCGAGCAGAGACTCACAAAATGCGCTCCCTTCAGAGAGCTTTCAGAGAACAAGACTCCATTGTTGGCCAGGATGCCCACCGGATATCCCATGATCCGGGCAAAGCCGCAGATAATGGTCTGACCGTACAACTCCTTGAATTCCTGGAAGCGGCTTCCATCCACAATCCGGGCAATAACCTCTTTGATATTGAAGGGCTTTTTCAAATCCGGGGGAACAATCCCGTAAAGCTCCTGGGGATCATAATAAGGGTCTTCCGGTTCAGCCATATCCAGCTGAAATTTGTTTGACGGGTCCAGAGTCTCGACAATGTTCCGGGCAATCTCTAGGGCGTGCTCATCGTTTTGAGCGTAATAATCCGAGACACCGGAGATGCGGCAGTGGACATCCGCTCCACCCAAGTCTTCATCCGTGACTTCTTCGCCAGTCGCTGCCTTGACCAGTGGAGGGCCGCCGATAAAAATCGTGCCCTGTTTCCGGACAATGACCGTTTCATCGCTCATCGCCGGCACATAGGCTCCGCCTGCTGTACAGGAGCCCATGACGATCGATATCTGGGGGATGCCCAGGGCAGAGAGGCGGGCCTGATTGTAGAATATCCGGCCGAAAAACTCCTTATCCGCAAACGTGCCGGATTGATGTGGAAGGAATATGCCTCCGGAATCCACCAGATAGATGCAGGGGAGGCGGTTCGCCAGGGCGATCTCCTGGGCCCGGACATGCTTCTTGATGGTCATCGGATAATAGGTGCCGCCTTTGACGGTTGCATCGTTGGCCACGACCAGAACTTCGCGGCCATGGATCACTCCGATTCCTGTGATCACTCCGGCTGCCGGGGCCTCATTGTCATACATGTCATAGGCAGCCAGCGGTGTGAGTTCCAGAAAAGGAGTGTTCCGGTCAAAGAGTTTGTCCAGCCGTTCTCTGACTAGTAATTTTTTTCTGGACTTGTGGAGGTCTCTGTACTTTTCCGGCCCCCCTTCCTGAATCCTGGCCAGTCTCTCCCTGTATTCAGCGACCACCTTCTTCATCTTCTCGCAATTCTCTATATACTCCGGACTCTTGGTATCGACTTTACTCTCGATTCTATACATGATTCTAACCCCTTATATATTCTATCCTGCTTATACAGCTTATCCAGTCTATCAAAAGATAGACAGCTAGGCTAGACATTAAAAAGGATGAGATTGCCACACTCCCTTCGGTCATTCACAGTGATAAAATAAATAATGTCATAGCAAATAATGTTATTGCGAATATAGAGAAGCAACTCCATCCGTGTGTCATTGCGAGCAAAGCATGGCAATCTCAGGTTTTTGTCATTGCGAGCGGAGCGTGGCAATCTCATAAAAAAATTAGGGATGACTTCCTTTTTACGAGATTGCCACGTCACTTCGTTCCTCGCATGACATCAGGGCGAGATTGCCAAGCCTGTTCCGAGCAAAGCGAAAGAATCTCAAAAAACCTCGCAAGGACATTTTTTCCATAGGAGATTGCCGCGCTTCTCTCTCAATGAAATCCTCAAAAAATAAAAAAAGGGGCCTGGCCCCTTTTCATTGTTATTCCGGCACAAACTTGTAGCCGTAGCAGAGGATGCCGGCTTCGCCTTCGTCATAAAT
>CAZSGR010000196.1:3063-5826 GCA_964606185.1 uncultured Eubacteriales bacterium
ATTTTAACTCTCTGGCCAATTTTCAAATCCTCAAAATCACAATCCACGATCTGACCGGTGAGCTTCACTCCGTCATCCAGCTCCGCAATCCCCACCGCATAAGGAGCCTGGTCGACGAACTGATGAGGAGGAACCCGGATGATCGTGTACGTGAGAATCTTCCCCTTCTCTGCCAGTTTTGTATCCTCAAATTCTCTGGCTTTACATCCAGGACAAATGAGCCGTGGAGGAAAAAGCACGATTCCGCACTTTTTGCATTTTTTGGCTTCCAGCCTGTATCTCTGAGGAATTTCTCTCCAGTATCTTGATGGTGTCGGCATTTTCTCCTCCTTCCCTATTCCTTTTCAAAGATGTGAACCACGGTGCTGCCTCCGCTTCCACCCATGTTCTGAGCCAGGCCAATCTTCGGGTCTTTCAACTGCCTCTCTCCAGCATCTCCTCTGAACTGCTTCACAATTTCAACAACCTGAGCCACACCCGTGGCTCCAACAGGGTGACCTTTGGATTTTAATCCACCGCTCGTGTTCACAGGGATCTTTCCTTCAAGAAAGGTAATCTCATCTTCGTATGCTTTTCCGCCCTCACCCTTCTTGACCATACCCAGGGCTTCGATCACGCAGATCTCCGCGATGGTGAAACAGTCATGGACCTCAAGAAAATCTATATCCTCTGGCTTTTTATCTGCCATGGCGTAAGCCTGTTGTGCAGCCTGATAAGTGGCTTCCAGCCAGGTGAGATCCCTCCTCTGGTTCAGTGCGATCATATCCGTGGCATGGCCTGTCCCGATGATTTTGACAACCGGCTTTTTCATCTTTCGGGCCATCTCCACAGGGCAGAGAATCAGAGCCGCGGCGCCGTCTGTGATCGGCGAACAATCCAGGATTCTCAGCGGATCAGCCACCATGACTGAGTTGAGGACCGAATCCACAGTAATCTCCATCTGAAATTGAGCCAGAGGATTCTTGGCACCGTTGCGGTGATTTTTGACAGAGACCAACGCCAGTTGTTCCCGCGTTGTCCCGTATTTTTCCATGTGAGCCCTGGCGATCAGCGCATATAAGCCGGGGAAGGTGATTCCATGATACCCTTCGTACTCCTGGTCAGCGGCCGTGCCCAGAGCATAAGTGGCCTCATAGCCGTTAAGGTCAGTCATCTTTTCGATACCCCCGACAAGCACTACATCGCTCATCCCAGAAGCCACCTCCATGAACCCGAGCCGTAAAGCTAATCCGCCCGACGCACAGGCCGTTTCCACTCGTGTCGAAGGGACAGGAGTCTGGCCTAAATAATCTGCCAGAAGAGAAGCGATATGCTCCTGGCCGACGAAAATCCCTGAAGACATGCAACCCACATACATTGAGTCGATCTTATCCACTCCGGCATCATCCAGAGCCAGAAGAGCCGTCTCTACAAAAATCGTCCTCAAGGATTTCTCCCAGAGCTCCCCCCATTTCGTCATTCCCACACCGATTACTGCAACTTCTCTCATCCCCACTCCTCCTAATCTGCCTTTTTGATCTTATGGCGGAATTTGGCATACTCGCCATACTCAAGAAAATGTTTATTCTTATCCAGAATGTCTCTCGTTTTCGGAGCCAAACCTTGCACTTTTTTGATCCTGCCCAGAACCTCAAAGATGAAGGCATCGCTCCCCGCTCCTGAGCCGTAAGAGACGATAAGGATCTTATCGCCGGGTTCAGCAACATCCAGACATGCCGTCAGGCCCAAGGGAGAAGACCCCGAATAGGTGTTCCCGAGTTTGTTGACCAGCCAGCCGGTTTCGATCTGCTCCTTCTCAAACCCCAGCATCTTTCCAACCCGGAAAGGGAATTTTCCGTTGGGCTGGTGAAAAATGACATAGGTGAAATCGGATGGCTTCATCTTGGCTTTTTTCATGATTCCCTCGGCCGCTCCTATGACGTGCTTGAAATAAGCCGGGTCACCGGTGAAGCGCCCTCCGTGCTGTGGATAATACTGGTATTCCCGACGCCAGAAATCAGGAGTATCGGTCATGTAGGAATAGGTCTCCAGCGCTTTAGCGATCACGTTTTCACGGCCAAAAATAAAGGCCGCCGCTCCGGCAGCCGCGGAATACTCCAGGGCATCCCCAGGTGCTCCTTGTGATGTATCGGCTCCAACCGCCAACCCATACTTGATGACTCCTGATTTCACAAGGTTCAGCGCCACAAACATCCCCTCGGTTCCTGCCTTACAGGCGAATTCAAAGTCTGCTGTATGGGCCTCGGGTGTGGCGCCCAAAGCTTCCGCTAAAACTGTGCCGCTGGGTTTGACCGCATAGGGATGGGACTCCGAACCCACATAGACTGCACCGATCTCTAAAGGATCGATGAGGGCTCTCTTCAGGGCATGTTTGGATGCTTCTACGGACATCGTGATTGTGTCCTGATCGGGTGAAGGAACGGATTTCTCCTCCAGCATCAATCCTTTCTTGTAGCTTGGCGCATCAGCTCCCCAGACTTTAGCGATTTCTTCCACTTTGATCCTGTTCCGGGGAATATACGCTCCATAGCCGATAATACCTTCCATTTATGGCCTCCCTGTTTGGATGTGAAAGAGCTTTTCAAAAGACATGAATGAGAGTTGAAAATTAAAAAGATGTAAGATTAACAGTGAAAAAGTATCGTGGCATATATCCCATTTTAAGTCAAGAAGTTTGGGAATGATCAGAAACAAATGAATATGCAAAGCTGAATGGAGGTTTGACACCTTAGCCTTCTCAAAATAGAATAAAAAAAACCAAGG
>CAZSGR010000197.1:0-5791 GCA_964606185.1 uncultured Eubacteriales bacterium
AGGTCCTAAAAAAAACATTAAAACCTCCTCTGAAGGCTCAAGGTGTTGTTGTCTTCACTACTCTTAACAAAATTACTTGAGTCTGGCTGAAAAGTCAAGAGAGCTCTGGGATCATGAGTCAGAATGGAAATTGAGTGATATTTATTTTTTCATTCCAAAAGTTGGGAACACTATTGCCAAAGATAAGAATAAAGAATAGAACCAATCCTGACTTTCTTATATACTTAGTGGTTAAAAATAATGAAAAAAATCAGGAATTTTTCCATTATTGCCCACATCGATCACGGGAAGTCTACCCTCGCTGACCGTCTCTTAGAGAAAACAGGAGCCCTCTCTGCCCGGGAGTTGAGAGAACAGGTGCTGGATACGATGGACCTGGAGCGGGAGAAGGGAATCACCATAAAAGCTCAGACAGCCCGCCTTCGATACATCAATCAGTCTGGAGAGGAATACATACTTAACTTGATCGATACACCAGGGCATGTGGATTTTACGTATGAAGTCTCCCGGAGTCTCGCTGCCTGTGAAGGAGCGCTCCTTGTCATTGATGCATCACAGGGAGTCGAGGCTCAAACCTTAGCCAATACCTATCTGGCCCTTCAGAATGACCTCATCCTTATACCTGTCATCAACAAGATTGACCTCTCTCAGTCCAATCCGGACCTCACCCTCGAGCAACTGGAGACTATAATCGGAATCAGTCGAGAAGAAGCCATTTTGGCAAGCGCTAAAAAGGGAATCGCCATCGACCAAATCCTTGAGAGTATTGTCGATCGTATTCCTGCTCCGAAAGGAAACCCAAACTCTCCTCTTAAAGCGTTGGTCTTCGATTCCTGGTTCGATTCCTACCGAGGAGTGATCATTCTGGTAAGGGTCTTTGATGGAACCGTTCACAATGGAACTCAGATTGAGCTGATGTCGAGCCGAGCCACTTACGAGGTGGAGGAGCTTGGTTACCTGACCCCTAAACAGAAAAAAAGTGACCGTTTGATCGCTGGAGAAGTCGGATACCTTATTGCAGGAATCCGAGAGTTGAGCCACGCCAGGATCGGAGATACAGTTACGGAAAAAAACAGAAAAGCGGACCAGCCCCTTTCCGGTTTTCAAGAGGCGAAGTCCATGGTTTTCTGCGGGATGTTTCCGGCCGGAGAAAGCAGTGTGGAGGATTTGAGGAAGGCCCTGGAAAAGTTGAGACTCAATGATTCCTCTTTCCAGTACGAGCCAGAGAATTCGCCTTCACTGGGAATGGGTTTCAGGTGTGGGTTTTTGGGGCTTCTTCACAGGGAAATTGTTCAAGAAAGATTGGAGAGAGAATTTGATTTGAACCTAGTCACTACAGCACCGAGTGTAAACTTCAGAGTCACCCAAAAGAATGGCCAAGTCGCAGAGTTCCACAATCCAAGCCTCATCCCTCCGCCGCACGAGGTTCAAAAGATCGAAGAACCGATGATTGAAGCATTAATAATCACTCCCGATAAATACTTGGGTGCTGTGCTCAAACTTCTGGAAAGCCGGCGGGGAGAGCAGAAAAAGCTGGAATACATCAGCACTCAGCGCATTTTTTTGACATATCGTCTTCCGCTGAATGAAGTCGTCATAGATTTTTACAACCAGCTGAAATCGGTTTCGCAGGGTTATGCTTCCATGGATTACGAATTTGCTGGCTTTAGAGAGTCCCCTCTCGTTAAGCTCGATATCCTGATCAACAGAGAGGTTGTGGATGCGTTTTCCTTGATCGTCCATAAAGATAAGGCCTATGCCAGGGGAAGGATGCTGGTACAGAAGATGAGAAAGCTCATACCACGCCAGCAGTATGAAGTTTCTCTTCAGGCATCAATCGGAAAGCGGGTGATCGCTAGAGAAATCATCAAACCTTACAGGAAGGATGTTCTTGCCAAGCTTTATGGAGGCGATTACACGAGAAAAATGAAGCTCCTGGAAAAACAGAAAACAGGCAAAAAAAGAATGAAAAAAATTGGCCGGATTGATGTTCCTCAAGAGGCCTTTTTGGCTCTTCTTGAGACGAAATAATATATGATATTTGGGGTCAGACCTTGTCCACTTCAGTAATTCAGCCATTAGAATGTTTTTAGGTTAGAGCTGAAGAACTCCCATTTCTTATTGTCAAAGGTTGAAATAGCCGTAGTAATGAAAATGTCGAATTTCAGTTGTCAGATTGAAATGGCTGAAGTGACTTAGGTCTGATTCCAATTTTTTGCTTAGCTTTTATTCTTTACTCCATTTGCCTTAATTCATATTATAGTATACGTCATGCCCAAATCTCCTCTTGAGAAGACTGTCGAAAACGGGATCAGCTTCCTCTCTAAAGTCTTTCCTTTAAAAACATATCTTTATTTTCCTCTGCTCAACGCAACCCTTTTTTGGGCCATAAGAAAAGTTCAAGAATGGAAAGAGGAAATTTTTTCCTGGAAGGTCTGGCTCGATCCTGACCGCATCGAGACCAAGCCGGATGAGTTTGTCCTGAATTTTTTTGAAAACCACACGGGTTTAAACAGAATTTATGAGTCTGAAATACGGGAGAGGGACTGGGCCTCTTTGAGAGAGGCGTTTGCCAGACTTTACCCTATCTTCGGGCTCGAAGATCCCTTCCTCTCCGCGCTTTTTCATGAAGAGATTGAGTCTGAGGAATATAGAAAAATCGTTTCAGGTTTTGAAGAAGAGGTCAGCCAGGCAGAAATGGATATTGAGACTTTCGAGGGTCAACCCGGTCTCTTAAAAGGCCTGGAGACTTTTGCGGATCAGATGCTCTCTCTCAATCTGGACCTTATCTCCCAGGATAAAGTGCAGACAGTCCTCGCGGGGCTTGTAAAAAAACATCTTGAGGAAAAAGATGAGTAAGGACTTTTTTTCAAAAATAAATATATCCGTTGTTCAGTGCAATTATCGAACGTCAGGCCTTATCATTTTATTTTTTATTTTTCTGTTTTCTTCTCCCGCGTGCGTCTCTCATCTGAAAAAGGCCAAGTTCCATTATGCTCAAGGCCAGGAGCATTCTCGGCGCTACCATACAGAAAAATCCATTTCTTCTTACAAGAGAGCATTACAAGAAGCAGAGATTGTGGTCTCAAAGCATCCCTCATCCCAGGGGTACATGTTGAAGGGAATGGCTGAGCTGAACCTCGAATTCTGGAAGGAGGCTGAAGAGAGCTTCCGCAATGCCCATTCTTACGGGTTTGAAAAAGGAGAGGAGTGGGCTCAGCAGCTTTCCCTTCTAGGATTGGCCTCGTCGATGGAGGCGCTCGGGATCGAGGATTCATCATTCAGGATTTATGGATATCTCGTTGATAAATCAAAGCTCAAACCGGTGACGATTGCCGCGGCTCAAAAATACACGGACGGTATGTTGCGTAAAGTACTCCATCTGGATGGAAAAGAAAGAAAAAAGCAGTTGTCTTCTATCCTCAAAGAAGTCCAAAAGCTTTCAGATAAGGATTTAAGCTGCGGTTTTTATCATTATCTTCAATCTCAGGTTTACAGCCATCTCTCTGATTACAGGAAAAGTTTTGAAGGAGCTTTGATGGGAAAGGAACTGGGACTTCCGACAGAAGAGATTCTCAGGGATAACGACCTCCAGATAATTTTCTGCTATCAGAGCCTAAAGGAGGAACTTTCATCTGAGGAATGGGAAGAATTTCGAGCCGGATATTCGGAGTGGATAAAGAAGTGGAAATGGAAAGGGCCTGAAACTCCTGACTGGAAGAAGGAGAGATAAATGCTGCCGGCAATCGAGTGGAAGAAGGACCGCATTGTGATGATCGACCAGAGGAAGCTGCCGGATAAGGAAGTTTATGTGGAATGCCGGGATACCATCCAGGTGGCTGAAGCTATCGAAAAGATGATTATCCGGGGAGCTCCGGCAATCGGAGTGGCGGCTGCTTATGGTGTGGCTCTTGGCCTTTTGAAAATGAAAAAGGATACAGATGTGGAGAAGGAGTTCAACCGGATTCTTCCAAGGCTGGAGAGGACACGGCCGACTGCCCGCAATCTTTTTTGGGCTCTGGAGCGGATGAAGAAGACTTTTGAGGAAAACAAGGCTCTCGATATTTCTCAATTGAAACAGAGAATGGTCAAGGAAGCCATGGATATTGAAACAGAGGACATTGAGATCAATAAACAAATCGGGTTTTGGGGAAAGAGCCTTCTTCAAGACGGAGATTCGATCCTGACGCACTGCAATACTGGAGCTCTGGCAACGGCCGGTCATGGCACAGCTTTAGGAATCATTAAAGACGCTTTCCAGGAAGGAAAACGAATTCATGTCTATGCGGATGAGACCAGGCCTCTCCTTCAGGGAGCCAGGCTCACCTGCTGGGAGCTCGAAAAAGAAAATATCCCCGTGACTCTGATAACGGATAATATGGCCGGTCATTTGATGCAGAAAGGAGCGATTTCAAAAGCGATTGTCGGAGCAGACAGGATAGCCGGGAATGGCGACACAGCCAACAAGATCGGAACATACACGGTGGCCGTTCTGGCGAAAGAACACGGGCTGCCGTTTTATGTGGCGGCCCCGACCCAGACGATAGATATGAGTCTGGGCAAAGGAAACGAGATTCCTATTGAAGAAAGAAGCGCCCGGGAAGTTAGAGAATTCGGAGGGCACTGTGTGACCGTTCCCCATGTCGATGTAGAGAATCCTGCTTTTGATGTCACTCCCGCGGCCTACATCTCTGCCATCATCACCGAGAAGGGAATAGGCCGCTCCCCGTATGGAAAAAGCCTGAAAGATTTGTTCGAGAAGGATAAAAGGGAAGAGCGAAGAAGGACCTGAAAAAATGAATGTTTTGGGAATTGAGACATCTTGCGACGAGACATCGGCGTCTGTCCTGAATGATGATTTCAGGATCCTGAGCAATGTTGTTCTCTCTCAGGATGAGATCCATGCCCCTTTTGGAGGAGTCGTGCCGGAACTGGCTTCACGGCAGCACATCACTTCCATAGTCTATGTCGTCCAGGAGTGCTTGAAGCGCGCCCGACTCAATGTTAGCCAGATCGATGTGTATGCCGTCACACAGGGTCCTGGCCTGATCGGCTCTCTACTGGTAGGTCTCTCTTTTGCCAAGGCTCTGGCCTACTATTTTGAAAAGCCTTTGATCGTGGTCGATCACCTTGAAGCTCATATGGAGTCCGCTTTTCTTGAGAATCCAAGGGTTCCTTTTCCCGCACTGGCTCTTGTCGTTTCAGGCGGGCACACGTCGACATTCGTGATGAAGAATAGAGTGGAATATCAACGCATCGGAAGAACAAGAGACGATGCGGCTGGAGAAGCTCTGGACAAGATTGCGAAATTCTTGGAACTGGGTTATCCGGGGGGCCCTGTGATCGATAAACTGGCCGAAAAAGGCGACCCGGAGAAGTTTGTCTTTGCGCAGCCCCACATGACAGATGGAAGCCTCGATTTCAGTTTTAGCGGTCTCAAGACAGCGGCTCTAAGAAAAATCAAAGAGAATAAGCTCTCAAAGAGCAGCCCTCTTTTTATTGATTTTCTCGCCAGCTTCGAGATGGCTGTCATCCGGGCATTACTGGGAAACCTGGATCAGGCCGTAAAGCTTTACAAACCCAAATCCCTGCTCCTTTGCGGCGGCGTGGCCAGAAACAGGAAACTCAGGAAGAATTTCACAGTGCTTGCCCGAAAGAACCGTCTGATCCCTGCCATTCCGTCACATGAATTCTGTACGGATAATGCAGCCATGGTTGCGGCTGTGGCTTTAGAGAAACTCAAGGGAGGATTAAAACCCGCGTTATTATTGGATCTAAACGCCTATCCCCG
>CAZSGR010000198.1:0-2144 GCA_964606185.1 uncultured Eubacteriales bacterium
AATTTAGTATAGTCGTGAAACATGTATGTCGTGTATTCAGGCCTGCTTTTTGTATCTCTTTTATTTTACGTTATCCCGTATTTTGTGAGAATGAAATTTCTCAGGAAAGAGAGCCTTTTTATAAGGGAAAGACTGGGATTCAGTCTCAAGAATATTCAGTCAGAAAATAAGTCAGTTTGGTTTCATGCTGTTTCTGTCGGTGAAGTCCTATCCTTACAGAATTTAATCAAAAAGGTCAGGCAAAGTCATCCTGATTGGATCATCAACTTTTCTACGCTGACGAATACAGGCATGCGAGTGGCCAGGGAAAAATTAACCGATGCCGACCATATCTTTTTTGTTCCTCTTGATTTCGCGTGTGTAGTCAAGAAATTTTTTAATGTTCTCAAACCCACTTTGTTTGTTTTGGCTGAATCTGAATTTTGGCCAAATATTTTAAGAGTCGCCAAGAAAAAGACTCGCGGCGTCCTTCTGATCAATGGAAGGATATCCACTAGGTCTTTTCAAAAACACTATAGATTCAGGTTGCTTTCCAGGAGAATTTTGAAAAACATCGATATGTTTTTGGTGCAGACTGAAAACGATAAAGAAAGACTAGAGAGAATCGGAATGCGTTCGGAAGGAATCAGGGTAGTCAGCAATTTAAAATCAGAGATCGACTTGCCACTGTACGATGAAAAAAAATCTTTAAACATAAAGAAGAATTTAAGCATCCCTTTCACAAAAAAAGTCATAGTCGCGGGCAGTACCCGCAAGGGAGAAGAGCGAATGCTTCTAGATGCATTCGAAAAGGCAAGAAAAGTGAGAAAAGACCTTCTGCTCATTCTCGCCCCGAGACACCCGGAAAGGTTTGATGAGGTGGAAAGAATTTGCCAGGATTCTTCTTTTCGTGTGAAGAGACGAACGCAAGCCGCGGCGGATACTCAATGGGATATCATGATCCTGGATACGATTGGCGAGCTGGCTCAGTTTTATGCACTCTGCGATCTTGCCTTCATCGGAGGAAGCTTAGTACCTTGGGGAGGTCACAATCTCCTCGAGCCCGCTTTTTATCAGAAGCCCATTTTTTTCGGACCTCATATGAAGAATTTTGATTATTTAGCTGATAAATTCGTCCAAGCGAGTGCGGCTCGAATCGTGCATACAGAAGATGACATCGTTGATATCTTCATGCTGAAGGATGAGAAATCTCTAGGTCTGATGGGAGACAGAGCGAAAAAGACTCTCAACTCCTTGCAAGGGGCTACAGAGAAAACAATCCAGGCCATTAATGCTATGATGGCCGATTCTTAAAGGAACTGGTAAATGGAAAATCATCTAAAAAAAGTGGGCGCCTTATTTCTGTTGGGATTTTTATTTTTATCCCCACATCAAAATTTTCTTTTTGCAGATGACAATTCAAACCCAAGCAAATTGAATAAGGTATTTTTAAAAAATTTCAAGAACGATTTTGTGGGTGTGATGGCCTCTCCAGCAGGTTGGAAGAAAAAGGATTTTATCAATCTCTCTGCTATTCTGGGTGCCGGACTGATCCTCTATGCGTTTGATCAAGATATCCAGGAATGGGCGCAGAATAATCGAACATCCACTTCAGATGATGTCTTTGGATTTATCACTCATGCTGGCAACGGAGGTGTGATTGCAGGAATGTTAGCCGTTCTCTATGCCTCTGGTGAGATCTCTAGGAATGACAGTTTGAGTAAAACGGCCCTGCTGAGCTTGGAAAGTTGGCTAACCACAGGAGTGATAGTCAGCAGCATGAAGTTTGTTTTTGGAAGAGCTCGTCCCTATACCGGAGAATCGAGTCATTCTTTTAATCCTTTCTCCACATCATCAAGTCATTTTTCCTTCCCTTCAGGGCACTCCTCTGCAGCGTTTGCGGTGTTCACGACGATTGCTGAACGATCCAAGAGTGTCTATGTGGATGTACTCGCTTACAGTGTTGCCACACTCTGTGCTTTATCCAGAGTCCATAACAATAAGCATTGGGCTTCCGATGTTTTCATTGGAGCTGTTATCGGTCACTTGGTTGCAAAGAAGATCTGTGCTTTTGACCGAGCACGGAGTTCAAAGAAGGTGAGTTTAGGTTTTCAGTATACACGACACACCAAAGCCATTACTGTTAATATTTCTTTTTGAAAAAC
>CAZSGR010000198.1:2244-5762 GCA_964606185.1 uncultured Eubacteriales bacterium
GACCCCTTTTATTTTTAGTCTTGATTTTATATAGTGAGAACACATCTTATTATAGAGGTGAGATGATGAAAAAAACAATTACTCGCAGGAATTTCTTGAAGAAGTCATCCAAGATGGTTGCCGCTGCTGGAATCGGAGGATGTGGAATCCTGCTTCAAGGATGTTCATCCTCAAAGGATTTTGATTTGATTATCAAAGGCGGCCATGTCTTTGATGGATTGGGAAACGAAGCGCAACAGACCGACATTGGGATCAAGGGAGATTTCATCAAAGCCATCGGGAGACTACCCGCAACTAAGGCGGAAACGGTTATAGAGGCAAAAAACCTTGCCGTTTGCCCGGGTTTTATCGATGCACATGAACATTCAGATATTTGCCTTCTGGTCAATCCAAAGGCAGAGAGTTCGATTCGTCAAGGAATCACCACCCTCGTCAGTGGGAATTGCGGAAGCTCCCCTTTCCCTGTGGCTGATGAAATCTATGAAGAAATGAAAAGAAATTTGAAGGAAGTATACCAGATT
The DNA here is from genome assembly GCA_964606185.1 of uncultured Eubacteriales bacterium. Classification (GTDB taxonomy): domain Bacteria; phylum Acidobacteriota; class Aminicenantia; order Aminicenantales; family Aminicenantaceae; genus SOIA01. Next base: position 2,766 of record CAZSGR010000198.1, read on the forward strand.
GACCTCACGTGGATGGATATCAATGGCTTTTTTTCAGAGCTCGAAGAAAACGGTATCGCTCTGAATTATTCTTCTTTTGTTGGCCAGGGTACGATCAGAGGGGCGGCCATGGGGTATAATGATCGTCCTCCGAGCGAGGATGAGCTTGAGCGGATGAAGCTCATGGTGGCTGAAAACATAGAAGGTGGAGCCATTGGATTATCCACAGGGCTTGAGTATGCACCGGGAAGCTATGCCAAAAGCGATGAGATTGAGGAATTATGCAGGGTTGCCGCCAGATATAGAGGTGTTTATGCCACTCATATGCGGGATGAAGGAGACCGGTTGCTTGAATCTCTCGATGAATCGATTGATATCGCAAAAAAAACTGGAGTCAGCCTTCAAATTTCCCATTTAAAAATTGCTTATCCACGGAACTGGCACAAGATCGATGACGCTTTAGCCAGGATTGAAAAGGCAAAGAAAGATGGAGTGGCCATATTCTGCGACCGTTATCCGTATATCGCTGGCTCCACCGGTCTTAGCTTTTATTTTCCCCTTTGGGCGCGGCAGGGGACGATAGAAGAGTTTTTAGCCAGACTGAAGGATCCCCAGCTCGATAACCGTATTCGTTCCTATCTTTCTGAGCAAGAAAAGAAGCTTGGCTCCTGGGATAAGGTCGTCATTTCGTCTGTGGTTTCTGAAGAAAACAAAAAATTTGAAGGCAAAAGTGTTCTGAAAGGAGCCAAAGAGACAGGGAAAACTCCTCATGAGTTTATGAGAGACCTCTTAATCGATGAAAAAAATAGAGTGGGAATGGTCATCTTTATGATGAACGAGGAGAATCTGAAGAAAATCCTGTCCCATCCGTTAGTGGGTGTCGGGACGGACGGCTCTGCGATCGCACCTTATGGTCTTTTGCATAAGGGAAAACCTCATCCCCGATTGTATGGGACTTTTCCCAGAGTTTTGGGGAAATACATCCGGGAAGAAAAAATTCTCTCTCTTCCTGAGATGCTGAAAAAGTTGACCTCTTTACCTGCGCAAAAGTTCGGCTTTTTAAGAAGAGGAGCCCTGAAGCAGGAATTCTATGCAGATGTTGTCATTTTCGATAGGGATAAGGTGATTGATAAAGCCACGTGGACGGATCCCCATCAGTATCCGGTTGGAATCGAGTACGTAATCGTCAACGGAAAAGTGGTGATAGAAAGAGGTGAACACACCGGGAGTCTTCCGGGAAGAGTCCTGAGAAAAAAAATTATGGTTTGAGTCCCAAGGGTTATCTTGAAAGACGAATACATCTCTATTGCGGGGCATGAAATTCGTTTCACAGAAAAGGGAGCCGGGCCTCCTCTCGTTCTTCTCCATGGCATGGGAGGTTCACTGGAGTGGTGGGAGTACAACCTGGATTTTTTCAGCAGTACGTGCCGCACTATTGCTTTCGATTTTCCTGGTTTTGGATTTTCTTCTAAATCGGTAATTGATTTTAGCATGGACGCGGCTTCAAATTTCATGGTGTCATTCCTGGATGCTTTCCAACTATCCAAAGCGTCTTTGATCGGGAATTCAATGGGGGGATTCTTCGCCTTCCTCTTCGCAGCGAGTCAACCTGACAGGGTCGACAGGCTCGTTTTGGTGAATAATGTGGGTTTCGGGCGGGAGTTGTCTCTTCCTTTACGGCTGGGCACTGTTTTTCCCTTTGGCGAACTGGCTCTCTCCGTCCGGAATCATCCAATAGCCAGGATATTCCTGGCCCGCCTGTTTTATGATTCAGAAAAAATTCCATCTCACCTGATTCCTACTGTTTTAAAAATCTTCAACATGCCGCAGACTCGCAGAGTCTGTCTTCAAGTTCTGCGCTCAGGAGTGAATTTGAAGGGCTTGAAGGAAGGAATCTGGCTTAAAGTCCTGGACGAAGCCAGCTCTTTACCTCATAAAACATTGATAATCTGGGGCAAGAATGATAAGGTTGCCCCTTTAGACCAGGCCTATACAGGAAAAAATTTGATCAAGAACTCCCAGCTTCATGTTTTTGAGGAATGTGGCCATCTTCCCCAGGTGGAATGGGCCAAGGAGTTTAATCGTCTTGTGCTTGATTTCTTGGAGTCGTGAAGGAATGAAGAAAGCCTTCTTTTTTGTTTTTTTCATGAGCTGTCTGAGTTTTGTCTCCTCTGCAGCTTCGCAAAATGAAACACTGACGACTCCTTCCGGTGTGAAAGTGGATTTACTGTACAGGGCTTTTGAGCCAGGTGAGGTGGTTGTCGTGGAAATCAAGGAGCCTTTCGAGGTGAAAGAGGCGAGAGTCCGGTTTTTAGACAGAAATTACCAGATGGGGATGGATGGAACGAATCATAGGCTTTTCGCTTTCGTAAGTCTTGACCTTGGGCTTGAACCTGGTTTTTACACGCTCACCGTTTTTGTCAAGAGGATTCAAGGAAAATGGGAGAGCGTTCAGAGACGCATTGTAGTTCCGACAAAGGAATTTCCTCTAATAAAGTTATGGGTCGACAAAAAATTCATCACTCCTCCCCCAAGATACTATGAAAGAATTAAATGGGAAGCCGGGATACTTCGAGTTATTTATGGAATATACACTCCTCAATGGCTGGGAGAAGGAAGGTTTATCTTTCCTGCGCCAGGAAATGCCAGGACCAATTTTGGACAAAGGAGACTGTTTAACAATTATCACCGTTCTTCCCATAAAGGAGTGGATGTGGCGAGTCCCTACGGTTCATCCATCATTGCTTCCAATTCAGGAAGAGTCGTTCTGGCAAGAGACCTCTATTATGCCGGTAAAGCAGTGATTATCGACCATGGATTAGGAGTGTTTACGTTCTACTGCCATTTTTCGAAGATTCTTGTAAAGAGAGGAGATGATGTAAAAAGAGGAGATGTCATCGGGAAGGTGGGAGCCACTGGGCGGGTGACAGGTCCTCATCTTCACTGGTCCATCAATGTGGCCGGGAAAAGCGTGGATCCTTTTTCTCTTTTAAGTCTGAACCTCGACTGGTGAATAAC
>CAZSGR010000199.1:0-5713 GCA_964606185.1 uncultured Eubacteriales bacterium
AACCGGACATTTTCACTTTGCCTTGACATATTTTTGTGTTTACCTTGACAATATGGCAAGATTCAGCTATAAAATCCTTTACACAGCCATAAGGAGGTGAGTATTTTTGGCATTTATCGTTGTTGAAGAAGGAGAATCGATCGAAAGCGCACTCAGGCGCTTCAAAAGAAAAGTCCAGCAGCAGGCAATCATCAAAGAGATTAAAAAGCACTCGATCTACTACAAGCCCGGCGAGAAAAAGAGGATGAAGGCAGCTCAGGCACGCAAGCGGATGCGCAGGCGCATGAAGAGAGATAGAGATATAGAGTATTAGGATTTTTCCTTGACTTTGAGCCCAAAACTATCTTTAATTTAATCAATTATTCTTTCGCAAGCAGGCATAGTGTTGAACCTTGAGGAAATTCAGACCATAAAGAAACCTTCCTGGCTGAAAGTGAAATTACCCTCTGAGCCAAGCTTTTTTTATGTCTCCCGTATCCTGAAAAAGGGAAAACTCCACACGATCTGTCAGAGCGCGAAATGCCCCAATATCTCTGAATGCTGGTCAAAAAAAACCGCCGCTTTTCTAATACTCGGCGACGTTTGCACGCGCGATTGCGCCTTTTGTGCGGTCAAAACGGGGAATCCGTCTCCTCCCTATTCAGATGAACCCTATCAAGTGACCGAAGCCGCCACACGGCTGGGTCTCCGCTATGTGGTTGTCACTTCTGTGACAAGAGACGACCTGCCCGATGGCGGAGCTTCTGTATTTGCCGAAACCATAGCAGCATTGAAAGAAAGAATTCCCGGTGTCAAAGTCGAAGTTTTGATACCGGACTTCAAGGGAGACAACATGGCGCTGGAGACCGTCATCCGTGCCCAACCCGATATACTGAACCACAATATAGAGACAACTGAATCCAGCTATTCCCGGATCAATCGACCGGTTGAGAATTACAAACGGTCCTTACGCTTCCTGAAAGAAGCCAAAAAACTGGGCGCTGCTACCAAATCCGGGCTTATGGTGGGTCTTGGAGAAAATAGAGAAGAAATCATTCAGTCCTTTTCTGACCTGAGAATGGCTTTTTGCGACCTACTGACCATCGGCCAGTACCTGCCGCCATCCAGATCCCATGCGCAAGTCAGAAAATACTACTCTCCTAGCGAATTCGAAGAGCTGAGGGGAACTGCCCTTGAATTCGGGTTCAAGGACGTCGAGTCAGGGCCTCTCGTGAGGAGCTCTTATATGGCCCACAAAATGTACAACTCTTTGCAGGAAAAAACAGTCTAAGATGCGCTATTTGATCTTCACCGATATCCACGGAAACCTGGAAGCCCTGCTCGTTCTTCTCAAATTTGCCCAGAAAAAAAAGATCGACCACTACATTTTTCTTGGCGACCTTGTCGGATATGGCGCAGACCCCAATGAAATCATCCAAAAAGTACGCGCTCTCAAGCCCCTTTCTATAATCCGGGGCAACCATGATAAGGCTGTCTGTGACCATGACTCTATCCAGACCTTTAATCCGATTGCCGCGGCAGCCATTCACTGGACAAAGAAAAACGTCCGGAAAAAAAACATGGAGTACCTCTGCAACTTGAAAAAGGGGCCGGTAACTATCCATAACCATATCTTGATCTGCCACGGCGCACCGTTTGATGAAGATCACTATATCTTCGGCGAATTCGATGCCGCAGAAGCATTCGCTCATGTGACCACTCCACTCTGCCTTTTTGGTCACACTCATTTTCCGTTTGTCTATACAGAGAAAGATCACATGGTGGATGGAACCTTCCTGACGGGAGACAGCAACGAAGTCAAACTCGAAGAGGGCATGAAGTATCTTATCAACCCGGGTTCAATCGGGCAGCCCCGGGACAGGGATAACCGGACCGCATTTGCCATCTACGACTCTGATGCAAAAAAAATTAAGTTCTACCGCATGGAGTATGAAATCAGAGAGGCCCAGAGAAAAATACTGGAGGCAGGACTGCCTTCTGCTCTTGCCGAAAGACTCGCTCTGGGCATCTAAAATATCATCTATGTTTTACACTATCCTGGACATCCCGCGCGGGAAAATTTTCCTGGCCAAGACCGATAAGGGCCTGAGCTTCGCCACGTTCATCAAGAACCAGAGCAAACTCAAAGAGATTAAAAGTCTCTTCAAAAAAAAAGGAATTTCTCTCGAACTCAATGATAAGCCATTCAGAGAGGAAGAAAAACTTTTTAAAAGATATTTCGAGGGAAAAAAAGAGGCCTTCACATCCCTCGCCCTCGACTTCATCATTGGAACCCCGTACCAGAGAAGAGTCTGGCTGGAAGCGAGAAAAATTCCTTATGGCCAAACAGCAACCTACAAATCTCTTGCCCGCAGGTTGAAACATAAGGGATACAGGAGCGTAGGCCAAGCGATGGGCCGCAATCCTCTGCTCATCATCATTCCCTGCCACAGGGTTGTTGGTTCTGACGGCAGCCTTACAGGCTTCGGGCTGGGATTAGAATTCAAGGAATACCTCCTCCGCCTGGAAAAAGGGGAGACTCCCGCCTAAATCCTCGGGTTGGCATAACAGTACAGACAGCTGTGAGGACAGGACTGCGTGTAGCTTCCGATATCGATCGATTCAGTGCACCGGCATTCAGCGCGCTGGCTCCTGTCTTTTCTCGTTGAAACCTCTTCTTTTTTCGGATGAAGGCGGCTCAAAAGAAAACCGTCAATACAGGACGAGGGCTGAATCCCGGGAATTTTTGAGAGAAAATCCTGACCGCAGGCATAAAGGCACATTTTCCAGCGTTTGGCTTCCTGGCTGAGAGAGCGGGCAGCCTTTTTTTTCTCTTCCTCTGAGGGATCAACATAATTAAACCCGTATTTGGCTGCTCGCTTCACTGCTTTTCCATACCACTGAGCCAAACTGAACCGAATGTTTTCTATTCCCCGGGCGGCTAGCTCAGGTGCCAGCTTTTTGAAACTCGAGAGATTTGTTTTGACCTCTTCATCCTCCTTCCAGTAAAGAACAGGGTCAAAACGGACAGATATTCTTTTGGGTGTCCCCGCTATCTCAACCAGGGAGTCCAGTTGGGAAAGCGCTGCAAGAGGAGGAGGAACGCCTTTCTCGATGAAAGTTCCGCCAAGCCCTGTGATGGTGAAATGCAAATAGAGCTGATCGTATTTCTGAAGAGCGGTGCGCAGGCCGTCTTTGTCTTCGATTAGATTGGAAAAATTTTTAGACCAGAGGACAACTGTGTGGACTGTCTCAGGATTTAAATCAACGGTGTAGGTGTGCCGGGAAGGTCCAATCACCCGCGCTCTCTCATCCTTGAGCACCTTTGACAGCCATCCTGGAAAGAAGGCCACCAAGTCTGTCCTCCTGGATGCGCTGATGACCTTTTTCATTGTGTCTTGACACCGGGGTGGAATGACTTTAGTATTTTAGCTGACGAACAGGGTTCCCGCAATGTCTGTATTGAGAGCCGAAAAACTCACCAAGAGTTTCAAACACAGGGTTGTGGTTAAGGAAGTGGATATCGAAATCCGCTCCGGCGAAATCATAAGTCTTCTGGGAAGAAACGGGGCCGGGAAGACGACAACTTTCCAGATGATCGTGGGTCTCATCAAGCCGGACAGGGGGGAAATCTTTCTGGATAAAAAAGACATCTCCCAGTATACAAGTCCTGACAGGGCCACGGCTGGAATCACTTATCTCCCCCAAGAACATTCTGTTTTCCTTAAGGCATCCGTCATGAACAATCTCATGCTCATCCTCGAACTCCAGCCTCTTGAGAAAAAAAAACAGGAAGAGATTGCCAGAAAGCTTCTGGAGGAATTGGGATTGGCCGATATTTCAAAACAGCTTGCTTACAGCCTCTCCGGAGGTGAACGGAGAAGACTTGAAATCTGCCGTTCACTCGTACTGAAGCCAAAATTCCTTCTCCTGGATGAGCCGTTCACCGGAATTGATCCTTTGACTATAGTCGAGCTCCAAAAAATCATGATGAGGCTAAAAAAGAGGGGAATAGGGATTATTATCTCCGACCATAATGTCCGGGACACCCTCAAAATCTCTAACCGTGCCTATATCATTGACTCTGGAGAACTTCTTATCCACGGCACTCCGGGGGAAATCTCATCAGACGAAACGGCAAAGGAAAAGTTTCTCGGCAAGAATTTCAGGCTCGGAGATGAGGTGGAGTTCCTCTAATCCTGATAGAAAATCAAGTCGCCCAGAGTTTCTCCAAGGAATATACGGAAAAAAGTAAAATAGACTAGTAGAATTATGAGATAAAAACCCGCAACCGGCAGCGTCGATATTGAGATCAAAGAAAACAATGTCACGCCGATCAAGCGAGAAGCCACCCAGAGGGACAGAAACCAGATAACGGCCATAAAGAAAAGGTCAAAAGTCCGGGATTTCAACCGCATCATAAAACGCGATGGGGGACGCTTGACGGCAATCTTTTTTTCCGGTTCGGCCTTCTTCTCCAGTTGAGGAGTTTCTTCAACCTTTTCAGGGATTTCGGTTTCTATTTCCTGAACAGGAACCTTCTCTTGTGGAGTTTCTTGTACTTTTTGAGGAGTGAATACCTCCTCCGGAATGACTTCCTGCTCTTGAAGAGCTTTTTCCTCTTCCTCAAGAGTCTTTTCGTCTTCGGGAAGCACTTCGAATTTTCTTTCTTCCTCAGTATCCTTAAACTCTGGAGGCACTGATTCTTTGATCTTTTCCGCCCAGGGCGGAAGCCCCACGTCTGTGTCAGTTATTTTCCCGGGCGGAGCGTCTGGAGCTCTTGGAATTTCTTCTTCAGGAGTCTGCGATTCTCTCGTCTCTTCTCTGTCTTCTCTCACGGATGTGACAAATCGTTCAATGTCTTCCTTTTCCTTATCCTCAAGGTCGATGAGCTCCGGCGGTGACACATCTTTTTCTGGAGTTTTTGGTGGAGTTTCCTCTTCTTCCCACCCCCCTTCAGGTGTGGGCATGACGGCCTTCTCAAAGTCTCGGGCCTTTTCTTCTCTCTCTTTTTTGACAGATTCTAGGAACTTCTCAATGTCTTCTCTCTCTTTTTCCTCCTCTTCTGAGACATAATCCGGGTTTTCGGCTTCTGGTTCCACTTTCTCGCCTTCACGAGGAATTTCCATTTCCTCCTCTTCAGGAGGCGTTTTCATGTATTCTGGAAGTTCGGCTTCCTCTGGAGGAGTCAGGGAAACAGGCTTCTCTTTTTCTTCCTCTATGTCAATGTCCCCTGATGGTTCCTCTTCTCTTTCTTTCTCCTCTGGAGGTTCTTCAGGGATGGCTTCTTCAGTAGGGGCAGGTCTCTCTTTCTCTTTGTCATCAAGAGGTGGAGTTTGGTCTTCATCAAAAGCCTTTGGCTCTTCCTCCCCTTCTTCCTGGAAAGATTTCAGGATTTCTTCCATCTCTTCCCTGTCTTTCGTTCGGGCATCGGGGAGCTGGTCCAGGTCATCAGTCTTGAATTTTATCGATTCACTTTTTGGCGCGATGTCTTCTTTCTCTTCGCCCTCTTCCTCGGAAAAAGGCACTTCTTCGACATCAGGAATCTCTTCTTCCTCAACCTTCTCTAACTCGTCACTCTCTGGAACGTCTCCCTCTTCAGAAGCCGCTGTAATGACTGGCGCCTCTATTTCCTCTTCCTTCTCAATCTCCTGGGATGGTTCCTCTTCTACTTCTTCCTCTTCACTTTCCTCCGGCAGTTCTGGGGGGAACTCTTCTTCTTTTTCTTGTTCTT
>CAZSGR010000200.1:0-5706 GCA_964606185.1 uncultured Eubacteriales bacterium
AAAAAAATTGGCGAGCATTTTCGGCTGTCCGGCGGCCTGGATTTTTACGGCCGGTTTTCAGTTGAATCGAGTACTAAGGAAATAGAATATGATGCCTTAGGAAATGTTTCGAACGAACTGGAACAAAAGCCTTTTTCTGAAGGGAAAAGAATGGACCTGGGGATTTTTTTCTCCGCAGATTATTCCGGCATAAGGAATCTTGATTTGATCGGTGGAATCCGGTGGGATAATATCCGCTTGCAGGCTTTGCCAGGAGATACGCCTCCCGCAGCTGAAAGTGAGTATACGGCATGGACAGGTTTTCTGGGGGGGTCATTCAAGCTAACGGATGAGATTGTGTTATTCTCTAACATCGCCAAGGCATACAGGGCTCCGAGCTTGAACGAATTGTTTTATTCGGGAATCACAGGAAGGGGCGGGATTATCGCTCAACCCGGCCTTAGGCCAGAGACCAGCTTTAACCTGGATGGAGGAGTGAAATTCATCTTCAAACGTCTATTTACAGGTTTCTACTTGTTTTACTATGAAATAGATAACCTGATTGAACGCTACATGATAGATCCGGTGGAGAGAATCCGCACCTACGGTAATGTGGAACAGGGGCGGCTCAGCGGATATGAGCTGGAAGTTGAATATTATCCTATGCCGAAATGGAAAATATTCGGAAATATCTATTCATTTAAAGGGAAGAGTACGGTCACAGGCGAACCTTTAAATGACATTCCCCCCTCACGGCTGTATATGGGAACGCGGGTGTGGTTTGGGCGTTTTTCCACTGAAATTAACGCGACGTTCCAGCTGAAAAAGGATGACACGGGTCCAGATGAAATGCAGTTGGGTCTTCCTGGCCATGAAGTTGTCAATCTTAAGGCCAGTTATTATTACAATAAGTCTTTCCGGTTCTATCTTCTTCTCTCTAATCTTATGGACCGGGCCTATATCGCAAGGCCCGATACTGATGCTGTTGAAGAACCGGGGAGGAATCTTATATTCGGTTTGAGCTATTTGTTCTGATTTATCTGCAAAAATTCCTAAACATAAAATAAACGATAAGATTTGGGGGCCTGATCCTGTTTCTTTCGTTTCTTCGTTTGTCTTATTCCATGCCCACATAGAAAATGGAATTAAAGAGGAGTTTAAACGTTCCATAAGGCTGAGCGCGATTGTGAACTGGGAAACCCAGAAGGATTATCTTCCCTTTTCCGTATGGAACATCCAGCACAGCGGATTTCTGGCGGATGATTCTACCCCCATGAATCCACCCGCTCATCAGAGGATTCTCTTCAGGATACTTAGCCGCACTCAGAGGCTGTTTCTTTGAGTCAAAGGAAGGCGTAATGGTAAAGGCACAGCCGCTATCGAACACCGTACCCGCCTCTTTGGGCATGCCGTAAGCCAGTGGATGACTCGTATCAAATTCCATGCGGAGGATGGATCCGTCACAGATGAATTCTCCTCTTTTAATATCCTTTAAAACGTTCCGGACAGGAATATCGAAGTAGTCAATCGCGAAGTTACAGGAACCGTTCATGAAGATAAGAGTTCCTCCGTTCTCAACAAACAATTTCAGATTCCGAACTCCGTTGGCCGTGATTCCTCCAACGTACTTGGGAGGCATGGTTCCTTTGGCATGGCCGTTTACCACAGATTCAGGCCGCCGGCTATGGGGCATGATGATCACATTATAGTTTGCGTTGAGGTTTCCGGCTCGAATATCCGCATCGTGGATGCTGGAATGGGGGAATTCATGATTATCCAGGATCAGTCGTGTCCAGCCTTCGTCTGCGCTGGAAACCCAGGATTGATACATCCCCAGGCGCACCGGTTTGACACCGGCCGTTTTCGCTTTGGGTGCCTGAGAAACGGCAGTGATTTTTAGGTCGAGTTCCTTGACCAGCGCATCCATCAAGGTTCTCTTGACACTCGCAGCTGGGACGATGATTGTTCCTTCAGAGAAGCGGCTGCCCTGGCTCGAAAACGATTCCTTGGCCCTGAGAATCTTTCCCCCTTGTTTCAGGATTCTGTTCATGGCTGTGTAGGCGGCATTTTCTTCGTTTCGTATAAGATAGGAGTGGCCGGGCTTGCCAGTTATGCTGCCGGATTGAAGCTTGACTTTGTTCAGTCGAGTCATCTGAGTTTCAACAGGAGAATTAGCTGCATAAACCTTCGCTCCAAACTGGTAGGGGAGAGTCCAGCCCATCATGTCGTATGATTCAAACGGAGCGCCTTCAAACTGGATTGGCCGGATTAGTCCCTGCCATAGGTCCGGATATTTTCTGAGGTCGGGGTAATCCTGCTCCTCGAACACATTCTTGATGAATAGGGCAAACGGCTGAGTCATCGGAATAATGTGGGTTCCGGCCGGATATTTGATCCCGTCGCAGGAGAATGATTCTTCGCTCTTATACACATCTATTCCGAGGAGGATCATGCGGTTGAGAAGAAGCGAAGCGGTCCCAGGATCATGCTGTTTTTCAGGGATGATCCAAGCGTAAGGGGGCTCTTTGCTGAAGCGGTTGATCACATCCTTTCCCATCCTGTATTTATTGAAGAGAAATTCCTCTTTGTATTTGGATGCCACATCGAGAACGGCCTTGGATGCTGTCAAACAGTAGTCCACAGCATCCCTGAGTCGCCACCAGCCTCCTTTCCAGGGATTCGGGTAGAAGGCCGCCATGGTCAGATCCCTGTACTGCTCAGGAAAATCCCGGATGGTGTAGAAATAGGGGGTGGCATAGCGGTAAAGAGCAGTTTCTGTAAGGATGGATATGATGTTATGAGAATCCACCACCTGGGTCACATAACCCGGATACCAGGTGTCGAAAATAAGCCTGGAGATGGCGCCTTCTTTTCCCTCCTCATCAAAAGCCGCGCCCATGGCAGAACCGACCAGATTCTGTCCGCGGACGACCAGAGGATGAACGTTGGGATTGGTGGGTTCTGAGTTGGGAGGCGTCCAGATTCTGGCCGGGAAGGGGGCGGTCTGGTGGTGATTGTAGAGAATCACAGGGTACCATTCTTTGTTGACCAGCCTGGTCAGAATTTGTGTCTCCACAAGGTTAGCGACATAGGAGTCGCGGTTATTGTCGTGTCCGGCATATATATGGTACAGCCAGGGCATACGGGAGACTTCATAAGGTGTGCCCACGTTGGGATGGTACCATTCTGCCAGGAGATTCATGCCGTCAGGATTGGCGAAAACTAGGACGAGGATAACATCTTTGAGGATTCTGAGCGTTTTGGGGTCCTGTGCTGTGACAAGGTCATAGGCGAGCTGGATGTTATGCTGGGCAGGAGCACATTCGGAAGCATGGAGCCCACCATCGATATAGACAATGGCTTTGCCTTCTTGAGCAAGCTTCCTGGCTGCAGAATCAGAGAGTCCCTTGGCAAGGGAGAGCCTCCGGATCGTCTGTTTGTATTTATCCAGGCTGTTCATATTTTCCTTCGAGGAGATTACTGCATAGGTCATGGTTTGACCCATGGATGTTTTTCCTTCATCGAATAACTTGATCCGTTCTGAGCTCTCATCGAGTTTCTTGAAATATTCTATTGCCTGTATATAAGTGGCCAGATGATAATCCGCTCCAACCTTGAAACCAAGGACTTCTTCAGGCTTTGGAATGTTCTGGCTGAAGCCTGAAGAAACCAAAATGGATGCCGTGAAAACAAACGAGATAATAATGGCTGGAAGTTTGTATTTTTTTTGAACACACATGGATACCTCCTGTTAAAATGCGTTTTTTATATGACGAATAGAATATCCTTTGCCTGCGTCAAGGGTAAGTGAAACGACATCGAAACGACACTCTGTTTCATGAAGATTATTCTTTGTTAAAAAACCTTGAGCGATCTTTTTAATCTGCTTTTGTTTAGATAAAGTGACAGATTCTTCAGGCAGACCGAAATCTGTGCTCTTCCTCGTTTTGACTTCAACAAAGACAAGCGTGTGCTTGTCATAGGCGATTATATCGATTTCGCCTCTAAATAAACGGAAATTCTCGGCGACGATCTTGTATTTTTTGTCTTCCAAGTAATGAAGAGCCACTTTTTCGCCCGTCTTCCCAAGGGCATGGGGTGTGAGTTGGATTCCTTCCACTCCTTGTTGCTTTAATTTTGGTTTGGTAACCTGGTTATTCTTAAAAATTATTTTCTCCGCTGAAGATTCTTACCAGAGGAAATATGAGGCTGATTCAAACTCATCCTTAGCGTATTCTTTTGACTCTTTTCCACCTGACTCCTTTTTTTGTGTCCTCTAGAACGATTCCTTGCTCAAGCAGCTCGTCGCGGATCCGGTCCGCCAATTCATAATTTTTTTCCTCGCGGGCCTTCTCTCTCTCTTCAACCCTTTTCATGATATCCGTAGGCAGGAGTTCTTCTCTTTCTTCCGGGAGAACAGCCAGGACAGTGTCGAGAGAATGGATGAATTTCCGCAGCTTTTCGGCATCCTGACTGGAAATTTTCTCTTTGGCAATCAGAGTATTCCCTTCTCTGATTAAATCAAAGATAGCTCTCAAGGCTACTGATATGTTGAGGTCATCACTCAGGCCATCTGTGAAGTTCTTCCGCGCTTTTTCAATGATTTTTGAAACATTCTTGTTTTCTCCCTCTTTGAGGGGATGATTTTTAAGCTCATAAAGGAAATCTTTTATCCTCTGGAGAGAGGCGCTGGCTTGGTCGAGCGCTTTAAAGGTGAAGTTGAGCATCTTGCGGTAATGGGTAGAAATAAGGAGAAATCGGAGTACAGATGGAGCGACATTCCTGTCAAGCAGGTCCTTCATTGTGTAAAAGTTCCCTTTTGATTTTGACATCTTTTCGCCTTCAACGATAAGGTGGCGGCAGTGAAGCCAGTAATTGACGAACTTTTTCCCGAAATAGGCTTCGGACTGGGCGATCTCATTCTCATGATGAGGGAATATATTATCCGTTCCGCCACAGTGAATATCAAAGGTCTCACCCAGGTATTGAGAGCTCATCACCGAGCACTCGATATGCCAGCCCGGCCTGCCCGGACCGACCTCAGTCTCCCAGAAAGGCTCGCCTTCTTTTTTATGCTTCCACAGGGCAAAATCATTGACGCTGTCCTTCTCGTACTCGTCTGATTCAACTCTTTTCCCAGGTTTGAGTTCTTCGATATTGACCTTTGAGAGACGTCCGTAGCCAGGAAACTTGGCTATGCTGAAATAGACTGAACCGTCTTTCTCGTAGGCATATCCCTTTTCGAGCAACCCTTTTATCATCTTGGCCATTTCTGAGATGTGTTCAGTGGCCAGCGGATATTTGTCGGCTCTGGCAATGCGGAGTGTATCGATATCTTCGAAGAACGAATCTTTAAATTTTTTCGTGTATTCCTGGAGCGTGACTCCTTCTGCATTAGCCCCTTTGATTGTCTTGTCGTCCACATCCGTGATGTTCATCACATGGGTGACTTTGTAGCCCATGAATACCAGGAATCTCTTGAGCAAGTCCTCGAAAACATACGCCCGGAAATTGCCGATATGGGCATGATCATAGACAGTGGGTCCGCAGGTGTACAGTTTGACTTCTCCCTTGGTCAATGGATGAAATGACTCTAATTTCCCGCTCAGCGTGTTGAAGAATCGAATCATGATTCCTTATTATTAAAGATTACTATCCCCAGAGTCAATACACCTGGATTATTCATAAAATCTGCCGACACCTTTTTCAAGACACCTTTGAAGGATA
>CAZSGR010000201.1:0-5696 GCA_964606185.1 uncultured Eubacteriales bacterium
GTTAAAAATCCTGGCGAAGTTTAAGAAATCATTACAAGATCCGGGAAAATTGTTATATCATTCAATACAGCCGGAAAATCGGGGCGAGTTATAAAATTGGACAACTCAAATAATAAACGTCATCTGTTCTGGTTTCTACAGACGTCTGCATGGCTTCTTTACCTTGGCGTCAGCCTCCTATCTTTTGTGGGAAGAGAAGCTATTACAACATTCATATTTGTGAGATATGTGACAGCCGCGATCGCCGGTTTTCTGGCTACTACGGCTCTCCGTTATCTCTACAGGAGAATAAAGATCCGGGAACGCTCGATCTATTCTCTCTCTCTCATAACCGTGGTTTCTTCCCTCCTGGCAGCAAACTTGCTGATATGGATAGCTAACTTATTAAGGTATCCGTACTCTGGCATAAAAGCTCTGACCACAAACCCAACGCTCATGTCTTATCTGCATAGAGTCATCTGGTGGTTTACACCACTCATTGGATGGAGCGCACTTTACCTGGGTGTAAAATTCTGGCGGGAATGGAAGATCCGGAAGGAACGGACAGAAAAGGCCAATGCTCTGGCGCAGGCAGCTCAACTCCAGATGCTCAGGTACAGGATGAATCCCCATTTTCTGTTCAACTCCTTGAACTCCATCCGGGCCTTGATCTCTGAAAATAAGTCATCCGCCAAAAGTATGGTCACCGAACTAGCAGAGTATCTGCGCTATTCATTGGTCAGCAGAAATCATGAGAACGTTCCGTTAAAAGAAGAGATGGAATCCGTCCGTCATTACTTCAACATCCAGAAGATGAGGTACGAAAATAAACTGGAAGTCTCGTTTGATATCGACCCGGCAGCTGAAGAATTCCCCATCGTCAGTTATCTCATCCATCCGCTGGCTGAAAATGCCGTAAAACATGGAATGCGCACCAGCCCCATGCCGCTCAAGATTAAAATCATGGCCAAAGCCCTTCAGGGAAGTCTTCATATTGAAGTCCGCAATTCCGGAACCTGGATCGAATCCAAAGACAAAAAAAAGGATACCGTTATTCATACAGGGCTGGACAATGTGCGCCGGCGCCTGGTTGAATCCTATCCTGAAAGACATCATTTTGAAATATTCGAGAAGGAGAGTTTTGTTCATGCAAGATTGGCCATCGAAAAGGAGATAGGGAGATAATCATTAATGGATCTAGACAGAATTAAAAATCGAATACCGGCGTTCTGGATTTTGCATACGTCGGGCTGGCTGGGTTACGCCGGCTTAGCAGCTGTTTTCTCCTACACAGGAAAATGGACGGACATCCCCCGACTTCTTCTTTTTTTGACACCTTTTGCGGCCGGTTTTCTTGTCTGCATCCTTCTTCGCTATTTTTTCAAGCGAATTCGATTTCACGAACGTCCATTGATCTATTCCATATTGACAGCTTTTGCGGCCTCTTTTGTCGGGGCTAATATTTGGTTGGTTTTAGTTATCATCATCCAATTAAGCACGAACCAGCTGCAAACCACCCAAATGACAGCCATCCAGATCTACATTTTGAATGTTATTTCCGGAGGAATAACGCTCCTGGGATGGATATTTCTCTATTTCGGGATAAAAATCTGGATGGAATGGAGACGGCAAGAGGGACGAATGGAAAAAGCTAATTCATTGGCCCAGGACGCCCAGCTCCAGATGCTTCGCTACCAGTTGAATCCTCATTTTCTGTTCAACTCCATGAACTCGATAAGGGCCCTGATCGATGAAGATGAGGCCAAAGCGAGAGAGATGATCACGGAGCTCTCTGAATTTTTGCGCTATTCGCTGGTCAGCAAAGATTATTCGAATGTGCCGCTCAAGAATGAAATAGAAGCCATCCAGTACTACTTTGCCATCCAGAAGAAGCGGTATGAGGACAAACTCGAAATTATCTATGATATCGAATCTCAAGCCGAAGATTATCCGGTCCTGAGTTTTCTGATCCATCCTCTTGTCGAAAACGCCATCAAATACGGAATGCGCACTAGTTCCATGCCGCTCACCATTCATCTAAAGGCCAAAACCAGGGAAGGCGTGCTTACGATTGAAGTCTGCAATACAGGAAAATGGGTCGAACCAGCCCAGCACGAGAAGCAGATGTACACCAGCACAGGCACTGGTCTGGACAATGTGCGCCACAGACTCGAAAATGCCTTCCCCAACCGTCACCGGTTCGAAGTCTTTGAAAAAGAAGGAAAAGTTCACGTACAATTGGAAATACGAGGCAATACAGGAGAAGAACATGAAAAAGCCGTTTAAAGCTCTCATCATCGATGATGAGCGGCTGGCACGCAAAGACTTGATCTCCCTTCTCAGCGTTCACGACAATATCACTGTTTGCGGCGAAGCCGACGACGTTCCCTCTGCCATAAAAGCCATTGAAAAACTGAATCCTGATGTTATTTTCCTTGATATTCAGATGCCAGGGGATTCAGGGTTCGACCTTCTGGAGAAAACAGATGTGGATGCTCATATCATCTTTATAACAGCCTATGATGAATACGCTATCCGGGCCTTTGAAGTCAACGCCCTGGATTATCTGCTCAAACCGGTCAATCCCGAGCGTTTGGCGAAGGCTCTCGAAAAGCTGGAGTTTCAGGAACAGGATTTGCCTGGAAGAATTCGAAAGCTCAATTATGACGATCGACTGTTTTTGATGGTGGGCAGGCATTTCAAATTCTTGAAAGTCAACACCATTCTGTGCGTCAGTGCGGCCGGGGATTACTCAGAAGTGTTGACTTCTGACGGGAACAAAGGATTGACGCACAAATCCATGAAGGAGTGGGAGACCCGGCTTCCCGCTCAGCACTTCATCCGGGTCCACCGTTCAACCATCATCAACATGGAATTCGTAGACAGAGTTGAGGAATGGTTCAATTATTCCTTCAGAGTCTATCTCAAAGGAGTTGAAGAACCTTGTGTGATCAGCCGCCGCTACGCCGCCAGGCTGAAAGAGAAGTTGGGTTAGGGATAAAAGCTTAATCGAATCGATGAATTCTCCAGTTTTTGGAATTCAGGAATAAAAAAACAGAATCTCTGATTTTTACTGGCTTTATTAAGAGATACTTCCCCATGTCAGTTCAATAAATTCACACTTTAGGCAACCTTTTTCAATTTTAAACGTCTAAATTTATATACTGAAAATCAGTAGACAAAACTTGAGCAATTTTATATACTGAAAATCAGTAAACAAAAAATAAGCAATGAAAGACCTAACAAAGACCGAAGAAATCATTCTTCTCACCATCTGGAGGCTAAAGGATGAAGCCTACGGCGTCAGGATAAGGCGCCACATCTCGGAATTGATCGGAAAAGATTTCACCTACGGCAATCTCTACAGCGCTCTCAACCAGTTGACGAAAAAGAAATATGTCATCAAACACCGGGAAGAATTTCTGCCCGCAAGACGTGGCTGGAAAAGGATGTATTACACTCTTTCTCCCTATGGCCTGAAGGCCCTGAAAGAGTCATGTGAAATGAACGAAAAAATCTGGAAGGGAATCTCCAAGTACGCTTTTAAGCTGAGTGATAAATGAAAGGATTCACCTTGAAGTCCCCTAAATTAGGCGGATGGCTGATCGGGATAATCGCCAGATATTACAGGATGTCTTCCCTTGCGGGAGATTTTCTTGAGGAGTTCGAAGAGACGGCTCGGTCCAAAGGATCCTTGCGGGCCTGGCTTTGGTATTGGGGACATCTCCTTAAATCCATTCCTGTTTTTCTGATAGATTTCATCTTCTGGAGGTTCGTCATGTTCAGAAATTATCTCAAAATATCAATAAGGAACATAACCAAGCACAGAATTCATTCGGCCATCAATATCCTGGGATTGACCGTAGGCCTGGCCTGTTGTCTATTTATACTGTTATGGGTCCAGGACGAACTGAGCTACGACCGGTTTAATAAAAATTTGGATAATTTGTACAGAGTTATCTTGGAGTATCCCAGGGGTTCACAAACTACTTTCACTTCTTATGCTGCGCCGGCTGCCGCAGAATGGTTGAAAAACAATATCCCTGAGGTCGTGGAATCCGCTCGTTTCAGGATCGTCGCCAACAGACCCCAGATACTCGTCAAGTATGGAGAAAAGCAGTATTTTGAGGAAAGATTCGGGTTTGGCGATGCGGAATTATTTGACCTGTTCACGTTCCCCTTTTTGTCCGGAGATCCAAAAACAGCGCTTTCCAACCCGAATTCGATTGTTTTATCCGAAGACATGGCCAGTAAGTATTTTGGCCAGGAAGACCCGATCGGCAAAGTGCTCAATGTTGAAAATCAGTTTGATTTCATTGTCACAGGGATCATGAAAAATATCCCTAATAACTCGCATCTTCAGTTTGACTCATTGGTTCCTTTTGAAAACATTGAATCATTTATGCCTGAATATGGAAAATTCCTCCACAGACATAATCTGCATTTTTTCCGGACCTATATACTGGTACACGAAGGCGCATCGATCCCCGAGTTAAAAGAAAAAGTATCCAGATATATTGCGACTCAATTTAACGAAGAATATACATCAGATTACAAATGGAGGCATCATCTCCAGCCGGTCAAAGAGATTCACCTGCATACCAGAGGAATGAAGGATCTTATGAAGCGCGGTGACATCAGATATATATATATCTTCTCTTTTACCGGCATCTTGGTACTGCTGATCGCCTGTATAAATTTCATGAACCTGTCAACAGCTCTTTCCTGCAAACGGGCAAAAGAAGTCGGCATGAGAAAGGTCGTCGGAGCACACAGGCTCAACCTGATCGGACAATTTTTTGGTGAAGCGGTTTTTTCCTCTCTCTTGGCATTGATCATGGCTCTGATCATTGTTTTTGCATCACAGCCGGCCTTTAACTCATTAACAGGCAAGCAGATTGCGCTTGACATCTCTAGCCATAAACTCACATTCATCGGCTTTCTCCTGATAGCCCTAGTCACCGGACTTTTATCCGGAAGCTACCCGGCAATGTATTTATCTTCCATAAAACCGGTCAAGGTCTTAAAGGGTGCTGTCGGACTTGAAAAAGGAAAAGGTTTTTTACGAAAAGCTATGGTTGTCACGCAGTTTGTTATTGCCATATGTCTGATAGTCTGCACCCTAATAATCTACAACCAATACAAATACATGCGGAACATAAACTTGGGCTTTGATAAAGAGCATATCGTCTACATCAAGCTTAACGGAAACCTTAAAGAGAAATATCAGGCTTTGAAGAATGAACTTCTCCAGGATGCGCATATAGTGAATGTTGCTTCTTCATCAAGAATTTTAACAAATGCAATTGATTGGGCAGGGGATTTTTACTGGGAAGGAAAGGACGAGCAGGAAGAGCGGCTTTCCTTCAGTTTTTCCTCTGTCGGGTATGATTTCATTGAAACATTTAAGATGCAGATAGTCCAGGGGCGAAGTTTTTCAAAAGATATCCTCAGAAAGCCGAATGAAGAAATCATTATCAACGAGGCTGCCGCCAGATTTATGAACGTTGCATCGCCAGTCGGGTTAGCAGCTAATGTAAACAATGTCAAAGGAACAATAATCGGTGTCGTAAAAAACTATAACTTTCAATCCCTTCATAATGAAATCAAGCCCTTAGTTCTTACAATCGAACCCGAGGCTTTCCAATTTATGAACATTCGAATCCATCCGGATAATATTCGTGATACAATCCGTCATATCGAGAAGGTCTGCAGAA
>CAZSGR010000202.1:0-5667 GCA_964606185.1 uncultured Eubacteriales bacterium
AAGGCCATGGCTTTAGCTTTAAACATCCTGGGAAACCGGGAAGACGCTGAAGACGTCTGTCAGGAGATGTTTTTGCAGACCTACTACAATCTGGATAGATTCGATATAAAGAAGAGTTTTTCCAATTGGCTCTTCTCGATTCTGTACAAGCGCTGCCTTGACTTGCTGAGGAAAAGACGCCGGTTCTTTGATTTTTATAAAAAAGCAAAAAGGGAAGCCGCAGGAATGGCAAGTTCCCCGGTTTTGAGCCCGTCGACGCACAATCCTCATCTTCACAGTCTTCTGGAGAGGTTGAGCCCCAAAGAGAGAACCACGCTTTATCTCTGGTCAGGTGAAGGGTATACGAGTCAGGAGATATCCGAAGTGTTGAAGTGTTCTCCCAATACGGCAAGGATTCACCTTCACAAAGCCAGGAAAAAAATAAAGTTTTTACTGGAGAAAGAAAATGTTTAGGTGCAAACTCATTGATTTTCTTTTCACCGTTTTGCCTATAAAACGGTGGCAGGGATTCTTAATCCGCCGCCATATCCGGAAATGTCCGGCATGTCTCAGCCGGTTGGCAGATGTGAAAGATGTGAAGCCTTTATTCATTCAAGAGAGTGAACTTGAGGACCTGGAGACTATGTGGCCATCCGTAAAAGCCAGGATTGATGAGAGGAGGGAAGAGGTGAGAGTTCCTTTGTGGCGCCGGTGGAAATGGGTGTATGCGGCTGCCGTTCTATTTGTTGCAGTGGCCGTATGGCTTTGGCTCTTTTCACCATTCTCGCCAGGCAGAGGTCCATCAGAGGAACCTCTCGCCGGGCAGTTCCAGATCGATTACATAGAGATTGAGAATGAACCGGCCCAGGCGTACATCTATCATCCTCAGGATTCGAATACATACTTTGTCTGGGTTGAAAAGAAATCATAAAGGAGGACTATCATGTTTAAGAAGAAACTGATTGTGTTCATTGGGTTTCTAATGGCCGTTTCTCTGCTTCATCTTCAAGCATCCGAAATACTGAATATCAAATTGAGAGTCTATGAAGGGGCCAAGGAAGGAACCCCTGCGCCGCTTCGATTCGTGACTACCTCTTATCTCCAATCCACGGTCTCTGCGACTATCCAGACCGAGTTTGAACTGGAAAAGGAAAGAGAAAAGATCAAAAGAGTCTTTAATCTACAGGACGTGGATCTATTAACCGAGGCAGATTTGAAAGTCGGAGAAGGAGTGCAGGATATGGCACGGCATTATTTTCGTCTGAACGGCAATGAATACCTCTTAGCAATTAGGTTGACAGAATGGAAAGGCATGGGTCAATTCGTTATTTTTGTTAATGAAACTGTTGAGGATAAGCCGAAGAACATATTGACGACAGGAATCACGCTGCCCGGAGGAAATGCGGCTGTTTTCGGGTTTGAGGACAGGAAGGGCCAGCCCTATTTTCTCTCTTTCCACATCACCAGTGTCATTGGGCGTGATGGTGAAATATTGCCTCCTCCCCCTCCACCGCCGCCGCCTAAAAAAAAGCGAATCCAGCCTCCGCCGCAACCGCCACAGCCTCCCAAAAAGGTAACCCAGCCACCTCCACCTCCAAAGCCGCCACAACCTCCGACAGAGGAAGAGCTCAAAGCATTTGCTAAAGGAGCTGTTCAAGCTGTAGGCGAGATTAAGCCGCCGAGATTGATCAGAGATGTTTCCCCTATTTATCCTGAAGAGGCAAGAAAGAAGGGGATTAAAGGCACAGTTGTCTTAGGCGTAAGAACGGATATCTACGGAAGAGTCACTGAAGTCAAAGTATTCAGGTCGATTCCTCTATTAGATAAACCGGCTGTCGATGCTGTCAAGCAGTGCATATACGAGCCCTTTATCATTGAAGGAAAACCTTCTCCAGTTGTTTTTACTGTCCGCGTTCATTTTAAACTGAGATAACAATTAGCCTGAATTATTCATAAAATATGCCGACTTTCTGGGTAAAAGATATCATAAGGAGAACTAATCATCTTATGTCGGCATCTTTCACTCTTCGGGCTTAGTAAAATTGTCATCGCGAGCAACCTGTTGGTGCGGGGTAACTTCAAGTAGAGTGATGTCATTGCGAGCGACCGAAGGGAGTGTGGCAATCTCAACCTTTTGTTTAAATAAAATCACCGCTGTCGCTTCTCTCCTCGCAACGACGTCTTCTTTGTTGCGGCCCATTCGCGGTGGTAAACCACAGCTTCATAGGCCGACGCCTCGCATCTACAGCAACCTCGACTCGTGAATAAAACAGGTTAATAGAAGAGAATTGCAGGTTTATTTTTTGGCGATTTTATAGCTATTAAGACTAACCTTTGATATGCTGGATTTCCAGAATTTGACCTTTACTTGGAAAGGAATATTTAGGGAAAATAAGTCCCCACAGCTTCTTTTGGAAGAGTAGAAGAAGCGTCAAGCTGAGAATAATCCAATTCTGATCCCAGAAGGCTGTGGGGGATGAGATAGACAGCCATTAGCAAGATCGAAGCTCCCAACACCCACCAGCGAGCCGGTTTCCCGCGGCGTCCGGCGATCAGAGCCGCGATCCAGCCGATCATGGCGAGAAGAGTTTTGCTGTCCGTCAGATCGGTTCCAAAAGGGAAGCCTGTCCAGAATTCTCCAAATGCAAATTTCTGCACGAGTGGACCAAGGATAAAGCCGCCCACGAACAAAAGACCTGTTGTCCAGAGAGCCAGTTTTCTGGGATTGCCTTTCGGATTGAGCGCTTCGATTCCAGCTCTTGTTGAAAACAGCATGGCCAAGAACATGATAATGATGTGAGGAAGGAGAATGACACCGGGAACAGGGTCTTTGAAGCGGATAATCACGGATTCTTCCCCGGTTAAGGAGATCTCTTTTCCTTGAGAGGCTAATAATATTTTATATTCCAGTTTCCCGGCAGAGGGCTGTTTGGGCAGGCTGCCGGCCAGGACATCTTCGTCTCTTTTCATGGGAATCTTTGTCCAGGGGTCGTCTGTTTTGTATCTTTTGTAGAGGAGGGTTCCTGTGATTTCCGCGTTTGGCACTTCGAACCGCACTTCATGATCACTCGTTGTTTCAGGGTCCCGTTCTAATTTGTATGTAATTTCGGTTTCGTTGAGTGTGGCTTTGCCTCTAAGAGGATGAGTAGGTCCGGTCATTCGCTGATAGAAAGCCGCAGAAACTGTGATGAGGAAGGCAATGATCCACAAAAGTACTTTTTTCATTTCTATCTCTCCTGCTCAGCTCTTCAATTTAATTATCCAAACGTTTGAAAAAAATTGAAAGAGGATTTTGAATAAGAAAAAATTCAGCTTGGATTTTATTTTATTCTTGACCACTAAGTATATACCACATCCAGACTCGTTCGCAAGTGTAAATACTATTTATTTTATAGGAAAACCAGGTATTCTTTTTTTTTATGTTCGTAATGAAAGATTGAAATAATTATCCATAATTAGCTATTTTTTGAAGAATTTCCAAGGATTTTATCAGATTCGCTGCTCAAGAAAGAATATTCTATTTTCTCCAATTCGACTCAAACTCTAAAAATTGTTAGTTAATTATTTCTCTGTGTTTGACCATGACTTCTTTGTTGTGGTATGAATAGTCGAAATCTAAAAAGAATGAACTCACATGAAGAGATCACAGATTTGGAGCTAGAAGAAGAATATGATTCCAAATAATTGAAAATAAAGATATCCCAGAATATTTGAATCTTTTTTTCACTCGAACGGTATTTATTAGTGAAAAGAAATGAGTATCCCGCGTTCAATCCAGGAGGAGTGAAATGAACATAGAATATTTCGAACCTCTCAGCCGGGCATGGAGCCGGATGAAAATCGCTCTGTTTAAGCCCTTTGATATCACCAAATGGTTTGTTATCGGATTCAGTGCTTTTCTTGCAGGATTAACTGATGGGAATGGAGGTAGTGGAGGTAATGGAACTTCGAGAGTGAGCAATGATGTGAGCTTCCGTGAATTCATCGAATTTCCGAATACAGCATGGGAATGGCTGGTGGATCATCCGGGGTGGTTCATTGCCATCGGGTCAATCGTAGTGGTTTTAATCGCAGTAGGAATAACTTTCACCTGGTTGAGCTCAAGAGGCAATTTTATGTTTCTGGATAATGTGGCTCAGGATAAAGCTGAGATCGCCAAACCCTGGAAGCAGTACAAA
This sequence comes from uncultured Eubacteriales bacterium, assembly GCA_964606185.1. Lineage (GTDB taxonomy): Bacteria > Acidobacteriota > Aminicenantia > Aminicenantales > Aminicenantaceae > SOIA01. The sequence continues at coordinate 4,158 of CAZSGR010000202.1, forward strand.
ACAGAGGGCAACTCATTGTTCCTCTGGCGCCTGGCTTTCGGCCTGATCTGCTTCACGCTGTTCATCATGTTCTTTATCTTTTTCTTCACGACCGGCGCTTTGATCTACAGAGAAAGTCTTTATAGGCATGTTCCTGTTCCCTTTCTTGTGGGGATGGGCCTGCTTTTCTTTTTCATGCTCATAATCATCGGGTACATTTCGATGTTCTTGAAGAGTTTCGTGGTCCCCATTATGTACAAGAACAACATCAAAACGACACAGGCGTGGAGCCGTTTTCTGTCATTATTCGGGAAGCACGCCTTTCACTTCATCTTATTCGGGATTTTCGTTTTTTTCCTGACCATTATGTTCGTGCTTTTGATCATTGTGGCCGGCTTGTTAACCTGTTGTATCGGCATCATACTTTTTATTATCCCTTATATAGGGACAGTCGTCACCTTGCCTGTCTGGTACACATTGAGGGCTTTCAGCCTGGAATACCTGGCGCAGTTCGGTCCAGAATACGATGTGTTCCCGCCTGCCGAAGCACCAGTTGAAAGCGCCGCAGCTTAGATGAGGGAAGAGGCGTCTGATTTAGCTAGCGTGAATCCTGATATTTGCTATTCTGTATTGTCAGGGATGGGGCTTGAATTTCCTTTTCACGTTTTAGGGATGACGTATACTATCTGTGTGTGTAGCTCCGTTTATCTCATCAGTCCAGGTTATATCTTGGAAAGAGATGGAGATTTCTTCGAAATAATACGGTTCGCTTGAATCAGTAAAAGTGATCATGGATTCGATTTTCCCAGATTCTATTTTTATTGTGTAGAAATGCTCTTCCGACCCGGTGCCACTCGTGCTCGGTCTGAAAAATTTAAATTCAGCGCTATCCACAGCTTCATCGAAGCTCAGTGCTTTGAAGAGGAGGGGGGAGGCTTTATCGATAATTTTTGTGATGACGATGTGCTTGTGTTCAATTTTTCCGCCCGTTCTGGCCATCTCTTGATTGAATGAATCGATTGGTATCGAATTTTCCCGTCCGAGCGATGAGACTGTCGATTCTCCTTCGATAGTATTCCCATCTATCTGTAAAAACATAAAAATACTTATCGTACCTGAACTGTCGCTGGATTGCATAAGTGCTGTTGGTGCAGATGTATGAGTGGAATTTCCAAAACCTGCTTCAAGGCCGATTATCCCTAGGGATAATGTCAGCACCGCAATCATACCGATTAAAGCTTTTCCTCTGTGATTGTTTAGATTCATTTTAAATTCCTCCCGAATATAAAATTTTGCTGTTCCTATTATATAGATTCTGCAGAAAATTCCTAATGGATGGTTGAGGGTTTAATAAGTTTTAGACTATTGTCCAGGCTGCTGTGCGGTTTCCACTATCCAACAATTGCCCGTATTTACTCAGTTCTTGATTGTCTTTGAGTATAATTGTATTTTGTCGATATCACTTGAACGGACATTTTTACAAGGCAGAAAATCAAACATTCTTGCGTGGCGCAAAACCGGAAATTTTTAC
>CAZSGR010000203.1:0-5667 GCA_964606185.1 uncultured Eubacteriales bacterium
CTGTTGTACTTGGCAACTCTTTCGCTTCGGCTCAAAGAACCGGTTTTGATCTGGCCTGTATTCAAAGCGACACTTAAATCTGCGATGAACGTGTCCTCAGTCTCTCCTGAACGGTGGGATATCACGGCCGAGTATCCATTCTTGTGCGCAAACCTCACTGTTTCTGTTGTTTCACTGAGAGTGCCGATTTGATTCAGCTTGATGAGGATTGAATTCCCAATTCTCTGGCTTACTCCTTTTTTGAATCTTTCCAGGTTTGTGACAAAAATATCGTCCCCGACAATCTGGATTTTATCTCCCAACGCATCCGTCATGAGCTTCCATCCTTCCCAATCATCTTCAGCAAAGCCATCTTCAATGGAGATGATAGGGTAGTTCTCAACCAGGTTTTGATAGAATTCGACCATCTCGATGGAAGATCTCTTCGAACCGTCTGATTTTTTGAAAACGTATATATTGTCAGAGTAGAATTCAGAAGCGGCGGCATCGAGGGCGAGATGGATATCTTTGCCCGCTTTGTAACCGGCATCCTCGATGCTTTCGAGGATCCGTTCGAGGGCCTCTTCGTTGGATTTCAGATTCGGAGCGAAACCCCCTTCATCGCCCACAGCCGTGCTGTATCCTTTTTTGCGCAGAATTTTCTTCAAGTGATGAAAAATTTCTGCCGATGCCCGGATGGCTTCAGAGAAATTAGGGCTGCCGACGGGTGCGATCATGAATTCCTGGATATCAACGTTATTATCTGCATGAGACCCGCCGTTGAGAATATTGATCAGGGGGACTGGTAGAAGGTAGTCCTTTCTTTTGCCCAGATAATGGTAAAGGGGTATGTTCAGTGCCTGAGACGCGGCATGAGCCGCTGCCATGGAAACGGAAAGAATGGCATTGGCACCCAATTTTTTCTTTGAAGGTGTTCCATCCAGTTGAATGAGCCTTTTATCTAACTCTTCCTGCTCGAGAGCATCCATCCCCACAATTTCAGGTGTAATGATTTCTTTCACATTGGCGACGGCTTTGAGGACACCCTTCCCCAGGTAGCGCGATGGATCTTCATCTCTTAATTCGAGGGCTTCATGGGTGCCAGTGGATGCTCCGGAGGGGACAGCCGCCTTTCCAACAACGCCAGATTCCAGTGTGACCTGTGCACTGACGGTAGGATTCCCTCGGGAGTCCAGGATTTCTCTGGCTTTGATTTCATGTATGGTTGTTTTTGCCATCTTGGAATCCTTTGGATTTTTTATAGATGTGTATTTCTTATTCTATGAAAAGGAGTGGTTCTTTAATGAGTTTATTAAATGCTTATTTTTTCCCTGGTTCCACCTTTGCGGGTTCTTCTGGTGATCTTCTAAAGAGTTCTACCTTTTTCTTCTCAACGAAATCCTTGATAGATTCGATTCCTTCGGCTGTTTTCTCTCTGACGACTTTTATTCCTTTCTCAGCTTCTTTGGCGACTTTCTCGTAACTTTCCTTCGCTTTCTCTCCGGTTTTGATCGCACCTTCCTGAATTTTCTTCCGTGTTTCCTCCCCACTTGCCGGAGCAAAGAGAACACCCAGAACGAATCCCGTAGCTGCGCCGATCAGGAATGAGAGCGTGGATTCCACAAAGCAGGAGTCTTTATTATTTGCCATTTTTTTCCTCCTTTTGTTTCCTTTTCTTTATTTGCCGCCAACCAAAACGAAGAATGGGAAACAGCATCGGCCAGTATTTCGAGGAGGGCCGGATGATTTTTGTAGTCATGAATCCAACGATTTCAGATATCCCGGTTGCTGATTTTTTCGCGGCTTCGAGCGTTCCACTTAGATCATCCATTTTTTCTTTGACTTTTTTGTCTGTTTCCTTCAAATTCTTGGCAAGTTCTCTTAGCTCCTTGAGCGTTTTTTCACCCTCTTTGGCTGTCTTTCGCAGCTGAACAATTAGAGTGACTAGAAAGGTGCCGGCAACGACGATAACAATAGCGATAACGAGGAAGAGAAACTGGTTTAGGGTCAGCGACATGGTTCTTATAGAAATAAACTAAAACATAGATTTTGTCAAATGGATAGTAGCAATGGAGTCAGGATCTATTTCCAGAGAACTTTTTGGATGTCCTCAAGGCTGAATTCTTTTTCGATCTTTTTAAAAATATTGAGATAAACTTTTTCTTCTTTTGATTCCTGGGCTTGTTCCCATTCTTTAAACAGGGGGGAAGAGATAAACTCGAAATTTTTCTTGAGGGTTCTGTTGATACCTCTGAATGCCTGCCAATGAGTGATCATCAATAGGGCCAGGACACCGAAAAAAACATTGGGTCCGGGAAGGAACATAGCCAATCCACTGATGGGAAGAAGCAGAGTCTCTCCGACAAGAAGGAGGATGTGTTTGGTTCTCTGTTTCTGGAGGAAAAAATAAAATCGAGTTTTAATTCTTTTTTTCTCCGGTTTTCCCGAATAGAAGATTTGAATTTTGTCCTCGTTGAGTTTCAAGACTTTTCCGAGTGCCTGTTCCTGCCAGAGGATCTTTGGCGGCAGAAGGGTGAGTTTCTTTTTGGCCAGTTCAAAGAGTTCTTTCCAGCGGGAGGTTTTGATCTGGATTTGGCTGGCTGGATCGGAAGAAAAATATCTGTATTTGTGCTGGTAGTCACGAACGAAAAAGAACTTCATAGTGTGATTCATTTTAGCATTTCACTCAGAGTGGAGGCAAGATGTCCTTTCAAAAGGAAAGCATTTCGATACCAGTGTTAGCAAGATGGACTATAGATCAGACTGCTTGTTTTTGGATCCAAAAGCCGGAGCCTAAGGTTTTTTTAAACACTCAGTTTGGCCTTTCACTCAGCTTTGCTCTAACTATGGCCATCACGGAAGTGGAAAAGCTTCTTCTATCGCCGCTGATTCAGTAGATAGATGAAGAAGGGCGCACCTACGGCCGCAGTGATGATCCCGATAGGAAGTTCTGTCGGAGAGAGGAGTGTACGGGCCAGGAAATCAGAGTAAACGAGAAAGACACCTCCTGTTAAAGCGGAAAAGAAGAATAGATGCCTGTGATCGGGTCCGATGAGAATTCGGATCCAGTGAGGAACAACCAGGCCGATAAAGCCGATGATCCCACTGACTGAGACAGATGAGGCGGCGAGCAGCGTGGATACAGCCAGGAAAGTCTTTCTGACTCGATTCACAGGGCAACCCAGTGATTGAGCGATTTCATCTCCCTGAACCAGGAGGTTCATATCTTTGGCTAGCCATTGAGCCACTGCGAAACACAGCAGGAAGTATGGGAATACAGCGATAATTTGATTCCAGTCAGAAAGCTTAAAACTTCCCAGCAGCCAGAAAACGGCCTGTTCGAAGTCTTCTGATTTGAAGAATATTAAAAAAGACGTTAAAGCGGAAGCCAGAGCGCCAGCTGCAATCCCGGTCAGGAGAAGGGTTTCGACCTTAAACACCTTTTTTCTCTGCGACAGAAGATAGACAAGAAAAACGATGGCGAAGCCAGAGGCAAAAGCAAATAGACTCTGGAGGGAAAAGCCGAAAAACCGGACATTCAATCCCAAATAAATACACAGGACTGCGCCAAATGAGGCGCCTGAAGAGACGCCCACGACAAAAGGGCCAGCCATTGGATTTTGGAAGTATCCCTGGAGTATAGCTCCGGAAAGGGAAAGACTGGCCCCGACAAGAAAAGCCAAGAGCGCACGGGATAGCCTGATGTCAATGAAAATTTTTTTTAAGGTTGGATCATTCAGGTTATGAAATAAGAAATCAAGTAGATCTCCAGGATTTGTTTCCACGGGTCCTTCGAGGAGAGAAAGCAAAAAGCCTGAAATAAACAGGAAAAGGAGGACGGCAAGAAGAGTCAACCTTTTCGACCTTGCTTTCATTATTCTTTCTCGAAACACTGAGGATGAAGCAGACGAGCCAACTCTTCGAGAGCCTGTATGAGCCGGGGGCCTTGCCGGGTGGCCAGGTTTTCGTCGAGAAAGTATATCCTGTCTGCGTCAACAGCTTTTGTTCCTTCGAGATGAGCCTCGTTCTGGATCCACTTTTTCGTTTTTAGGAATTCATTTTCGGATTTGGAAAGAATGATAATGACCTCAGGATCTTCATGGATGAGATGTTCCTGGTTATAATTCAGCCATTTCCGCGGTATGTTTCCGGCAATGTTCATCCCTCTGGCTTTTTTGACCAGGTCATTGAGGAAACTTTCCTTTCCACAGGTCCAGAGGCCCGTGCCGTGAAGGGAGAGGAAAACTTTCGGCTCCTGTTTGACGTCGCGAAGGGCTGAGAGGATTTTTTCATATCTCTCTCTTAGAGACTGGATAAGAAGCTCTGCTCTTTTTTCTGTATGTGTGACTGTTCCTATTTTTTTGACGATGGAAAGAGTGGATTCGATGGTTGTCCCGATATCCAAGACAAATACAGGAAGATTTAGATTCCTGAGCCGTTCGAGAGTCGTTAAGGGATTTCCCCGGAAACCAATGATCAAATCAGCTTTTAGGGCTATAATCTTTTCAAGGTTTGGGTCAACCATCCCTCCGATTTTTTCTTTTTTCATCGCGTCTTCAGGGAAATCGCAGTAACGGGTGACCCCGATAACTTTTTCTCCCAATCCGAGTGTGAAGAGAATTTCGGTGATGTTGGGAGCCAGGGAGATGATTCTTTGAGGAGGGGCTGTCATATCGAAAGAGAAACCGAGGTCATCCTTGATGATTTTCTCCTGAGCATCAAGAATAAAAACGATCAGTAAGATGAGCAGCACGGATGTGGATGCTTTTTTGGAGTTCATGCCTTTCTTCCCATTCCCGGGATAAGCGATATCTCAGGGAGCTTGGAGTGGATATTTTCCCTGATTTCTACGGCTGCTGCGAAGACTTCCATGATGTTCTTCTTTGTGACCAGCTCATCCGGAGGGCCTAACGCTTGAACTATGCCGTCTTTAAGGAACATGATCTTCTGGGAGTACGGGATGGCGAGATTAATGTTATGCTCTGTAGCCAGGATGGTTTTCCCTTTTTCTTCCTGGAGGCGCTTGAGGATTTGATAAATTTCGACCTGGTAATTGATATCCAGATGGGAGCTGGGTTCATCGAGGAAGAGGAGAGGGGTATCTTGGGCTAACGCGCGTGCAATAAAGACTCTTTGACGTTCTCCTCCGCTGAGATGGGCGACTTTTTTCTCTCTCAGGTGATCAGTCTGGGTAAGAGTCATGACTTCCTCGATTATCCTGGAGTCATCAGGGGAAGAACTTTCCCATCGGCTTTGATGGGCATACCTTCCCATGAGAACGGTCTCTGCCACGCTGAACTCAAAAGACGAGCTGAATATCTGGGGCACATAAGAGATTTTTTTAGCAAGTTGTCTGATGCTCTGGGATAAGACATCATTGCCGTTGACCGAGATTCTGCCGGAGACATTCTTCAACAAACCTTGAAGGGCCTTGACCAAAGTGCTTTTTCCAGAGCCGTTTTTTCCAAGAATGGATAGGAACTCGCCCTTTTTCAGGGAAAAAGAGATATCCCGGATAACATAGCTGTTTTCATAGCCAGCAGAGAGTTTGTTGACTTCAAGAATATTCATTTTGGGAAGTACAAATGCTCGTCACCCGGCGAATTTTAATAGATTTAGTGTAGTATTATTAATAAAGACTTTTTCATCCTAATACTTTTCAGATGATTGTTCAATGGGCTTAGGCTT
>CAZSGR010000204.1:0-5657 GCA_964606185.1 uncultured Eubacteriales bacterium
CATTTTTTCACCTTTCAGTTTTAGATGATTTTCCATTTCTCATACGTGATTTCAATTCAAATAAGCCAGAGCTTCAGGCCATCTGGCTTTTAATTCCTGCCCAATCGTTAAGTATTGAATTCCATGTTATTCATAGTGAGTCAGCGTCACCATAGCCGGCTCTGGCTTTTCTTCATAAAGAATTTCCAGTTTTTTATAGATAAAATAGTTCTGTAAGACTTTTAGGATAACAATGGTGAGAAAGACAGCTCCATAAAAGATGAACAAGCCTAAAGGAGAGTTCAAGATCTTATATTCTATGATGCTCATAAGAAAAGCATATATTAAAAAACAAATAATATATATTATCCAGGAAAGATGGAGTTTCGCCTTGCCGGGAAGATAGGAACAGACAAACGGAATTTTGCGGTAATTGATAAATAAAAGTTCCATCAGCAGCAGTGAGACGGTCATCCCGAACAGACAGTGATAAAAGGCAAGGGGCCATCCCCAGAGAAAAAAATAAAAAAGAAAAAGGAGGGCAAATAAAGGGAAGAGCAAAAAGAAAAAAATCCCTTTCTTAAAACCCGAAAAATAATTTTTTTTATCCGTCCCCTCGGTCAATTTAAAAATCCAGTTCGCCTCTTTGGCTGAAGGGATATTGACAATTGTTCTTGTTCCGATCAACAAAAAGAAAGAGAGGACCAGGGGGATGGAAAGGAGTGTTATATTGACATCAGATAATGATTGTATGTTGAACGCGCCGGATATCAGAATGATAAGAATTATGGCTACAGATGTTGCCACATAGGACGCAATTCCCATCTTATGGAACATGCTTCTCCTGAGGGTCTTCTCAAAAAAATAGAAAACCGCTCTCTGAATGTGATTTCGCAAGAAAATGGAATTAAAGAGGTTCAAAAAGAACTTCTTCAACCTGGTAAAATGTGCGGTTTTTTTTTTAACTTCCTGCATTTTTATTATGTATTTCCGGTACCCGAGCACGCCGGTCAGATAAAAAGCAAGTGGAAGGATGATGAGGGCCAATACGGCGAAAATAGACAAAACCGAGAACATGGGGTCATTATTCCCCAATAGAGTTTCATAGAGTCCTGTAAACCACATGGGCGGAAAGAGATAGAGAAAAAGAGAGTTATTTTCTTTGAGTAGCAGGAATGAGGATAAGGCAGGTATGCCCGTTGTCCCAGCAGAGAAAAAAACCATTATAGAGATAAAGACAATAATCAACAGCGATCGGAGGAATATAGAAATTCGACTGAATATTTTGTAGCCGAGAAGGCTGGTCAATATGCCTATTAAAAGACCTATTGCAAAAAAAATGAAAAAGCCCGCAGCTAAGAAGCTAGTCAAATGAGCCAGAAAAAAACGCAAAATGAATAAAAGATTTGAAGACTGCCCTTGAGGCAAGTAAAGTAGAAAAACGAGAGTCGAAAGAGAATTTATTCCCAGAAAAAATAAGAAGACGAAAAGACAAAGACTGGTTAATTTTGCAATAAAAAGATTTCTTATTTTCAAAGGGAAGGGTAGCAAATTGGAAAAATCCCTCGAATCCGGAAATATGACATCCCATTCCAAAACTGCGATAAAACCAACGATTATCATAACAAAAAATATGACATGGCATTTCTCTACCCAGGGAGTTCCTGCATCGGGTATCCAGGTATACTTCCAGAGAAGCATGTGCGACAGATAGGCGGTAAAAACAGCAAGAATTGCCAGAATAGCGATAACCTTTTCTTTCATCTGCTCTTCGAAGAAAACAACATCGTTCATGAAAAGCCTCTGAAAGAAATGCTTGGTAAGGATGAGAATCTGTCGAGTGTTGCCTTTGGGAAGCTTATATATTTTTTCGTAAATGAACATGGATGTTCTTAAGAATCATGTTTCATGGCTTTGAGAACCTGTTCAGCTATTTTCTCTGAGTCCTGTCGAATAACGAGCTGGTTAAAAATATCCTCAAGGGAAGGGAGTTTCATCAGATTTCTTAAATTCTCAACAGAGTCATTGGCCACGATTTTTCCTTTATGGATGATAATAACCTTTGAACATACCTTTTCCACCACTTCCAGGATATGGGAGCAATAGAAGATGATCTTGCCTTCCTGGCTCAGTTTCCGGACAAGGTCCTTGATTACCAGGGATGTTTCCACATCCAGACCGGAGAGCGGTTCATCCAGAAGGAGGATATCAGGATTATGAAGAAGCGCAGAGGACAGGAGAACTTTCTGTATCATTCCTTTGGAGTAGGATGATATCGAGGAATGCATATCATCCGCTAAAGAAAAAAGGCTCATGAACCGCTCGATCTTATCATTCAATATTTTTTCAGGAATGTTGCGCAGTCTGCCGACCATTAACAGATAATCATACGCGCTGAGGTAAGGATATATCTCTGCTTCTTCAGGAACATAGCCTATCCTCTTTTTATATTCATAGGGATTACCCTTAATATTTTTGCCCGAATAATAAATGCTTCCATCTGTCGGCTCGAGCAGTCCGGCCAGCATCCGGATGGTGGTTGTCTTGCCGGCTCCGTTGGGCCCCAGATAGCCCAGGATTTCAGAAGGCTTCACCTCTAAACTGACATCGTTAACAGCGGGAAAAACCTGATATTTTTTGGTGATTCCCTTTAATTCGAGCATTTTCCTTCTGTTGATAATTATAATTTGCCCCCTATGTCCCTGTCAAAAAAGGAAAAGAGGCTTTTATCCACATCAATTCTTTTATCCTTCATTGTTTAAAGACGATTGAAGATAGTGAATATTCCATTCAGGAAAGATATTTTTATGAATTAGGCAGGATTTTTGATAATGTTTACGAAAGAAAATTATCATCGCGGGCGCAGTGCGGCAATCGTAAGGAAAATGCATTTTCCGTAATAGATCGGCACGCTGCATGCCATGACATTCTGAATGGCATTCTAAAAGCAAGACTGCGTTTTTAAACGCGTGCAACGTCCTTATTAGATATTCCCCTATCAATTTTAGATCAGAGAACAGCCAGGATTCCGATGCTCCGCAGTCCAGTCCTGAACTTCTGTTTTGCCTTATAAAGCGGTTCCCCAGCAATTTTGGTATCAATACATCACTATTTTCTTTGATATTCGTTACTTTTCTTTAAAAATCTGGTGCTTCCCTGGGGAAGTGCTGTTACTTGATCAAATACGCTCAACACGTTATTTTTTCCAAATCTGACAAGTAACGAAATACCGAAAATTTCCTTTTATTTACTTTTCTTCTGAATTCATCAAAGCTTTTCCTGGTATAATGATATTAAGCAATCTGCTTAAAAAAAAGTATTAGAGTACTCAGTAATAAAATTAGAAGAATGAAAATTACCACACTTACATATCTTGGTGGTGTGTAATTCATAATAATATCCATTATACTAATCTCCAATTTCACCTCCTTTCAACACAAGGTTTTGGCCGTCTTCTAAAGCACGGTGATTTTAAATTTGCAGCGCTTGCCGCCTTTGAGGACCGAATCGATGAGCTCGACATCGACAGTGCAGCCGAACTTGAGCTCGTTCATCTCCTTGACATAGCCGACCGAGCAGTAACAGAAAGTGGAAGACAAGCCTTCTGGCTTGGATTCGACCATCGGGCAGAGGCAGACATCCTCGGGAGACGGCTTGCCTGTTTCAGCACTGCTGTTGAATTGAAAATAAATGACATTACCTTCGATCTTGAATCCCTCTTGCTTTATGTTTTGGCTGGCCCTCTCTGCCCATTTCTCGAAATCAACCTGTTTGATCTCCTGCTTTGTGTCCCGAATCCACTCCCTGTAACATGCCCTTCCGTTTGCCATCATCAGTCTCTTTCGTGTTTTCTCGTCAAGCGTCTGGTCTATGACATCGAAGAACCGTTTCACCCAATGATCGGCGTATTCCATGCGTTTAACAGCCCTTTCTTTTGTCTTTTCACCGGGTTGAGTCTGAGGTTCATCCTGGTAGAGGGCGGCTTGTAAGCTGCCAGCAGCGGCGCACAAACAGGTGGCACAGCCCATTTTGCCGACTGCGTTCAAGAAAGCTTTGCGGTCCATTGTTTGGATACTCATATCCTCCTCCTTATTAAGAGGTGTTAGGATTTGATTTGTCTTTAGTCATTTTCCGGCTTTGTCCTCCTTCTTCAACGGTTCTTTCAAGATGAGGTCCTTTTTTTATGCTTCATCCCTTCAACCTTCAAATTTTCAATTATCTTTGCATCCACCCAGTAAATGCTGGGAGAGCGGTGTTTGGGATTATTGGGATCAGGTCTGAAACTCGAGAAGAACAAATATTTCCCGTCAGGGGAAACTCTAGGCCAGGTGTTCTCAAATTTTGAACCCAGCAAGTTATTGAAACAAACAGGTGTTTTCCAATCACCGTTCTTGTCAGCAAAACTGATGCTGATCCCATTTTGAAGAAAAAGAATATAATCTTTATGGGGTGAAATATAGGCATCCGCCTCACTCTCAGTATCGGTATTTAAACCGGCTACCGGTCTTGGGGATGAATACTTTTCATTATCAAAATTGGAATAATATAAGTCACAGGGATTCTTCCCATCGAAAACATGAAAATACAAAGTCCCATCAGATGCTACAGTGGGTGTCCTCTCATTTAAATCAGTATTTATCTGATTACCCAGATGATATGGCTCGCTCCACTTTTGGCCATCTCTTTTGACATACCAAATGTCTGTATCACTTTTTTTTGTTTTTTTATTATTAACAGGTCTTTCAGATGTAAAAAACAGCTTTTGATCATCCGGTGAAAGAAAGGGATCTCCATCAGGATATTTTCCCGAGAATGGAGCGATTTCGGGTGGAGTCCATAAACCGTTCCTCTCCATGGCAACAAACATTTCTCTCCCGCGCTGAAAATAACATTCTCTACCGTCTCTTGAAAATGTGATGCAAAACTCAACTCCGCTAGTGGAAATTATTCCGGGAGCAAATAATTCAGGCTCTAAACCCGGCGGTTTCTGGCCCAGATAGGGACCTTTGAGAACCAGGAAATCGCTTTGATGAACGGAACCACTAATGGTAAGATGTGGGATAATTAAAAGAAAAATAATACCTGCACAAAGAATTAATATTTTTTTTGTCATGAACCACCTCCACCTAAATATAAAAGCTATATTCTATTTCCAACTGTTCGCCGACATATTTATCGGCAAGATGGCTGATTTGAGAGGAAAATCCTTCCGCACTCAACCAGGCTTCAGCTTTAGTTTTTATTTAACCACTCATTTATACAAAGAAAGAATAAATTTTGAAATACGACAAAAGTCTTATTTTTTAAAAATCATACTTTTGTCTTAGTTCTAATATTCAAAAACTTATCCGAACATGTTGAATCACTTGAATAAAATCTTTTCCTCCTATTGCACCGATAATATTCCCGAATAATTATATGAATGGTCAGATGTGGCTGGCGTCGGTCTCATCTTAGTCTGCTTTATGTCGTGAGCATAGCTTTCTATTGAAGAGGTAACAAACTCCTGATTTTTCTTGCGACAGGAAGCATTGCTTCACTGTAGTTCGATAATATGATCATCGTGTATCCTCTATCGACAAACATGCGAAAATTCGCGCTCACACCAGGAGCCACACCCGCATGACCGACAACTCGCCCGAACCTACTACGTTCAATCCAGAATCCGTAGCCATAAT
>CAZSGR010000205.1:0-5600 GCA_964606185.1 uncultured Eubacteriales bacterium
CCCGTCATCCAAAAATACTAATTTTGAAGACGGATTCCAGAAGCCAGTTGATCCCCACAAACAAGACGGCTACAGGGATAACGACTCTCATCCACCAATAGAGGAAAAGAGGGAAAGATTTTCCTCTCCCTTCGGCTAATTCTTTCAAGGCCTCTGATCTTTTCATACACCAGACTGCGGTGATGACAGCTAGAAGCGAACCCAGGGCTTGCATCCCAGAGCCGAAAGTTAAATCCCAGGGGAGAAAGATCTTGAAATTGATCATGGGAGGAATGGCCAGCACGAAAACTACAAGACAGGTTAAGATCACTGCTTTTTTTCTCTCTATTTTTGTGTTATCCACAATCCCTCCCACCAGGACTTCAAAAGCTGCCACATCGGAAAGATAAGCCGCACCGAAAAGACCGAAAAAAAAGAGGAGCCCGAACAGCGAACCAGCAGGCATCATGCTGAAGGTCTCTGGCAATGTCCGGAAGATAAGCCCCGGACCGTCACTGGGCTCCAAACCGAAAGAAAAAACGGCGGGAAAAATCGCAAATCCTGCCAGAAGGCCGGCCACAGAAGCGGCAATTCCCGTGAATACAGCATTTTTTAGAATATTGGCCTGCTTGTTCAGATAGGAGCCGTAGATAACCATGAACGTCCCACCCAGCGACATGGAAAAAAAAGCCATGCCGAGAGCCGCAGCCATGACCGATGGAGTGAGCTCGCTGAAACGAAAAGCGCCGATATACCATTTGATCCCCTCGCTCGCTCCTCTTAAAGTGACTGAGCGAACGATGAGGATGATCAGGATGGTGAAAAGGAGAGGGACAATCCATTTGCTGGTCTTCTCAATTCCCCTGCGCAATCCTTTTATGAGGACGATTCCGCAGCTGAAAATGACGAAGGCTGTCATCAGAAGCTGCAAAAGAAGAGAAGTGAGGTTAAATCCTTCTTGAGGGGGAAGGATAGCGGATGCGTTTAATTCCAGGCCAAAAAAATTGACCAATTCACCCAGGCCGTGAAATCCCACCCAGCCCAGAGCATTGGAATAGTATCCTGTGGCCCAGAAGACGATGAAGATAAAAAAAAAGCCAACAAATTTCCCCCCGGGAAATCCCCCTTTTTCAAAGGCCCCCAAGGTGCCGCGTCTGGTGTGCCGGCCAAGAGTCCATTCGGCCATCAATGCGGGTATTCCGACAAAAAAGACAACCATCAAATAAAAGAGGACAAACGCGGCTCCCCCGAATTTCCCGACCATGTAAGGAAACCGCCAGACAGCGCCTAATCCAACTGCCACTCCGATCATGGTCATCAGAAGACCGAAATTGGATGTAAAAGTCTCTCGTTTTTTTGAAGCTATTATCTGTTCCTTCACCAATGCCGCCTGTTTTTTATCTCCGGATATTCAATTTCAGGAACTTTGCAGCTCCGCCTATTCTTGAGGAGCCACTCTCTGTAAGATCTCTGGGCTATGACTTATTCTTCCCACTTGTGAATCTTGTAGTACTCCTTGACCATTCTCTGGATATCCACGGTCGAACCTTTGGTCGGGCCCTCTAATAGAGGTTCTTTCTGGAATCTCTCCGGTAAAGTGTCGTCCTGCCTCTTCACGCCAAACTTTTTATTGAGCTTATGCTCAATGCTAATCAGGTCTGCTAAAGTCTTCTTGAGATAGTCAGGGGAATAATCTATTCCGGTACCATATCTCAATAGAGCGGACGCATTTTCAATATTGAGCACATCCATACAGAGGCCCACATTCTTGCACATAGTCAGTGAATCCGTGAGAAGAGCGATCTTCTCAGAATAACTGACCAGGGCCGCCTTCCCCTCCTCTGAAAGCCGGTCAGCTGCTTTTTCTGTACCGAAACGTTTTTTCGCCTCCTCTTTTCTGTTGGTCAATTCGAAATACGGCTCGGCACGTAGGTGGTCAGCACCCCTGGAGGCAACGGCATAGGTGAGGCCGTAGGCCTTAATTCCCCGCGGGTCGCCACAGATCACATCCAGTCCTTTGACCTGCATCACCAACTTTCTGGCTTCTTCACTGAAATCCTTAGACAAGTTTGTCGCCCCATTGGCCAGCCTGTCTCCGACTCCGCGGCGGAAAACGATCATATCCACGATTTCCCGGATTTTATCTTTTTCACCCCAGGTCAGACTTAGACCGTCTAAATCATCAGGATGGACAAGCCCCTTTTCCTGGCACTCCATAATCCACCCGATCACTTCTGAGGTCGAAATGGAATCCATCCCCACCTGGTTCAGATATTGATTCATCTCCAGGGCAAAAGGAAGATCACGGTTTCCAATCCGGGAAGTGAAACTGCAAAGGGTTTCGAATTCAGGCCCCTCCGCCTCATAGTCCTTGACCACATAATACCGCGAGCAGTGGACATTGCAGTTGAAGCAGGATTTATTCTTCACTTTATAGGTACGGGCCAGCTTCTGCCCGGATATCTCATCCACATATGTGCAGACTCCTTCCTGGAAATGTCTGGTCGGAAGGATGCCGATATTATTCAGGTCTTTCATCAGCATGGTCGTGCCCATATGGTGCCGCTTCTGGTATTCATTATGACTCATTATGTTCTTATCAATTTTCTCGACCTCTGATAGAAAGGCCAGAGGATCGGCCACATCGACAGAAAGAGCCCCCCGCACAGCCACAGCTTTTAAATTCTTGGACCCCATCACAGCTCCCATCCCTGCACGTCCATTCACCCGATTCCCGCTCGAGACTATCGAGGAAAAAAGGACTTGATTCTCCCCGGCCGGTCCGATAGCGGCGACCTGCACGGAATAGTCTTTTTTATCTCTTCGAATGGCTTCTGTTGTCTCTGTGATGACCATTCCCTTGTACTTCGGGCAATCCACAAACTCCACTCCCGATTCCGTTATTAATAAATACAGAAGCTCATCCGCTTTGCCTGTGATGATGACCTGGTCGAAGCCGGTGAGTTTCATCTCCGCCGCAAACTGCCCTCCTGCGGCTGAGTCTCCCAATATTCCCGTGAGGGGGGATTTGGCGGTGACGGTGTAATACGCCGAAGCTGTCAGGAAGGAGCCTGTCAGCGGTCCGATGCCGAATATAAGGATGTTATCCGGTCCAAAAGGATCGCAATCCGGATCCAATTCTTCATAAAGCCTTTTGGTGTTGGCTGCGCGACCCCCGATGACGGGTTTTATCCAGGACGGATCAAGATCCTCTACATTGTATCTGCGTTCTGTCAGGTCTATTCTCAGGACTCTTCCACCATAGCCGTATTTCAGCATTCTAACGTCTCCAATTCTCTCTGATACTCGAACCCATCTTCTCGAGATACGACTTTCGTTTCTGGCTGGGATTCATTCTAGCGGCTCCCTTTTTAAAGGCCTCTAAAGAAGGGTTTTTTCCTTTGTCAGACTCGTACGTAATGGCTCCTTCTGTGCAGGCCTCAACACATTTGGGTCTCCCCCCGCAAAGGTCACAGACATAGACTATATCATTGAATATTTCAATCGCGCCTATCGGGCAGGCCTTCTCACAAACACCACAGAGCATGCACCGAGTGGGAGAGACGATTATCTGTCCGTTAGGCCCTTCAGTTATGGCGTCTTCGGGACAGCGCAGACAGTACCGCTCTTTGCATTGTATGCAGAATACAGGGCCGTCCAGGCCGGTCTCATACAGGTTCAAGACTTTCATCCTGGCCATTCGATTATTGACCCTCCCCGAACGGAAAAAGGCACAGGCTGTCTCACATTTTTTACATCCCGTGCATTTGCTGATATCAACTCTGATCATTCTCAAGCCCCTATGTCCCGTAAGATGGTAACGATTTAATGGACGAATTCAAAACTCGTCTCATCCACTAACGGACGACTTCAAGCCGGAACTGCACCAGTCCTTTCGGGTCCGGGCAGGAAAAAGTCTTCACTTTTTTTACCCAATGACTCTCCTCTAACTGATCTCTTGCCGCCAGGATGGGAAAGACCGGCATCATGCTCTGTAATGCCCAAATACAGATAAACTTGCCTTCCGGGATAAAGAGTTTGGAGTCCTCCACGTAGAAATGATCGCCCACCAGCAAAGGAAGATTGCAATGGCCTTCAATCCGATCCACACTCACTTTTATTTTCGCCATATTAACCCCTCCATTTATCCTTTTTTATTTAAAATCCCAAAATACAGGAACAAGAAACACTTTTTTCTCTATTCTCCACTTTTCAATCTCATGGAATTCCTTAACCGCATGTCATGCGGAAATTGACTGCGAACTCCATATGAGAAAGGATTATAAAACCCTACTAGGCAAAGTCAAGATTTTCATATGATTTATTTTAGTCCTTTTTCATTCCGAAAGTCTTTCATAAAACCTGGCATCACGCAATCATTTTGTAATTATTTTGAATTTGATTGCTTTTAATGACTCATCTTCGCCTGCATTCGAAAATCCTAAATTTCTCTTGATAGTTTCATGAATGTAACGCACAATAATTGAACAGATGTACACGCTCAGTAATTTGGGAACATTCTTTGGGTGTCATTGCGAGCGAAGCGTGGCAATCTCGTTGAGAGAAATTATATTATTACGGAAATGAAGATATCCTTTTTATGAGGTTGCCACGCTTCGCTCGCAATGACACTTTTACCCTCAATATTTTTAACAAAAGTGTTTCTTAATTAATGAGCATAAACAACAGATTGCAGGGATATGATCCAAGGAGGAGGAAAAATGAACATAAAAAAATTTGTATTTTACTCCTTTCTGTTTCTTGGCTTTGTCTTTCTGGCTACGAATAATTTCGTCTCTGGGCAGGAACGTTTTGATCAAGAGCTTTTAAATAACTTCACTTACCGGAACCTGGGACCTTTTCGGAGTGGTGCCTGGATCAGCGACTTTGCGGTCCCGGAATCCCCGCAGGAAGCCCATCTCTACACCTTTTATGTGGCCGGACGAAACGGCGGGTTGTGGAAGACGACGAACAACGGGACAACTTTTGAGCCTCTCTTTGACGACCAGGATGTCTTCTCGATCGGCGACATTGCCCTGGCTCCCTCCGATCCGGATATTCTCTGGGTAGGAACAGGTGAACACGCCACAGCCCGGAGCTCTTACTGGGGCGACGGTGTTTATAAATCCATAGACGGCGGCAAGACATTCGAACACATGGGACTGAAAGATACGCATCATATCGGACGAATCCTTATCCATCCCACTAATCCGGATATCGTCTACGTGGCCGCAGAAGGGCATCTTTTTTCCCCCAATGAGGAGCGCGGAGTGTTCAAAACCACGGACGGAGGAATAACCTGGAGGAAAGTCCTCTACATCAACGAGAAAGTCGGAGTGATCGACCTGGCCATGAACAGGGATAATCCTGAGGTGCTCTATGCCGCGGCTTACGATAAACAGCGGCTTCCCTGGCACTTTGAGGCCGGTGGAACCGGAAGCGCGATCTACAAGACAACCGACAGTGGCAGCACCTGGGAAATCCTCAAGAAAGGCCTTCCCAAAGGGAAAATCGGGCGCATCGGTCTGGATATCTACAGAAAAAACCCGGATATCGTCTACGCTGTCGTGGAAAACTGCAACCTGCGCCCTCCGACCAAACAAGAGGCAGAACAGGACCGC
>CAZSGR010000206.1:0-2653 GCA_964606185.1 uncultured Eubacteriales bacterium
CTGGGATACAGGCCCAATTGAAGCACGCCATAGAGACAGAAGAAAAGGACGAGAAAAAGGGCGGGATTTTCCACGGCAATATCGACCTCTCGTGAAGGCTCCCGCATGTACATGTAAACGACGATTCTCAGGTAGTAAAACACAGAAATGAGACTGGCCAGAACCCCGATGATCACTAATGGAACGAGGCCCTGTTTGACAGCGGAAGAGAAAACATAAAACTTCGCCAGAAAGCCTCCTGTGGGAGGGAATCCGGCAAGAGAGAGCAGAAAGATAGAAAATGTGGCTCCGATCCATGGATATTTGAACCCGATGCCTGCATAATCTTCAAGCTCAAGGTATTCCTTGTCTTTTTTACTCAAAGCGATGATTGCGGCAAAGGCACCCATATTCATGAACAGATAAACTGTCAAGTAGAAAACGAGGCTCGAGTTATCCTGAGCCAGGATAGCCACGAGCAAGTATCCGGCATGAGCGATGCTGGAATAAGCCAGGATTCTTTTCACGTTTGTCTGACGCAGAGCTATTAGGTTTCCGATAACCATGGTGAGGACACTGATGACCCAGAGAAGCACAAAGATGGATTGAGAATTGATTGCCGTTTTCCAGTAGGGAAAGAATATCCGGAGGAGGATGGCGAATCCGGCTGCTTTGGGAACGATAGAGAAGAAGGCTGTTATTGGAGTTGGTGCGCCTTGGTAAACGTCCGGGGTCCACATGTGGAATGGCACGACAGCGATCTTGAAACCGAAGCCGATGAAAATCAAGCCAAGACCGATGAGTGCCATCAAGCTCAGGTCAGCTTCCCTGCTGAAGTACTGGATGATTGTCGGGATGTAGGTCGTGTGGGAAGTCCCGTAAAGGAGAGCCAATCCATAGAGGAGGAAGGCGGTGGCAAAGCTTCCCAGCAGGAAATATTTAATCGCCGCTTCTGAGGATTTTTCATCATTTCTCATCAGGCCAGTAAGTGCGTAGCTGGAAATGGAAAGGACCTCCAGCCCCAGGATTATGACCAGCAGATCAGGGGATGAAACCATGATCATCACTCCTGATAGAGCCAGGAGAAGGAGAGCATAGTACTCGCCGTAGTTCACATCCTGGAGAGCGATATATTTCATGGAGAGAAGAATGACAAATCCAGTCGAGAGAAGGAGAATAAACATGAAAAAGAGGGAATACTTGTCCAGGAGGAGATTCCCGTCAAAGTAGGAGTAGGACCTGTTCCAGAACTGGATGCAGACAAATGCACAAATGACAATAAAACTGAGCGATATGTAGGCCAGATAGTCTTTGTTTTCCCTGTTGAGGAACACTTCCAGGATCAAGACCGCAAGGGCAACGAATACGATGACCAAAAGAGGAAGCAGGGCCAAAAAGCTGTTCATTGCGTCAGTTCTTCCTTGTCCTTATTTTTTTCTTCAGTCGTTTGATTTTCGGTTTTTTTCACCAGCTCTTGTTTCTTTTCCACTGTGGAAAAATAAACCTTCTGATTGTTGAATCTGTTCAGGAGATGAGTGACGGAGCTGTCCATTTTTCTCAGAAAAGGCCTGGGGTAGATTCCCATCCAGAACATCATGATGACGATCGGAACAAGATAGGCGATCTCTCTCTTGTTGATATCTTTGAAAGTAAGAATCTTGTTGTTTGTGATCGGTCCCTGCATCACTCTCTGGAACATCCAGAGGAGGTATCCGGCTGCCAGTATCACTGTGGTTACACCCAGAATGGCGAAGATTTTATTGGCTTTGAAGATTCCGAAGATGCACAAAACTTCCCCGATAAACCCGTTGAGTCCTGGAAGGCCGACAGACGAGAGCATACAGATGAGGAAAAAAGCAGAAAAGACCGGCATTTGCTTGCTGACACCACCATAGTCCTTTATGAGGCGCGTGTGCGACCTCTCATACAGGATTCCCACGATCAAAAACAGGGCACCTGTGCTCAATCCATGGTTGAGCATCTGGTAGATGGCTCCTTCCGCGGCTTCGATATTCAGGGCAAAAACAGCCAGCATGATCAGTCCCATATGGCTGACACTGGAATAGGCGACGAGGGACTTCACGTCTTTTTGGATCAGAGCCATCATCCCGCCGTAAATGATTCCTATCAGGCTGAGCACAGCCAGCAGGGGAAGAAATTTGATCACGGCACTCGGGAAAAGGGGCAGGGCAAAACGGAGGAAACCGTATGCTCCCATTTTCAAGAGTACGGCAGCCAGGATGACCGAGCCAGCCGTTGGGGCTTCCACATGGGCGTCAGGAAGCCACGTGTGGAAGGGGAACATCGGCACTTTTATAGCGAAAGCCAAAGCAAAGGCTAAAAAGAGCCATATCTGAACATTGGGATTCAGGACAAGGTTATGAAAATCAAACAGGTTGAAAGAATACGTGCCGGTCGCCTTGTAATACGCTGAGTAGAGGTAAAAAATCGCCACAAGCATCAGCAGGCTTCCTATCATCGTAAACAGGACATATTTGATCGTGGCGTAAATCTTGCGGTGGCCACCCCACACACCGATCAGGAAGTACATGGGAATCAGCATGGCCTCCCAGAATACGTAAAAAAGGAACAGGTTGAGTGCGACAAACACACCGATGATTCCCGTCTCGAGCAAGAGCATGAAAATCAGGTATTCCTTCACTCTCTTCTTGAT
>CAZSGR010000206.1:2753-5599 GCA_964606185.1 uncultured Eubacteriales bacterium
TCCGAGTAAAAAGATCAAGGCATAATCCTTGATCAAACCGCTCTGGAAATAGCTCAGGATTTTTCCAGAGAAACCGGTAACTTTAGCTGTCCCGTTGACAGCCCCATCGATGATTTTTAAGTCAAAATTATCGTATATGATTTCCGAGCCTTTGACAGTGGTATTCACAAAGGCCGCGTTATAGATTTCGTCCATATAATACTTGTTATAGAGGAGTTTATAGATACGAGGGAACCGGTTTCTGAGCCTTTCCGGAATTCTTGGAGATTTGATGTAGAAAACCCAGGCAATTATGATCCCGAGAAAAGCCACTCCGATCGATATTCCGATAAGAATCCATTCCAGATCATGGCTGATATGAGCTTCCTGACCACCTCTCAGCACAGGCTCCAGGAAATGCCCGAAAAAGTTGAGGTTCTTGCCTATGACAACGGGTAGCCCCACATAGCCCGCAGCTACAGAAAAGAAGGCGAGCAGAGCCAGAGGAATGGTCATGACAGGTGGAGATTCATGAATGTGTGCCCTGACATCAGAGGCCAGCCGTTCCTGTCCGTGGAATGTCAGAAAGATGAGGCGGAACATGTAAAAAGCTGTCATGACTGCGCCCAGGATTCCCAGAGCCCAGACAAAATAATATCCGTTGGC
Organism: uncultured Eubacteriales bacterium; assembly: GCA_964606185.1. Classification (GTDB taxonomy): domain Bacteria; phylum Acidobacteriota; class Aminicenantia; order Aminicenantales; family Aminicenantaceae; genus SOIA01. The sequence continues at coordinate 3,399 of CAZSGR010000206.1, forward strand.
ATAAGCCGAGGTGAGAATCGCATCCTTCGAAAAGAATCCGGAAAGAAACGGAACGCCGGCGATAGCGATCGCTCCGATGAGGAAGGTGGAGTAGGTGAGTGGGATGTATTTCCTCAAGCCTCCCATTTTTTTCATGTTCGCTTCACCAGAGAGAGCATGCATGACGCTTCCGGCAGCCAAAAACAGGAGGCTCTTGAAAAACGCGTGCGTGTAGAGGTGGAACATTCCAGCCGCATAAGCGCCAACACCGCATCCGATAAACATGTATCCTATTTGAGAGATAGTCGAGTAAGCCAGGACTCTCTTGATGTCGTTCTGAGTTAATGCCATCGTGGCCGCATAGACCGCTGTCACCGCACCCACGACAGCGACGATTTGAGCCGCTGTCCCGGATAAGGAATAGAGGAGGTTCATCCGGGCGACCATGTAGACTCCGGCCGTGACCATTGTGGCCGCGTGAATCAGGGCGCTGACAGGAGTCGGGCCTTCCATGGCGTCGGGAAGCCAGACATACAGAGGAATCTGGGCGGATTTTCCAGTGGCTCCGACAAACAGCAGGATGGCGATTAAAGTGGCCAATCCCTGGGTGATGGCTCCTCCGCCGATGGCTTGGTTGATGGCTGTGAATTCGCCGCTTCCGATATGAATGAAAATGAACATGATACCCAGGAGAAATCCCGCATCGCCTATCCGGTTGACGATGAAAGCCTTTTTACCCGCATTCGCGGCTGAATGTTTTTCAAACCAGAAACCGATCAATAAATAGGAGCAGAGCCCCACGCCTTCCCATCCGACAAACATCAGGACAATGTTTGAGGCCATGACAAGTATCAACATGGCAAATGTGAAGAGGTTGAGGTAGGTGAAATAGCGGGTGTACCCCTTGTCCTCAGCCATGTAGCCGACTGAGTAGACATGAATAATGAACCCGACGCCGCTCACGACCAGAGCCATAACAGCGGACAATGGGTCGAATTGAAGTGAAAGGTTGACGTTGAAACTTCCGGCATTGATCCAGGAGAAGAGGTTTTTGACCAGAGGATAACTTTCATGGGAGGTCTGAAGAAGCCCCATGAAAGAGATGGCTGCGATGACAAATGACCCGAAAACAGCAAAACAGGCCTGGAAAGACACATATTTTTTGGGAAGTTTCTGCCCGAACACAGCCAGAATAAAGGTGCTCAGCGCAGGCACAAAAGGAATCAGCCAAAAAATATCAGTCATTTTATCCTTTCATCAGTTTGATGTCTTCGGTTTTGATAGTCTTCTTCTGCCGGAAAATGAGCAGAATGATCGCTAGGCCTACGGCTGCCTCAGCAGCCGCCACGGTGATGATGAAAAAGACGATAACCTGTCCGTCTATAGAATTTGCGGATCTTGTCAATGCGATAAAGGCCAGATTGGCAGCGTTGAGCATGACCTCGACTGACATGAACATGGTGATGAGGTCTCTTTTGATGAAAAAAGCAACGGCCCCCAAAACGAAGAGGATGACACTCAGAATCATGAAGTAATTTGCAGTTATCATACTCTTTCTTTCTTTTTAACCAATACGATAGCGCCGACAAGAGCGGCGATGATCAGAATCGAAGTGATCTCAAAGGGATAAAGATATTTCGTAAAAAGCAGTCTTCCCAGGCTTACAGGACCCGCTTCCAGTGTCTCCGTGGAAACCGGAAGAGTGAAGGCTGCTTTAATGGCTACGATAAGCTCGATAATGAGAACGACTGCCAGCCCGAGTGAGAGGTAGAGGGTCCATTTCTTCTTTTCAGGGGGAATACCCGCGCGGATATTGATCATCATGATGACAAAGATAAAAAGCACCATGATCGCGCCGGCATAGATGATGACTTGGACCACAGCGATGAACGGTGCCTCGAGGAGCCCGAACAGGCCGCCCAATGAGGCGAAAGCAACGATTAAGAAAAGGGCATTATATGCCTGGTTCTTGGAAATAATCATCCCAAGGACTGAGCCGACACACAGCGCAGCCAGTAGAAAAAAGAGAAAATAGCCCATTTTTTAAGTTATTCATTATATTTTTTGAAGCGAGATAATGTCAAGGAAATTTTAGTTTTATAAAATTTTTTCTTTTTGAGTGGATTTTTTTGACAAAGACAGGAGTTTTGTTATAATAGGCTCGTACCGCGGGGTAGAGCAGTCTGGTAGCTCGTCGGGCTCATAACCCGGAGGTCGCTGGT
>CAZSGR010000207.1:0-5577 GCA_964606185.1 uncultured Eubacteriales bacterium
AGAACAGGCTACTTTTTGGAGAATAGGGGCAGTCCCTGAAAAAAGTAGCCTGTCCTCTTTTTTTTAGCACTAAAAAGTCATCAAAAAAGCGGTTTAACCTGTTGCTTTTCATTAGAAAAAAAAGGAAAGGGAGATGCGGAAAGAATAGAGTCAAAAGAGCTGCTTTTTGACGCTGTTTTTTTGTGAGAAAAAGATTGAAAAATTACGTCTTTTCTAGGGGATTTTCCTTTACTAAATGAACTGTTTTAAGGTATAATAAAAAGCGAAAAATATGCCAGTCTGGGTATGCAAAAATTCAACATGCATAGCCCTCTCTTTTTCCATATTTTTACCCAATTTTAAAGCCAATGACACAAAAAAAATACACTGCCGAAAGTATTAAAGTCCTTAAAGGGCTGGAAGCGGTTCGCAAGCGACCAGCCATGTATATCGGGAGTACAGGGCCCGAGGGTTTACATCATCTCGTTTATGAAGTCGTGGATAACAGCATCGATGAGGCGCTGGTCGGATTCTGCTCGAACATCGAAGTGGTCATTCATGTGGATTCCAGTGTAACCGTTATCGATGACGGCCGCGGGATTCCCGTGACGCTCCATAAAAAAGAGAAAAAGCCAGCCGCAGAAGTCGTGATGACAACTCTCCATTCCGGGGGAAAGTTCGATACAAAATCCTACCAGGTTTCCGGCGGACTCCATGGCGTCGGTGTTTCTGTGGTTAATGCCCTCTCGGAGAGGCTTGACCTGGAGATTAAAAGAGATGGAGGAGTCTACTCGCAGAGCTACGAGAGAGGTAAGCCTGTTACCAAATTGAAAAAGATCGGCACGACGAAGAAGACCGGGACAAAGGTCACTTTCAAGCCCGATGGGCAGGTGTTTAACTCCATTGATTTCAACTTTGAGACTTTAAGCCAGCGTTTGCGAGAGCTGTCTTTCTTGAATAAAGGGCTGCAAATCATCCTCGTCGATGAACGGAGCGATAAAACCAATGAATTCCATTACAAAGGGGGAATCAAGGAATTCGTCCAGTACCTCAACCAGAATAAGTCCGCCTTGAGTCCCAAGCCCATCTACTTTGAGTGCAATAGGAACGGCGTTATCGTCGAGATGGCTCTTCAGTACAACACGAGCTATTCTGAGACGATCTTTACTTTTGTCAATAACATCAACACCATTGAAGGCGGAACTCATTTGATCGGGTTTAAGGCCGCTCTGACCCGGTCCATCAACAATTATGCCAACGCCAATAACCTGGTCAAGGATATGAGCCAGAATCTAACGGGTGATGACACACGAGAAGGATTGTGCGCCGTGTTGAGCCTGAAGCTCAAGAATCCTCAGTTTGAAGGTCAGACAAAGGCAAAGCTTGGGAACAGCGAAATCAAGGGAGTCGTCGAATCCATCGTGAATGAAGAGCTGTCCGCTTACTTTGAAGAGAATCCGACAACGGCCAAGAAAATCGTCATGAAGATTTTAGATGCGGCCCGGGCAAGGGTGGCAGCCAGAAAGGCCAGGGAGCTGGCCCGCCGCAAGGGAGTTCTGGAGTCAACATCCCTCCCGGGGAAATTGGCTGATTGCCAGGAGAAAGACCCTGCCGGGAGCGAGATTTATCTTGTCGAGGGAGATTCCGCAGGAGGATCGGCCAAACAGGCTCGCGATCGCCGTTTCCAGGCAATTCTGCCCCTGAAAGGAAAGATACTCAACGTGGAGAAGGCAAGGTTTGACAAGGTTCTCAAGAGTGAAGAGATAGGTATCATCATTTCTGCGTTGGGAACCGGAGTCGAGCAAACAGACTTCAACCTGGACAAACTGCGCTATCATAAGGTCATCATCATGACAGACGCGGACGTGGATGGTTCTCACATACGAACCCTTCTCATGACCTTTTTCTATCGCCAGATGCCTCAATTGATCGAGAGAGGACATCTCTACATCGCCCAACCCCCGCTGTACAAGATCTCGAAAGGAAAATCCTTCGAGTATTTAAGGGATGAACACTCTTTTGAGACGTACATAATTAAAAAGATATCTGAAGACTTCCAGATCCAAGTCAAAGGACAGAAAGAATTGATCAAGGGCGAAAAGTTTAGAAAATTCTTCCAGAAAATCATCGCCAAGAAGCATTACCTTAAGATTCTGGAGCGAAAGAACTATCCGTTTTTCCTGATTGACATCCTTCTCAATAATGGAGTCGCGAGTCCCGAATTTTTAAAAGATAAAAAGAGAATGGAAAATATCAAAGGCCTTCTCAAAGAGAGTGATATTAGTTCTGATCTAAGTGTTGACGAGGAACATGGTCTGTATGAATTAGCCGTCGATTTCAGGATCAACGGGATGAAAGTATCATGCAAGGTTAACCTGGGCTTGATCCAATCTGTCGAGTTCAAAAACCTGTATAATATACACAAGGATTTAGAAACCTCCAGGCCCCCTTTTCAAGTCTTGAGCGATAGTGAAAAGGTGAAGATCGAAAACGAAGCGAAACTCCTCGATTTCCTCTTTCAACAGGGGAAAAAGGGGATAGTTATCCAGAGGTATAAGGGTCTGGGTGAGATGGCTCCCCAGCAGCTCTGGGAGACGACTATGGACCCGGAGAAGAGGTATCTACTCCAGGTCTCCATCCAGGATGCAGTTGAGGCGGATAAGATTTTCACTATCCTCATGGGTGAAGAGGTTGAACCCCGAAGGAATTTCATCGAAGAGAATGCCTTGGAGGCTCAGAACCTCGATATTTAGAGATATTCTCAGGAGGCAATACATCTTCAATTTTAAGGAGCATGGATGAGCACTAAGTTGCCTGACCTATCGGTTGTCAGTCTCGAAGAAGAGATGAAGCGGTCCTACCTGGATTATGCCATGAGCGTGATCATCGGCCGGGCCATTCCTGATATCAAGGATGGACTCAAGCCAGTGCACCGCCGGACATTGTTTGCCATGCATGATATGGGGAACGTCTATAACAAGCCATACAAAAAATCCGCCCGTATCGTTGGAGATGTCATAGGTAAGTATCATCCTCATGGTGAGTTGGCTGTGTATGATACTCTTGTCCGCATGGCACAGGATTTTAGCCTCCGTTATCCGCTCGTGGACGGGCAGGGAAATTTTGGCTCTATTGATGGAGATCCTCCGGCTGCGATGAGGTATACCGAAGTCCGGATGAAAAGGATCACCCAGGAGCTTCTGGCTGACCTGGACAAGGATACAGTCAATTTTGTTCCGAATTATGATGGCAGCCTCCAGATGCCTGAAGTTTTTCCGGCGAAATTTCCTAACCTTCTGGTGAATGGGGGGTCAGGCATTGCCGTGGGAATGGCCACAAACATTCCTCCTCATAATCTGAGTGAAGTCATAGACGGTATTGTCTATCTCATTCAGCATCCAAAGGCATCCTTAGAAAGGATCATGAAGCATGTTCCTGGCCCGGATTTCCCGACTGGCGGGTATATCTTCGGTCAGCAAGGAATAAGAGACGCTTATAAGACGGGAAGGGGAATTATCTGTTTAAGAGCGAGGGCTATGATCGAGAGGGGACGAAAAAATGAGAGAGACCGCATCGTCATAACGGAAATTCCCTATCAGGTGAACAAGGGCAGGCTTTTGGAAAATATAGCGGGCCTTGTGAATAGTAAAAAAATAGAAGGAATCGCAGATATCAGGGATGAGTCTGACAGAGAAGGCATGCGAATTGTGATTGAGATCAGAAAAGGAGAGTTTCCTGAAGTCATTTTGAATAACCTGTACAAACACACAGCCCTCCAGATGTCCTACGGCATAATCATGCTGGCAATTGTCGACAAGCAGCCGAAGATACTCGGACTGCTCGATGTGATGCGCTATTTCATCTCCCATCGTCAGGATGTTGTGCGGCGCCGCACGCGGTTTGAATTGAAAAAGGCAGAGCTCAGAGCTCATATTCTTGAAGGGCTAACCATCGCCTTGGATAACTTGGATGCGGTCATCGCCCTGATTCGTTCTTCACGCACGGTTGATCAAGCCCGAGACGGCCTTATAACCAAATTTCATCTCACCAAGATACAGGCACAAGCCATCCTCGACCTTCAACTGCAAAAACTGACTGGATTGGAAAGGGAAAAGATACAGAAAGAATACACTGATCTGAAAAAGTTGATCACAAAACTGAGGAGAATTCTCAGGAGTGAGGAGCTTATCCTGAACATCATCGTTGACGAGTTGAAGGAGATCAAAGAGACCTATCAGGACGAGAGAAAGACAGAAATTAAGGAAGAAACCGTTTCTGAGCTTACGCCTGAAGACCTGATAAAGGAGGAAGACGTCGCCGTTACTTACACCTCATCGGGCTATGTGAAGAGGACTTCATTGAGCTACTATCACTTCCAGAGTCGAGGTGGAAAAGGGAGAAGGGGCATCAGCATGAAGGCCGAAGATGTTGTGCAGGACCTTTTCATCTGTTCAACACACAGCTATATGTTGATTTTGACCAACAAGGGACGCCTCTACTGGCTGAAGGCGCTGTATGTTCCGGATGTGGGAGTTTCCAGCCGGGGAAAATCGATCAAGAACCTTGTCCAGCTCGCCCCGAATGAAAAAGTCAGTGCTGTGGTCGCAGTGAAAGATTTTTCTGGGGACCGGTACTTGGTCATGTTATCCTCAAACGGGCTGATAAAAAAAAGCAGATTGAGTGATTTCCAACACATCCGGAAAGGGGGGATCATTGCCATAAGCCTCAGGAAAAAGAGTGAGCTGCTCATGGCAAAGCTGACCGATGGGAAAAAAGACATTTTAATCGGGACAAAGCAGGGAAAAGCGATCCGATTTAAAGAGAGCCAAATCAGGCCAATGGGGCGTCAAGCGGCCGGAGTCAAAGCCATCTCTTTAGCTTCCAAAGACGAGATTATCGGAATGATTGTTGCAGACGATGAGGATAAATTCATTTTCACAGCCAGTGAGAAAGGCTGCGGGAAGAAGACAAAAATCAGCTTTTACCCCCGGCATCGGAGAGGGGGTAAGGGTGTGATTAATCTGAAGATTAACAAGAAGATTGGTAAAGCGATTGGGATGGTCGGAGTCTCGGAGGAAGAGATGCTCATGATCACGGAGATAGGAAAGGTCATAAGGATAAAAACAGGACAAGTTCGGCCTTTAGGAAGAGCGACCCAGGGAGTTAGAATAATCAACCTTGAAAAAGGGGATAAAGTTGTTTCCATAGCCAAGGTGAGAGAAAGTTAGCCTCCTTTCCTTGTGTCATTGCGAGCGAAGCGTGGCAATCCCGTAGGGGAAAATGCATTTATTTTTACGAGATTGCTTCACTCTGTTCGCAATGACATTTTTTAATTTGTCATTGCGAGCGAAGCCTGATAAGGCAGGTTAGTTTTTATTGATAATTATTGCTTTGAATTATATTTATAAGTAATTCTAAAGACTTTAACTTCGTTGTCACCCGCTGCGCTTGGGCCAGAATAGAGTTTGTTATTTTTTATAATGCTGACATTACTAAAAGCATCACTCTTAAATGTATATAAGAATTTACCATTATTATTAAACCTACATTCCGCAGATTGTGAAGGGCAATAATTCAAATTTTCATCTTATATAAATC
>CAZSGR010000208.1:0-5532 GCA_964606185.1 uncultured Eubacteriales bacterium
GTCATGATGTGGTGATCCTGGTCCAGGATCTGGATGTATTCCACTTCCCTGCCGAGAAGCTTTAAAGCGGTGAAGAGCTGCGTGCTTTCGCCGGGGGGAACGTTTGTGTCGACCGATCCATGGAGAAGAAGGAGAGGAGTCGAGATTTTATCGGCATTGAAGAGCGCGCTCTGGTTCACGTAAATGTCTTTCCGGTTCCAGGGGAAACTGTTGGCGGTGGCGTAAGCCGAGTACGCATAACCCCAGTAGCCTTCGCCCCAGTAGCTGGAGATCGAGCTGATGCCGGCGTGGGAGATTGCCGCGGAGAAGAGGTTGGTCCGGGTGAGGATTGTCATTGTCATGAACCCTCCGTATGAAGCCCCCATGCATCCGACACGCTTGGAGTTAACGAATGGATGGTCGTCCAGGAATTTTCTCACGCCTTCGATGATTTCGTCTGCTGCAAATGAGCCCCAGTCATTCACATGGAGGGCGGAAAATTCCTGCCCGAATCCCGTGGCTCCGCTCGGTTGAAGGACATAGACAATGTAGCCCTGCGCGGCGTAGAGGTTTTTGGGGTAACGTCCTCCGAACTCCCGCGTGACAGGTGAGGTGCCTCCGTAGTAATAGACGATGCAGGGATATTTTTTGGACTTGTCAAAACCCGGGGGATAGTACACTCTTCCCTCGATCCAGCGGTCTCTTTTGTTTTTAAAACTCCAGGGTTTGACCTCTCCGAACCTGACATCAGCAAAATCTTCCTCTCCAGGATCATGGAGAATTTTCATTTTCTTTTTTTGAATATCCAGCGAGAAAGCTTTAGGGGGAGAGGCTGCGCTCGAGCCGATATACACGGCCAAGGGCTTTTTATCCGCGATGTCGATCTGATGGATGACTTCAACTCCGCAGTCAAAGTAGGAAAATTCCTTTTTGTTCAGGTCGTACCTGTAGAGGTGGCGAAAGGAGCGGTCTGTGGATGTGAAATAGAGGCATTCCTCTGTGTGGCTCCAGAAGGCCCGGTCTATGGAAGGATTAAAAAGTTTTGAGATCGGCCTGGCTTTTCTTGTCTCAGTGTTGAATATATAAGCCTGCGTATCGTACTCGTTGGGGATGGTTCCTTTCAGGACGTTTTGACCGATCGAGCCGAATGTGGAGGGGCCTCCGGTGACAAGCATCTCTTTTCCATCCGGTCCCCACTGGGCGCTGCTAAACCAATTTCCTTCCCACAGTTTTTTTGCCGCGAGCGTGGAAAGGTCAAGAGTGTAAAGCTCTGTCTTTGAGTAAGGCCGCTCGGAATGATCGACCCTATCACGGGTGAAAATGAGGCATTTTCCGTCCGGGCTGATGCTGTGCAGGGATGTCGCAAGCTCTCCGGCTGTCAGCCTCTGACGCACTCCGCCGGGTACTGTCAATTTATATAAATAACTGCGCTCCCTCCACCACGGCTGGCGGTCCGCCATGTTCTGCAGTCTTTTCACTCCTTTCCTGTCCGGGCTTCCTTTTTCCGTGACCGAGTAGATGATGAAGCTTCCGTCAGGACTCCAGACATGATTCCCGAGCTCCTTGATGTTCTTGAGGATGGGGAGAGAGGTCCCGGCGTCGAGGTCCACAATCCATATGGTTGAACCCGGATTGTTGCGGCTCGTGTAAGAGAATATCTTTCCGGATGGCGCCCAGTTCGCGCTGGATATCGACATGCCGCCGCGGAAGGTGTGAAGCAGCCGGCCTTCGCGGAGCTGGTAGATTTCCAGCCAGGATTCTGAACTGTCGCTCGGAGGAAGAGTCTGCCTTTTGGACAGTGCGGCAAGTGTTCCGTCGGAAGAGATGGATACTCCTGTGACCTTTGGACCATCGAGAAGATGCTGGATGGTCATTTTTTCCTCAGGGGAAAAAGTGAGGGTAAGGGGAGGGGAATCATAGACTTTGTTACACGAGAGAGTCGCCTCAACCGTCCAATCAGACTCTGTTCCCGGGTCATAGACAGTCTTAACCAGGAGAAGATGCTTGCCGGTTCCAAGCACTAAATTGCCTGAAGCGAATTTTACTTTTGGCGAATCTGCTGCCTCTTCGTTTTTCTCGGAGCTGATTTTCTTGAACTTGGATCTTCCATTAAGGTAGACCTTGAACAGGTGAGGGCTCGTCACTGTGATCTTGGCTGTGGTCCACCTGGCCACCTCGATGTATACTCCAAGGTAGGTTGTGGCGGGAATGTTTTCATTCCAGGTGAGTTCGACTCCTTTTTCTCCGGCCTTGATTTCCTTCCATTGAGCCTGGCTCCCGTCGTGCAGACTGAAGGAGGCGCCGGCTCTGGGTTTAAGACGAGATATCTCGACCTCTTTAAAATCGAGCAGCTCATCCAGGGGATAGCCCTTTTTTTTATCGTCATGGAATGTGGGCAGCGGCGAAGGGAAAGGGCCGAGCACGAGCCATGAGGCGATGGTCCGCGTCATTTCTTTCTGGCTGGCTTCCTGAGTTTGGGGAGAAGCCGGCTTTATGAAGATAAACAGCAGTAAGGCTGCGGCTGCGCAAATGAGGATTTTTTTTCTTTTCATCTTCTCTCCTTGTGTCGAAGCGTATGGCCGCGTCTGAAGATTGCGATTAAGGGAAGATTTTTCGGCAGGCTAGTTTTTCGTTCCAACAATTTCAGTCTTATTGTCTGAATTTGTAATTTAAAGAATCAAGGGTACGACTTTATATTCTAAGCGTATTTTAGGGGATATTTCAATACGAAATATGGATTTGGGAAATATGGATTCGTGGGAGACTGTGTGAGAGAGTAAATTTGCTGGATGAGCGTACAGGTATTGAGAATGCTGTATAGATATTGAGAAAGCGGTAGATATTTTGACCTCCGCTTTTCCTAATCTGTAGGAATGATACTTGTAAGCTAGATTTTAATTCCAAATATGAATGCGAAGGCTCTGGTTTTTACTGATTCCCAATCGACTGGTTCTTTTGCGATGTTTCCCAGCCCGAGATGGTACCTTCCTTCTATGAAAAACGAAATCACTCCTGTCTTTATTTCATGTCAGCAAATCGGCAATGAAAAATTATTTCTTATTCTTCACGTATTTGTCGAACCACTCGAACATCTCGGCCAGCACGTGGAGGACAGATTCTCTGGCTCTGTAACCGTGGCTCTCGTTAGGGAGCATGACCAGCCGGGCTGTGGCTCCATGGCCCTTGAGTGCATGATAAAGCCTTCGAGATTGGATCGGGAAAGTTCCGGAGTTATTGTCTGCTTCACCGTGGATAAGAAGGATGGGCTCGTTGATCTTGTGGGCGTGCATGAACGGGGAGACTTTAAAATAGATATCCGGAGCCTGCCAGAGGGTTCTCCGCTCACTCTGGAACCCGAACGGCGTGAGCGTCCGGTTGTACGCGCCGCTCCTTGCGACACCGGCTGCCAGGAGGTCGCAGTGGGCCAGCAGGTTGGCTGTCATGAAGGCGCCGTAGCTGTGTCCGCCCGTACCTACGCGTTTGGGATCGATAATGCCCATTGAATCCAGCTTGTCTATGGCAGCTTGGAGGCTGGAGACGATCTGTTCGACAAAAGTATCATTCATGGTTTTGGGATCACCGATGACAGGCATTTGAGCCCCGTCAAGGAGCGCATATCCCTGCGTCACGAAGAAAAGCTGGGATGTCCCTCTGAAGAAAGTGAAGCGGTGTGACGAGCCTCTGATCTGTCCCGCGACTCTCCGGTCCTGGTATTCCCGGGGATAGGCCCAGATCACACAGGGCAGTCTCTCTCCTTCTTTGTAGTCCGGAGGCAGATACAGGGTTCCGGACAGCTCGACTCCGTCCGCCCGGGTGTATTTGATGAGCTGCTTTTTCATTCCTGTGAGCTGAGGAGCCGGGTCTTTGAAATCGGTTAGGGCCTGTCTTTTTTTATTCTTCAGGTTGTAGAGATAATAATTGGGAGGCTCGGTTTTGGATTGGTAGCTGGTGATGATCTGGCTCCTGGATTTCCCGACAAAATCCACGAAAGACTCGTAGCTTCCCTCTCTGCACTGGAAAAGCCTTTTCTTTTTCATTGTCTTGATGTTCATCGTGTCGAGAAAGGGCATGGCTCCTTTGGGTGAGGCACCGCTTCCGGAGAGATAGATCCAGTCTTTATCCTGGAGAATGACGCGTTCTCCGTTGGGCGTGGTGGTGGATAAAAAACGTCCGGGATCGTTATAACTGTCCTGAGAGCTGATATCGACGATCTTCTTCGGAGCCTGGCTCGGGTCGTCAACATTCACCAGGTACGTGGTCCTCCATCGCCTCTTCCACTCGCGTTCCGAGAGAAAAGCAAGGCCTTCTGTCTGCAGCCAGGAGATACCGCCATAGCGTTGCTCGGTCTTCAACATTTCTTTGGGCTCGCCAGTGAAAGGTGCGGAGAGACTCATGAGCTTGTCCCTGTAAGGGACCTGTTTCTCAGGCTTTCCTTCATCCAGTGCCTCGACCCATATCAGTGTGGCGGGTTTGAGCGGCCTCCACCCGACTGACCTCGGTCCCGTAGATACTCCTCCGATCGGGACTTGATCAGCCAGAGGAAAGTCGGCGAAGAGGTGGACGAGGTTTCCGTCCCTGTCCCAGATTTCCAGGCTGGAGGGAAAGGAACGATAGGTGACGCTGAAGGAGTAAGGCTCTTTGACTCTGCGGACCAGCAGCAGCTTTCCGTCAGGTGAAGGGTCAGCATAGAGGTAGAATCCGGGTTTTCCGATTTTTCTGCGGCTGCCGGAAGCAATATCGATCTCATAGATCTGGGAAATGGCGTAGTATTTGAACAATTCTGCGTCGTGAGGAGTCTGGAGGAGGTCCTGGTAAGTCCGGACCGTCGCAATTCGTCCTGCGGTCTCCTGGATGTTGGGACCAATGGGCACTTCTGATTTTTTCGGGGGGGCACCGCGGTCTTCCAGTATGGTGTAAACCAGGAGCTTGTTGCCCGGAAGCCAGGAGAATCCTGAAGTCACAGTGGAATTGAGGATGGGTCCGGTGAGCGCCTTGACCTTTCCTGTTTTGGCGTCAGCGAGCCAGAGCTCGAATCCCGTATCTGTCAGCAGGGGGAAGGCCAGCCATTTTCCGTCAAGGGACCACCGGGGAGAACCGAGCTTTGCTCCTTTGGGAAGAGCGATGCGTGTTTCTTTACCGTCTTTTATGGATTTGATGGTCAATCCGATGATGAACGATGTCTGCTGGCGGCTGTTGTATCTTGGAGTGATCCTCGTTCCGGCCAGCCTGAGCAGGGGCTGGGACATGTAGGCGATCGAGGGCATGGATTCGGACTCGGAGAGGAGCATTAAATCTCCGGTTGGGTTCATGCTCGCTCGGGGCAGGGGTGGCGCGTCGACAATATCAATCACATCTTTCGGCGGAAGCTTATAGGGTTCCTGGGCAAAAATCGTGAGGCTGAACACAAACACAAAAATCAAAAAAGCGACAGGTATGGATTTTCTCATGATTTCCCTCCCTTAAAAATTGATTTTTCCATCGCTGAGGTTTTCTTACTATACAACAATCGATTCAACAATTTCAATTTTATTTTAAATTTTTGGCTTCGTTCCG
>CAZSGR010000209.1:0-5501 GCA_964606185.1 uncultured Eubacteriales bacterium
ATAAGTTAAGATCTGGTTGAAAATTAGAATTGATGAACTGGATATATAAATTCATTTCTTTAAAATCGGAATTTTTAACGATACCCCCATTTATATTTATTGCCTCAAACTCTGGCAATTTAGTTAACTTTAAAGGTGACGAATAATGGCCTTCTTTTCTTCTAATACTTATGAAAAAAATAATAACTATGAATATAATTATTCCAACAATAATCTGAAGATGCTTTATCTTTTTCAACTGGATTTAATCCTTTTTGTAGATTTTATTCGATTTTCAACAAAAACGATCATGAGACCTATGGAGAGAAAAACTAAGTCTCTAAGAATTGAAGTAAGTGCATTCGAGCTCGATAAAAATGGCATTTTCCCAAAGCAGCCACAATCTTCAATTGAGCCTTTTGTAGCTTGGATGCCAAATGCTATTAAAAATATGAAAAGGAGAGAGGTCAGAATAATCGCTGATTCTTTGATAAATAAACCGATTACAAGAAATATGCCGAAAATTAACTCAATCCAGGGTAATACAAACGATGTTGGCAAGACAAAAAAATCCGGAAGTATGTTATAACTTTTTATAATCTTAGCGAATTCTGCTGGAAAGGCAATTTTATCGATGCTAGCGTATATAAAAATGCTTCCTAAAATTAATCTGGCTATTAATTGAATTCCCTTTGATTTGAAAATTTTGATTATTTTTGTTCCCACCATTGTAATGCGTAAAAAACAATATATACTTTATGAAAAAATAATTCTTCAAGAAATTAAAGTCAATGGTTTCTGATATAATGTCTTATAATGTCTTATTATGTCCTTTTATTCCCCAAAATTAAAACTTTTTAAATCATGCCCTTTCTTTATAAACTGCCGGCTGTTGTCAGCAAAAGGGGATTCCGAGTAGAAATTCTGAATCTTTACGAGCCTTTTTGAGATTTTGGATAATTCTGATAAGTTCTGAGTCCAGTCTGGATCCCTCAAACCTTTGCGTGGATTCTTACAATTTCTTCAGGATTGTTTAAGTTGTATGTAGAAGTGCGGGCTTTTATATTAGTTTTAGATGAGTTTTTAAAATGGTAAGGAGGCTCACGATGAAAGTTCGCATTATTTTTGTTCTGCTGCTGATAACACTGCTCTTGATTGTGTTCGTCACAGTACAGGCAGCAGACTCTATGATTTTCAATATCCCCAAAATAGAAGGGATCGTTGTGGACGGGTCCGGTGACGATTGGGCGGAGCAGGGCTTTCGTGTCGAATTTCTCGCAGATCCGAGTGGCCGGGTCAACCCTCCAGACGATTTCGATGTGAAATTTCGTCTCGGTTGGAATCAGCAAGGACTGCTCGTCCTGGCAGCCGTCCGGGACAATGTCGCTGTCGAGCGGGAGAGCCTTTCCCGGCTGTGGCAGACAGACTGCGTGGAGATGATGGTCTCAGAACATTTGGGTTCGATGAACCGGTACCAGTTAGTCATCGCTTCAGGTGCGGACCCCCAATACAAAACCGTCCGCCAGAAGATTTATGACTGGCGCCACCCGCGTTATAAAACATCTGAGTTGACTGCTCAATCAGGCAGTCGGGTGTTCGAGGGAGGTTACTTTATTGAAGTCCTGCTCCCATGGGCCAATCTTGGAGTTGAACCCAATCCTGGAATGGAACTGGCTTTTCAATTCGTGGCGAATGATGATGACGGTGACGCCAAGAACTCCAACGGCTCTCTGCGAGTAGCCTGGTTTTCCGGTATTAATCCCAGCGACCGCTTCAATATGTACCGATTGAGGCTTTCCGATAAGCCCAGCGATGCGGTTCTTTTTCGGGTTGACCGCGAGATTGGCCTCGGCCGATACGAGGTTTCCGTTCGCGGCTCGAGAGAGTTGGTCGGCAGGGCTGTGGCGCTTCGAAGTGCGGACAAAGATATAGCTAGGGGTAAACTGGAACTGAAAGACGAACGGGCAAGCATACAGTTCAGCCTCGATCCCGAGAAATATGCAGATGAGTGGTCCCAGGTGGATGTTGTCATAGGCAGTAAAACCGCAGCAACGTATGAAGCCTTATCCACTCTGGACCATATCCTGGAGAGATACATCCAGGCCTTGGGCGGACGTGCCGCTATCGGGAAGTTGAGGACACGAACGTGTACGGGGCGGTTTGTCGATGCTCTGTCTTGGACAGATCCTCCCGTACAGACTCATCCTCTAAAAGCTTTGGCAAAGATTCCTGACAAATGGGTCACAACAATTCAAGTTTCAAAGGGAATCGAACAAAACGGATTCGACGGTAGGACTGGTTGGAAGGTCAATCCAGATCGAATCGAACGAGATGATCGCATGAGCCGTTCTTGGCTTGGCTATCTTCTGAACCCGCAGGGCGCGCTGTACATACGAGACTACTTCCCCGGAATGACTCTGTTGGCGGAAGACACCTTAAGAGGGCGCGCCGTAAACGTGGTTAATAACAGAGCTCAGAACTTACTGTACTTCGATGTCGAGAGCGGCCTGTTGACTCAAATCGGTTCGAGCTGGGAATTGCAGGACTACCGTGAAGTGGATGGTGTCAAATTCCCCTTTCGCGTCGCCACAAGCCGGAAAGGCGGGGAAAGCTATTTTGCTTTTGACAGAATAGAACACAATGTCTCCATCGACGATGAGCAGTTTGCCATTCCCCAAGCCTCGGACGTGTTTGCCGACGCCTTCCAGGGAATGGAGGACTCGAAGGTGCTTCCGATGTTAACGACGAAGGATTTGACCTATGTGCATGAGGACATGAACGTCCCGTGCCGGGACGGCCGCTTCCTGTATGATTTTATTATTCAACACGATTACAAGCGTGGATTGGAGATAGGTACTTTCACTGGGTATTCCGCGTTGTGGATGGGAATCGCCCTGCAAAAGACCGGCGGTAAGTTGATCACCATCGAAATTGACAAAGGCTATGGCCAGGTGGCCCAGCAAAATATCCGAAAGGCCGGATTGGAGGATGTGATTGACTCAAGAATCAACGATGCCTTTGAGGAAATTCCCAAAATCGAAGGGATGTTCGATTTTGTCTTCATCGACGCCTGGAAACCGGATTACGTTAAATTCTTGCGTCTGCTGGAAGACCGGATTTTGCCAGGAGGCGCTATAATCGCCCATAATGTGACTAACTATGCCCGCGATATGCAAGAATTCCTGGATGCCATAAAGAATGATCCCAGTCTCGAGACAACGTTTCACGAAATAAGCACTGAAGGCTTTTCTGTAAGCCTAAAGCGCAAATAAACAATAAAGGAGAAAGAAGCTGACGAGTATCATGAGTCCCGGATTGGAGCTGGTGATTTTAAAGTCCGTTGAAGGCCGTGAGCTGTTATTGGATGAGTGCTATTTTTGTGCTATCGTATATCATGAAATTTTTAATCAATAAAATCGAGGAATATCGTGCATATACTGGTCGTTGAAGATGAGCCGAAGGTGGCCCGGGCGTTACAGAAAGGATTGGAGTCTGAACACTACCAGGTGACCGTGGCGACAACCGGTGAGGAAGGTTTTTATCTTGCCACGACTCAAGCTTTTGATTTGATTCTCCTTGACCTCATGCTTCCCGGTCGAGGTGGGCTGGAGATCCTGTCTGCCCTGAGGGAGCAGCGCTGTCAGACACCGGTGTTGGTTCTCACAGCTAAAGACACGATCGAAGACCGAGTCCTGGGATTGGACAGTGGGGCTGATGATTATCTGGTCAAGCCATTTGCTTTTCCCGAGTTATTGGCGCGAATCAGGGCACTCACGAGGCGCGGGAGGACAGACCAGGCATTGAGATACAGGCTGGCCGACCTTGAGCTGGATTGTGTCACAAAGAAGGTCACTCGTGGAAGGCAGGATATTCCTCTAACGGGAAAAGAATTCGAGCTACTGGAGTATTTAATGCGCCATCAAGGACACGCCGTATCACGGGAGATGCTGGCTCGAGACGTCTGGCAGGTTACAGAGCGGGCAACTCCTTTAGACAACGTGATCGACGTGCACATTGCCAGGTTACGCCAGAAAATGGATATGCCTTTTAAGAAAAAACTGCTGAAGACAATCAGAGGAGTCGGCTTTGTCTTGAATGAGGGAGATGCATGAAATTGAAGAAGTCTAGCATCCGTATCCGGCTCACACTCTGGTATGCAGCCGTTCTGCTCATCATCTTAAGTATTGTCTCCTTTGGTGTCTATGCCTTTATGCATAGCCGGATGGAGTCCATGGCCCAGAGTAAGCTTGACAGCGACTACACCACTGTTGAGAACGTAGTAAAGTTTTCGTTCGGGGATCTGTATGACGTTCTCCATCTCGGTCAAACAAGCATGTTTCTGATCACCAAAGAATTCACGAATGTGTATTATACAGAGGCGTGGGAGAATGTTCATTTCACTATAAAGTTCGATAAAGAGAGTTTCAAACCGTACCGGTCATGGAGATCTCCTGAGGGACGATTTTTCGAGATCAAGCAGAGTACTATCCCTGAGGTCGGATATGAACTTGCCTTTGCTCAGGATATTACGGAAATAAAAGAGAACCTGAGGACTCTGTTAACCATACTGCTTGCCGGCATTCCATGCGCCCTTATCCTGGCGCTCATAGGGGGTTACATCCTCGCCGGCCGCGCCCTTTCTCCTGTCAGTGCCATCACACAGAAAGCGCACGAGATTACCGCAGAATCTCTCTCTGAACGTCTTCCCGTGTTGAATCCGAACGACGAAATCGGCCGTTTGGCCACAGTCTTCAACGAAACTCTGGCCAGGCTCGAGAATTCATTTGACCGGTTGCGCCGCTTTACGGCTGACGCCTCTCACGAGCTCCGAACTCCCTTGACATCTATTCGTAGTGTCGGTGAAGTCGCCCTGCAAAGTCCGATCAACGGTGACGCCTATCGTGAGGCAATCAGCAGTATGCTCGAAGAGACAGAACGCCTGACTCAACTCATTGATAATTTGTTAACACTGACAAGAGGAGGCTCAGGAAAGATTCAACTGAATCCTCAGCCCACAGATCTCACTTCTCTTGTACAGGAAATCATGAATGCGCTGAGCATTCTTGCAGAAGATAAGAACCAGGCTCTTTCAAGGGATGGCCTCTCGACTCTTATTGTCACAATAGATTCGGCAACGATCAGACAAGCCGTGATGAATGTCCTTCACAATGCCATCAGATACACTCAAGCCGGTGGCCGTATACAAGTGCTGATTGAGACAGCGAGCGACGGGCAAGCCATTATTGACATAATCGATGATGGACCGGGTATTCCTGAAGCCGAACGCACTAAGGTCTTTGGCCGCTTTTACCGGGTAGATGAGGCTCGCTCTAGAGAAGAAGGGGGGGCGGGGCTTGGTCTGGCTATAGCTCAGTGGGCAGTAGAAACCAACAAGGGGCGCATAGAGTTTTGCGATAAAGAAGGCCCTGGAAGCTGCTGCCGCATTACTTTACCCATGAACTAACGTGGATTATTCACGAGTCGAGGTTGTCGGAGACGTCGTTGCGAGGAGAGAAGCGACA
>CAZSGR010000210.1:0-5477 GCA_964606185.1 uncultured Eubacteriales bacterium
TTATTAATATGATGCTTAAAGGGGGATACCAAGAATCTTATATTAGCGGCGTTATTTTATTTTGCTGAGGCGTAACTCTATTAAAGAGTTTTAGTTTTGCTTTTAGCTTTGGAACTTTTTTTGTTTGAGATTTCAATGAGGTCTTGAAGAGAAATATCCCCAAAATAATCTTTTAAGAGTTTACTGGCATGGGCCCAGATGTCGTGAGATGCACAGATCGGAGTGCGTAAACAGTAATCGTCGTCTTCCACACAATCCACCAGACAGCATGATCCTTCCAAAGCGTGAAGGATTTCATTGAGTTTAATTTTGGAGGGATGACGCGCAAGTGTGTATCCTCCGCCTGCACCTCTGATGCTCTTCACCAGCTTGTTTATTTTGAGAGGAATGACAATCTGTTCAAGATACCGGATGGATATCTCTTCTTCATCGGATACATTTTTGAGAATGACAGATTCATTGCCATTTTTGAAATGATAGGCGAGGTTGAGCATCAAACGGGTTCCGTACCGTCCCTTGGTTGAAAGCTTTATCATGACGTCCTCCAAGTTAATAATGTTATTATTGTGAAAAATACTCTATTATTGCAGTAGATATTATTGCATTTAATATTTTTTATCAACATAATATTATAGAAATAATAAGATTTAATCAAGTCTTTTTTTTTAAATGATTTAGAAAATCACGAGGTCTTGCTGATTAATAAAAAATGCCCTTTATGAAAATGATGATACACTTCGGCTTCGGCTTTAGCGCTTTATTCTTTACGTTTTCAATGCAATTGGTTAAAATCTTTAATCATGAAAAAAACTTTTATTATTATAGTTTTCCTTTTTTTTATAGGAGGGTTAAGCTTGATGGGCGCGAATTCTAAAGATAAAAGGGACATTCTGGGAAACATGTTACCTCGGTACATAAACGGCTGGGAAGCTAAAGAAAAAGACGACCTCTATAACCCCCAGACGATTTTTGACTATATCAACGGTGCCGGAGAGGTCTACCGTTCTTATAATTTTAGGCTGCTCCTGGCAAGACGTTTTTCCAAAAGCGACCAGCCTGACATAGTTGCGGATTTATTCGAGATGGCATCATCCAAGGATGCTTTTGGAGTGTTCACTCATGACCTTGAGGGTGAAGATGCTGGAGTCGGCAGGGGATCAACGTACAAAGGAGGTCTTCTCTCATTCTGGAAAGGCCGGTTCTTCGTCTCTCTGTACGCTGAAGAAGAAACTAAGGATGCCAAGGAGGCCTTGTTTGCACTGGGGGAAAAAGTGGCTTCCTCTATCGAAGAAAAAGGGAAAAAACCTGATATTATTGCCTTACTACCCGAAGAGGCGCTTGTTGAAAAAAGTGTGCATTATTTTCACAACCATATGATTTTGAATTACCATTTTTATGTTTCTGATGAGAACATTCTCCTTCTTGACCAGGAGACAGAAGCAGCTCTCGGGACATACAGAGAGGATAATGAAAAGTCTTATCTGCTCGCAATTCGTTATCCTGATGAGTCAAAGGCTTCGCGGGCTTTTAAAAATTTCTTGGAAATATACATGCCAGATGCGAAAGAGATGGGCTTGGTCCAGACTGAGGATAAGAAGTGGACAGCTGTCATACTCAAGAAGGACATTCTTGTCGTCCTATTCAACGGGCGTTCCGCAAATTATGCTAAAGGTATGTTAGAGCAGGTAGTCAAAAGAATTAAATAAATAAGCTATTTGTCTGTAAAAAGGCTCTTTTTCGAGAGTTTGCGTTTTTCTCGTTTCTTGAAAATATGAAATGATAAAGGAGGAGGAAGAAATGGGGAAGAAGATCATTACGAGACGAGATTTCCTCAAAGTCGCGGCCATGACTCCGTTTGCGGGTGCATGGGCTTGCAGTATGAAGACAGCAGAAAGGAAGGAATCCGCTGGAAAGCTTGAGGAAGCTGGAAAGGTTAAAGTCGTTCTAATCAGGGATGAAAATGCTTTACTGTCCTTCAAGAAGCCTAACCCGGATGTTATCCAGAGAATGCTCGATGAGGCAGTGGCGACATTGTTTGGAGAAAGCAATGCTGTCGCTGCCTGGAAAAGGATCATCAAACCTTCGGATATAGTCGGCATTAAGAGCAATGTCTGGCGGCCTATTCCGACAACCAGCGAGGTCGAGCAAGCCATAAAGCGGAGGATCATGGATGCCGGTGTTGCTGAGGAAAACATCGGTGTGGATGACAGGGGAGTGAGGAGGAACCCGATATTCCAGAACGCCACAGTGCTCATCAATGCGAGGCCCGCAAGAACACATCACTGGTCGGGTATGGGAGGTTGCATAAAAAACCATATCATGTTCGTTCCGCAGGCTTTCGCCTACCACGGTGATTCCTGCGCAGATTTAGCCACACTCTGGACAGAATTCAACCTTAAAGAGAGGACTAAGCTGAATATACTCCTTATGCTGAATCCTCTCTTCCACGGCATTGGCCCCCATCATTACAGCGATAAATATGTCTGGGAGTACAAGGGGATGCTAATCAGTCAGGATCCTGTCGCTGTCGATTCTGTAGGAGTCCGGATTCTACAGGCCAAGCGCCGCGAGTTTTTCGGCGAAGACAGACCACTCCAGCCTCCAGCCAAGCACATTTTCCTTGCCGACACTCGGCATAACCTCGGAGTCAGCAGTCCTGATAGGATCCAACTCATAAAACTGGGCTGGCAAGAAGGAATTCTGATATAGGGTAGGAAGTCAGGTCTCCATTTCCCATTTAGACGAGAGGAGAGATTCCCTTTTCTTCCATTCTCATAAAAATGAGCACAATCTTGTAATATATTCTATTGTTATTGCGAGCATTGCGAAGTAACACGATAATTTCTTATCGTTTATTGTCATTGCGAGCGGAGAGCGGCAATCTCATAGGAAATAAGAAAGCCTGATCTCTTATTTTTCTATGGAACAGATCGAATAAACCGAATCAGCTATGTATCACGTTTTCGGCAAGTTCAATCTCTCGGTCCGAAGATTTTCGTCCCGATCCTAACGATGTTAGCGCCTTCTTCTAAGGCAACCTTGTAAGAATTCGTCATCCCCATGGAGAGATATCTCATCTCGACTCCTGGAAGCGCGAGAGATCTCAACTGATCGAAAATTTTCCTTGTTTCTATAAAGTAAGGCCGGGCATCCTCCGGGTCTCCGAACATAGGCCCCATGGTCATCAGCCCCTCTATTTTGACGTTTTGGAGTGGGAGCATCTCTTTAATTAGGGTTTCAGCTTCTTCCGGTAGAACTCCGAATTTCTGCGGTTCCCTCCCGCTATTCATTTCAACGAGAACGGGCATGATTCTATTGTTCTGAGAGCATCTTTTGTCAATTTCTTTGGCAAGTTCTATGGAGTCGACAGTTTCAATCATATCGAAAATTTGGACAGCCTTCTTCACTTTATTCTTCTGGAGGTGGCCAATAAAATGCCATTTCACTAAGGGGCCCACGGCTTCAAAGGCTGCGAGAGCCTCCTGGACGTAATTCTCTCCGATGATTGTGACTCCCGCTTCCACGGCTCGCAGGATTTCTTTGGGAGTCCTTGTTTTGGCGGCGGCCATGAGCTCGACTCCCGGAGGCAATTCCTCTAGGATTTTTTTTACGTTTTCTTCAATCATACTTGAATTCTTTTAGCCCCTGTACTTTTCAAGTTTAACATTAATCAAACAGATGGAAAAATTCAAGCTGTGCGAATTAAAATGATAAAGGGGCCATGAAAAAGAAGACAGGTGCATGCGCTCAGTAATTTGGTAACTCTTTTTGTATGTCATTGCGAGCGAAGCGTGGCAATCTCCTAGAGTGAAATGAAGTCAGAGTGGAAATATACTCTCTTTGTATGAGATTGCCACGCTCCCTTCGGTCGCTCGCAATGACATTGTTATCTTCAATATCATTACCAGAAGAGTTACCTAATTAATGAGCATAAACAACAGGCTAATTGGTAGAGGGGACTGTCCCTTTTAGTTCATATTTTAGGAAGAGAGGTGCTGTCCTCCTTCTTCAAAAAAGTAGCCTGTCCCTTTTTTTTATTTTTAGATTTAGAATTAATTTCGTCAAGCAGTTACTGCTTATTAATATAGCGAGCCGCGTAGGCCTGTGTTATAATGGGCTGCTTATTGAGACTCATCCCGAGGAGGGCTCATTTCATGGTCGATAAAAAGAAACTTGAAGAAAAATTCAATGCGCATAACTTCGCTGATTTCAAGTGGATTGATCCCAGAAAAATCGTGACGGCTTTCTGGGTTCGCATGAAGTGCATGTTCGGATGCAATGAATACGGGCAAACGGCGACCTGCCCTCCAAATGTTCCTTCATTATCAGAGTGTGAACAATTTTTTAAGGAATACAAAGAAGCCGTTATTTTCCATTTTGAGAAAGAAGTCGACAAGCCTGAAGATCGTTTTGCCTGGACGAGAAAACTCAACTTAAAGCTTCTCAAGCTGGAGAGAGAGGTTTTCGTATCCGGCTACGAAAAGGCTTTCCTTCTATTCATGGACAGCTGCAATATCTGTGAGGAATGTCCGGGGACAAAAGAAAATTGCAAAGAGCCGAAAATATCCCGGCCCACTCCCGAAGCGATGTGCATCGATGTCTATTCCACAGTCAGACATGCGGATTATCCGGTTCACGTCCTCTCTGATTATGACCAGAAAATGAATCGCTATGCCTTTTTGCTGATAGAATAATTGATTTTGAGCTATAGATGAGGATTTTCGATTCATTTAATTTCAGGCTTTTCAAATGAGCATTAGGGAAAAACTTGAGGAGAGGGAAGCGCAAACTCTATCGTCTCAAGCGTGTTTGAGTGCAAAGTCTAAGGGGAGAGAGCGTCCAGAAGCTCCCCATCCGTTAAGGACGTCTTTCCAGCGGGACAGAGACCGGATCATCCACTGTAAATCCTTCCGAAGATTAAAGCACAAAACCCAGGTTTTTCTGGCTCCCTTCGGCGACCACTACAGAACTCGATTAACCCACACCTTGGAAGTCTCTCAGATAGCCCGCACCATCGCCAAGGCACTCCTGCTGAATGAAGATTTAACAGAGGCCATTGCTTTGGGCCATGACCTCGGTCATACACCTTTCGGCCATGCAGGAGAAGAAACGTTGGCCAAGCTTCTTCCCGGGGGATTCACGCATTACGAACAAAGCCTCCGCGTGGTGGAAAAGCTTGAGTATGAAGGGAAGGGTTTGAACCTGACTTATGAAGTCAGGGACGGAATCCTAAAGCATTCAAAAGGGCGGGGAGAGATACTCGATGATGGGAAAAAGAATATGCCTGATACACTGGAAGGGCAAGTGGTCAGAGCCTCTGATATTATCGCCTATGTCAACCATGATATCGATGATGCCATCAGAGCCGAAGTCATTAAAGAGAAAGATATCCCTCCGCATCTTGTTAAGATTTTGGGCAAATGGCAGGCCTCCCGGATCGACAGGATGGTCGAAGATGTGGTTGAGGCCAGTTTGGA
>CAZSGR010000211.1:0-1889 GCA_964606185.1 uncultured Eubacteriales bacterium
GAGGATATTGAATTTGAAGATTTAGGATAAGCTCAGAACAAAAATTAAATTATAATAAGATTCTTCAAGTGGGAAGAATTCTATATAGATAAAATGATTATTGAAATTATTGAATAAAAAGGGACCAGATACATAAGATAACATATGCAGACTTGATATGGCTGACTTTGATCAGTTTATTTTCAATAATTTTGCACTGAAAAGGGGAATATCATGAAAAAGAAACCTGCTTCTCCATCAACAACAGCCAAAATCGATAAATCTGAAAAGAATCTAAAAATTTCGCGGCTTTCTCAAAACGTCACCGAGGCCTCAAAGAATGCCCGCAAAATCTATTTTCTCTACATTGGCTTCCTGATTTATTGCGCACTCACCGTGGTCGGCATGTCGGACAGGCAGATTATTCTCAATGATGCCGTCCATCTTCCAATCATCGGCATGGATGTTTATCTCGATGGCTTTTTCATCCTTTCTCCCGTGATAGCGATATTTGTTTTTATTTACCTGCAACTTTACTTGACTTTCAGAAGAGAGCTGATCGATGAACTCAAAAAGGTATTTCCAGAATTGGGAAGAGCACATCTTTATCCATGGATGCTGGTCGCTCTGGATTATCCAGAAAAGGGATTTATCGGGAGATTTCAATCTGCATTTGTCATATTTTCAGTATGGTTCTCTTTGCCGATAGTCTTGGGAATCATCTCCACCTGGTTCGCTAAAACACATGATCCGGTTCTGGCGTATGGTATCGGGTTGTCTCCTGTTTTGGGAGCTCTCATTGTTATCGCGTTCTGGACCCGGTATGAAATTATCCCGCAAAAGAATAATCAGAAGATCGGAATTCTACTAAATAAAATAGCGAAAATCGTCTTGATTTTGATAGTGATTGCTTACGAATGTATCTTTCTACTTTTCATCGTGCCTGTTGCGAATGCAGGTTTTCCTCAAGTCGGCCTGGACGAATCGAATAAAAGAACGGAGTGTCGTCTGAAATCTTTTTTCTGTATTGATCTGAGCTACCAAAAATTGGTCACCAAACCGGATGAGGAATACAAGGAAATTTATTGGGCAGACTTCAATGGAGCTCACCTGGAAGGAGCCACGCTCATTTCGACAGTTTTGGAAAAGGCAGACCTTCGAGAAGCACATCTTCCGATAGCAAAAATGACAAAAGCTGTACTTCAAGAGGCTAATCTTGAGGAGGCGAATCTCGCTGGAAGTGATTTGAAAGAAGCCAACCTTCAAGAAGCCTACCTTTGGCATGCCGATTTGAGTAAAGCTAATCTTGAGGGAGCCAACCTTTATAAAGCCCAACTTTGGCTGGCCGACTTGCGGGGCGCTAATCTCAAGCATGCAGATCTCCAGAAAGCCCTTCTCGGCAAAGCCAAGATGCAAGGAGCAGAGCTCTGGTTTGCCAAGCTACAGGGAGCAGAATTCTGGCTAACAGACCTACAGGAGGCTAATTTCTTTTTAGCTAAAATGCAGGGTGTCAGTTTAGAAGGCGCTATACTTCAAGGGGCAAAACTCTGGAAGGCCAATTTGGAGGGAGCTAATTTTGAGGGTGCGGATCTTCAAGATGTAGACCTCCGGGGAGCCAACCTCAGTGGAGCACAAAATTTAACATCTGACCAACTCGGAAAAGCGAAAACTCTCTACGAAACAGTATTGGATCCCATTATCAGGGGAGAGATTGAGAAGAAATATCCCTGGCTTTTGAAAGTGCCGGAAGAAAAATAAAGAAGATAAGAGCAAGCAAGTTTTGTGGTGGGCCATAGTCGTCCATACTGTGGGCGGAATTATTATGGTTGTTTAGTGAAAATTGGGGTCTCGTCTTAACATTTCACATTACAGAATCTGCGAGCGGAATAAGGGGTCTCGTCTTAACATTT
>CAZSGR010000211.1:1989-5427 GCA_964606185.1 uncultured Eubacteriales bacterium
CTCGTAATGACATATGGTCGAGATTACCACGCTGCGCTCGTAATGACACAAAAAGAATACAGTCTCCATTTCATTCTACGAGATTACCACGTTGCACTCGTAATGACATAGGGGGAAGGAGACAGCCCCCATTTTTCTGTACGAGATTGCTGCGATGCGCCCGCAATGACATAAAGGAAGCTCAGTGAACATTATTTTGGTTTTTTTCCCTTCTTACCTTTTTCTCTTCTCACCTTTTTTCTTTTTCAACATTCTTCTCTCTGTTGACATTCATATTTTCGAGATATATTCTGCTATTTACTATAGAATGCGAAATCCGGGAAAAGCAGAATGTGAATTTTGTTTTGATGAACAAGAAAATCTCGCAAATAAGGAGGTAAAGTGAATATATTGAATAAACCAAACTCAAATCTTTTCTATAAATATCTCCTTTTAATCCTCTTTATCTTAATCCTCTTCATCGGTTCTATTGTTTCTCTTTCTCATTCTCTTTCTGCTACCATTCAAAGCAAAGAAGCCCCTTCAGTGATAAAAGTGGTTATGCCTGCATCTGTTGCATACGGCGAATCCTTCACTGTCAAGATCACAGCCACCAGCAAAATTGGCATCGACTATGTCGGATTTCAGTATGAAGGAAGGACTGTCAGAAGAAGAGCAAATGGACAGAAAAATGTGACTCTCTCTGTTCAATTTAAAGCCACCAAAGTGGGGCGTCAATATTTACGTGTTATCGCTGTCGATAAGAACCGGACACAAAGCAAATCGGTTACAAAAACAATCAGTGTGATGGCAAGAATTAAAGGAAAAGAGGTCCATACTGTAAAACCCGATGAGCCTCCCAAGAAAGTCAAGCCTCAAAAGTATGAAATCGATACCAGTGCGATAGTCTATGTGTCCAGCCTTTCTATTGTGCCGAAACCGATATTCGCCGACCAGCCCTCGACCGCGACAGTGACCTTGAACAATCCCGCCCCGCGAGGAGGCCTCGATCTTGTGGTTGAGGTCAAATATCCTGAGGGGCGGCATGCTGCAGGATTCGGATCTCCCTTCAGAATTCAGGTGCCAGCCGGTGAGAAAGAAAGCACGTTCCAGCTCCGGACATCCAAGGAGCTGCCGCGGCGTGCCCATGTCAGTGTGGTCCAAGGCAATCGTCGCGTAACCGAGGAAGTCGATGTTGTCTGGCCGCCAAAGATCATTCAATTGATCGTAGAGCCGCTGATCGTTCATGCGGGTGAGGAAGCCAAGGCGACTGTAAAACTGTGGTCTGCTGCTCTCAAAGAGGGAACAGAAGTCATTTTGAGCACAGACCACCCGGAAGCTGTTTCCCTTCCCTCCCGGATTGTGATTCCTGAGGGGCAAAAAGAGGGGACCTTTGATTTTAGAATTTCCCGGGAAGCACCCGAATACATCACGATAAAAACGAAGACTTCCTCACTGAGCTCAAGACAGATAAGGCTGCCCGTGAATCCTCCTGTGATCCTATCATCCGTATCTGTCGAACCGAAACCGGTCATTGTCGATCAGACCGCCACCGCAACCGTGAGGCTTAAAGAGCCCGCTCCTGAAGGAGACCTGAATCTCAAAGTGGAATTCACCACAAAAACAGGAAGCACGGCGAATACATTTGGCCCTCGGTTCAACATCAAGATTCCCGCCGGAGAGACACGAGGCTCTTTTAACCTCTTGGCGTCAACTGCAAGCACAGTGGGTGTGGTTGTGAATGTTGTCCAGGGCGGATATCGAGTCACAGAAGAAGTGCAGGTTGTTTGGCCGCCTGCCATAGAGTCCTTTGTTATCGTTCCTCAACCGGCTGTAAAAGGCGAGACAGCCCAGGCCACCATCACCTTGCGCGCGCCTGCTCTTGAGGGAGGTGCAGTAGTAAAACTCGTTCCTCGAGAGTCTGAAGCCATGAATATTCCCGCTGAGATAAGGATCCCGGAGGGTGAGAGAACCGGAAACTTTGAGATCCAGATATCCAGAGAGGCCCCGAACACCATATCCATTGAGGCCCAGGCTTCTGCGAAAAGTAAAATGTGGGCAAGTGTTAGCCTCAATGCCGTGAGGTTTATCTCGTCTGTTTCCGTGGATCAGAAAAAGATTTTAATCGATCAACTTGCCCATGCGACTGCCGTGCTGAGGGAACCTGCTCCGGAAGGCGGGCTTGATCTGACGGCGTCGATTAGAGATCGCAAGGGATCAAGGCATCGCAGCTTTGTCGTTCAAGGTGCCCTTCACATTCCAGCCGGGGAAACAACAAAATCATTCTCGTTCCGTCTGCTTGACGGGAGAAAGCCGGCGGCTCTTTGCGGCACTTTCGCTGTGGTGACGGTTCACCAGGGAGGTCATGTTGTCACAGAGGAAGTGGAGATCGTCTGTCCGCCTGAAATTGAATCTTTCATCCTGGAGCGTGCGCCGGCAGTAAAAGGAGAGACAGTGGAGGCGACTCTAACGTTGAGCGAGCCTGCTCTTTCAGGGGGAACGAAAGTTGACCTGATCCTGTTGACTTCCGGGCTTATCACGATTCCTTCTGAAATCACAATTCCAGAAGGAGAAAAAACAGGTTCCTTTGATATCCAGTTAGGTTTAGAAGCGCCGAGTTATTTTGAGATTGAAGCAAAAACGTCATCTATAAGCCGCAGAAAAGAGACTTTTCAGTCTGTTTCTCCATTAACTGTATCATCATTCTCTGTTGAGGATTTGCCGATTATTGTTGACGAGACTTCCACGGCAACAGTAGACTTTGCCGGGCCGGTCACAGCCCAGGGCTTCGAGTTTGAGGTCTTTGTCAAGACAAAGGATGGAAAGTCAGCCTGGGGATTTGACGGACCTCGTTTTTCAATCTCCGTTCCCGCTGGAGTGTCCCAAACTTCTTTCCCTCTCAAGACAGATAGAGAATACCCAGGTGGCGCAGTCGTTCACTTGCTGTACAAGGGCTTGTACATCGCCAAAAAGGATGTGGCAGTTTTCCCCCAGATGAAGATCGAATCGATTGTCGTAGATCCTCCGCGAATCCTCGCTGGCAGGTCTGCTTTAGCCACGATAACTCTGAACAGGGTGGCACTGCCCGGAGAGCCCCGTGTGGTCACGCTCAGCGTTTCCGGGCCTGATGGACCAGCAGTGGAGGTACAAGAAAATATCAATATCGCTATTAATCAAACAAAGGGATCCTTCCTGGTCAAGGTCGGGAGCTCAGCCGATAGTTTTTTCACGATTAAAGCAGAAATCCCATCCCACAGCTTAACTGTGACGGTCCATGTGGATAAGAACCAATAGATGTAGATAAGAACCAATAGAGAATTAAAGAATTAATGAGCACAATGCTGTTGGTATATCAAGTGTGTAGACAGTTAAATTGGGGATAGTCCCCAATTTTTCTTGTCTTCAATTTCCATTGTAGTAGATAGGATCGTTTCAAGAACGGTAAACCTCCCGCCGGTG
>CAZSGR010000212.1:0-5408 GCA_964606185.1 uncultured Eubacteriales bacterium
TTGCGCGCAATGACACTTCTTATTTGTTTCATTCGTTGTATGGGATTGCCGCGCTGCGCTCGCAATGACAATAAGGCATTCCTTACGAGCCTACTCGTTCATCTTGTTGCGCGCAATGACACTTCTTATTTGTTTCATTCGTTGTATGGGATTGCCGCGCTTTGCTCGTAATGACACTCCTTATTCGTTCCATCCGTTGCATGAGATTGCCAAGCCTGTTCCGAGTAAAGCGAAGGAATCCCATAAAACCTCGAAATGATAAGGAACACTAATCCTTTTTCATAAAATCAGGCCTGTATAGCTTTTTCAGCATGAGGGCATCCTGTTCCTGGTTGGGACTTTCGCAGATGACGCGGCCTTCAACTCCATAATCTTTCAGTGCTTGAATCCATTCCTCGTAGCGAAAATCTGATTCATTCAGGATGAGATGCTTTATCTCTCCTTTTCCGCTGTAGGCGACGCCAGAGATGTGGATGTGCATATTCTTTATGGCTCCGTTCCCCAGTTTTTTTTCGATTTTTTTCAGAACTCGGAAAAACTCATCGTAGCTATTCACCTTCCCTTCACGGGCATGAATATGGGAGAAGTCGATACACGGCAGCATTCCGTCTAAGTCTCGACAGAGGAACAGGATTTCCTCGAGCGACCCGAACTGCGACTTTTTTCCCATGGTTTCCGGTCTGAGTACAACAGGATTCTTTTCTGATTTCAAGATGGAGAGAATATCCTGTAGTCCTTTTCTGATGGTCTCATAAGTTGTTTCAGGATTTGACTTTCCGTAATATCCGCAGTGAAAGACAACGCTTTTGGCTCCGCATTTCTCAGCCATCCTGGCCGAACTCAGGAGCCGTTCCTGGCTGGAAAGTCTTTTCCCTTCTTCAGCTGAATTCAGGTTGACAAAATAGGGCGCATGGACACTGAGAGCAACGCTGAGTTCTTTGGCTTTCTCTTTTATCTTCTGGCACAAGTCACTGCCCATCTTTACGCCCCAGACGAATTCTATCTCGAGGCAGTCGAGTCCTAATCGGGAGATTTCCTGAACAGCGGCTAAGGTCGAGTGGGGAGATGTTGACTGAGGAACTCCGGCTGTTCCGAAGAGAAGGTTTTTAGAAACAGAGGTCATCGGCCTTTCCATCTTCAGAGTTGAGAAATTCGCTGACAATCTGCATAGCGCAGAAATCACCGCACATGGAACAGGCCTTAGATTTTGACTTCCTTTTCTTCCGGACGTCTTTAAATTTATGGGGGTCAAGAGCGAGTTCCTGCTGTTTATCCCAATCGAGTTTTTTTCTTGCTTCGGATATTTGTAAATCTCTGTTCAATGCGCCTTTGACACCCTTGACTATATCAGCAGAATGGGCGGCAATCTTTGATGCAATGAGACCTTCCCTGACATCATCTACCGAGGGAAGTCCGAGGTGCTCGGAGGGAGTAACATAGCAGAGGAAATCCGCACCGGCCGCAGCCGCGATTGCGCCTCCGATAGCCGAGACGATATGATCATAGCCCGGTGCAATATCTGTGACCAGTGGCCCTAATACATAGAAAGGAGCCTCGTGGCAGATCCGTTTCTGGAGCTTTACGTTCATTTCGACCTGATCAAGAGGTATATGACCTGGTCCTTCGACCATAACCTGGACATTGTGCTCCCACGCTCTCTGAACGAGTTCTCCCAGCGTTAAGAGTTCTTCGACCTGGGGTCGGTCTGTGGCATCCAGGATGGAGCCAGGCCTGAGGCCGTCTCCTAAGCTCAAAGTCACGTCATGCTTATAAGCGATTTCAAGCAACCGGTCGAAATTCGCATACAGAGGATTCTCTTTCTGGTTATGAAGCATCCAGGCTAAATGAAATGCCCCGCCTCGAGAGACAACATCAGCCACCCGCCCCTGGTTCTTCAGCCTGTCCAAAGCTTTTGAGGTCAGTCCTGCGTGGACGGTCATGAAATCCACGCCCTCTTTGGCCTGAGCCACGATGACAGAGAATAGGTCATCCTCCTTCATCTCCACGATTGAATTCCGCTTCTCGATAGCTTCGATGGCTGCCTGGTAGACAGGAACAGTCCCCAAAGGGATCCTGGCTTTATCAAGGATCATTTTTCTGATTTTGGTGATATTGCCGCCTGTGCTCAGGTCCATCAGCGTATCCGTCTCGTATTTCAAGGCGACTTCGACTTTCTTTAATTCGTTTTCTTCCTGTGGAAAGTCCTGAGAGGTTCCGATGTTGACATTGACTTTAGTCTTGAGCTTCTGGCCTATTCCCACAGGATGGATAGGGGAGTGATTAGGGTTGAGCGGGATGACGATCTTTCCCTGGGCGACTAAATCGAGCAAATCCTCAGGGGTGATTTCTTCCTCTTCCGCGACACTTTTTAAGGAAGGTGTTATATTGCCTTTTCTGGCTTCTTCTATTTGAGTCATGGTGCACCTTAAGAAGGAGTATATTTTAGCCCATTACCCTGTTAAAAACAACCGAATACAGAATGTGAGTAAAAAATGTGAGATAAATTTGCTGATAAAGACAGTTGAAAAGTGTTTTATGTAATGGCGTACGACCTTAAGGAGAGCGACACTCTTATAACTTGCTGCTTGCGACGAGCGGGTAACAACATCATATTTTAGAAGAGGCCCATTCCAGTAGTGATTGGACTTAAAATGTAATTTTTGTAAAGGAAAGATCTCTTTTGCGCTGCATTATTTAGGTCGATTAACTTAAGCCATTTAATCTAGGTCGAAATTACTACTTCGACTAGCTCTTCCTTTGGGCGACGCCGGCCGGTCTTGCGGCGCTCTTTTGCAACAGCTTGAGATCTCTTCCGCCGTTCTCCATAGCGCCTGTCCAAGATGATCTTGACATCCTTTTGTCCCTTAAAAGCGCTGTGCAGCTCCTTCTCGAGGTGGGAATATGACCGCCCGATGATGATAGACATAAAGCTACCCGCTTCTTCAGGAACGCGGGTTTTCTTGGCTATTCTTATCTGAAAATTAGGTGGTGAGGTCACTGTTTTTTTTTCGCCTTTAGTAGAAACAAGTTGAAGCCCAATTGTCAATAGGACTTTGGTTGGATTTTTAAAAAAAATGCTTAGCCCAGGCCTCGATTTATCGCGTAGAGGATGGCCTGGAGGCGTCGGGTAACATCGAGCTTCCTGAATATGCTGTTCAAATGGCTCTTGACCGTCTTTTCGCTGATGAAGAGGGCCTGGGCAATTTCTTTATTCGTACATCCTGTAGTGAGGAGACAGAGGACTTCTTTCTCCCTTGGAGTCAGTCCCTTATTTTGTCTGTCGGCTCGGCTTTCTCCTCCGGAATTGGCGAGGGCTTCTCCCTCGAGGAATCTGGCCATCAGTTTCCGCTCGAGCCAAACCTCACCGTTATGGACTGCCTGAATCGCTTTGATAAGATCGGAGATGCTTACATCCTTCGAGAGGAAACCCTTGGCTCCACCTTTCAGGGCATTGAAAATCATTGATTCATCCTTATTGGCAGCGATCATTAATGCCTTGGTCTTCAGATTTTTTTCTCTGATTGCTGGAAGGATTTCGATGCCATCCATCTTGGGCATGGTGCCATCAAGGAGGATGATATCAGGCTTAAGTTTATCTATTACATCGATTGTCTGTCGCATGTTGACCGCCTCGCCCACGATCTTGATGCTCCCTTCCCGGCGCAGCACTAGGCGGAGCATTTCCCGAAACAGGCCGTGGTCGTCAGCGATCACAACCCTGATCTTGTCACCCATATCCTTCTCTAAGATGCCTTAGTATTATTGGTATTTTGATAACATAGAATTCAATTTCATAGATTAATTCCTCCCTTTTGAATTTCTATTTTAATTGCTAGAGAGAAGGATTCTCTAATATTGTTTAGAACAAATTTATTCATATTCCCCACTTTTGTGTTTCTATGTAGCTGAAATATAATTAAATAAATATTCTATGTCAAGGATTTTTTTGCTAATGCCAAAGCAATATAAATTTGCCGATTTTCACATTCATCAAAAAGAATCCCTTCCAATCCTCACCCTTAGGGGTGAAAGGGGGTGGGATAAAAATCATCGTCAAAACTACCCTTAGAGGCTATTGAATCTAAAGATTTTTTTTTCATTATTTTAACCAAAGAATAAATTAAAAGGAAGCTGGAATGACAGTGAAAACCTTTATGCCCAAATTAACAATGAGAATCGCCAAGAAGGCTCACATGTCTGGAGGAGGGGCAGGGATTATGAGTGTTGTGATCAGGCGGCCCTATACCCATCTTGAAAAAGGGCTGAGCAGCACTTTTAAGGGACAAGAAGACGTCAAGGTCATCTTGGACAGGCGCTATAGGGAACGTCGGGAGAGATCTCAAGCTGTTGCAAAAGAGCGCCGCATGGCTGGCCGGCGTCGCCCAAACGAAGAGCTTGTCGAAGTAGTTTTTCCGACCTAGACCAAATAGCCTAGGTCGATTAGCCTAGATAAGGCCCCGCAAGGGGGACTTTTTTCCTTCCAAAAAATACATCCAAAGCCCTATTGTTACTGAAATTTGCCTCTACTAGAATATTAAAGAATTTGCGACTACTTGCATTTATTTTGCACAAGAACAAAATTTTGTGCTGCAACCAGGTTTGAGGGAGAAGATGAGGGGCTCAAAACTTTGCCAGATACTTCGATTTCTACTTTGCCGACAATCTCTGTTTACAAGTTTCTATAAATGCATTCATTGCATTACTTCCCGATCTTTTGAGCTGAACGAGACAACATGTATTTTCTCTCCTGGTTTTTATCCCATCTTCCGATAATTTCATTAGCTTAGAGAAAAATGAACAAACCTGGTGAAAAATTGATTAATGAATCTAAGGGTGGAATTTCCTTCTTTTAGCGGCGGTAGCTTGTCTTGATTGATTGTTAATTACCCATCAACATT
The DNA here is from genome assembly GCA_964606185.1 of uncultured Eubacteriales bacterium. GTDB lineage: Bacteria > Acidobacteriota > Aminicenantia > Aminicenantales > Aminicenantaceae > SOIA01. The sequence continues at coordinate 4,899 of CAZSGR010000212.1, forward strand.
TGATATTCGTGTTTAAAAAAGAAGCAAATAGTAAATTTCCAACAAATTCAGCCTGATAGTGGGATTAATTCCTGTGGTTGTTGATTTTTAAAGGAAATCGATAGAATTAAATCTAGAGATGAATCATTTCTTAATCGTGGCTTCTTGGAATAATATCCACAACAAATTGAAGAGGTTGGCTCTTGCGCGAACCGTCTGTAACAGCAAAGTGGAGGATGTATTGGCCGATGGATCCGGGTTGGGGAATCCAGGAAAATTCGCCATTTTCCATGTCTAGAGTTGAACCAATGGGTAATGCAATTTGTTCGTCCTCCCCCCATCCAATAAAACTTATGTTTTCTCTTAAACTGCTCGTGAAAACTATCCTTAGAGGTTCCATTTCCTCGATTTGGACCTTTATAATATTTGTGGTTTCTTTTTTGGTGTTGAGGGGGGACTTGTCTTTCATCGGATCGAGTGTTGTGGCCTGATTAATCGTCATGCGATTTTCTTCGCTCTCTCTATCAACAG
>CAZSGR010000213.1:0-5388 GCA_964606185.1 uncultured Eubacteriales bacterium
ATCTTGGCTTTAAAATTATCACACGGGGAAACTGGAATGTCAAAAGGAAAAATAGTGAGTGAAGATAGCCCGAAAGTGAAAAACTAAGCAAAAATAAGTAAGCCAAGGTATTAAAAATCGAGGAATGGATTCAGGTTTTTGGTTTCTCTGATGGATGAATTCTGGCTGAGAATTCTTATTCTATTGTCCCGGCTCTCTTGTCCAGACGCTTTCCATCTTATTCTTGAACCTTATCACACCGTTACTCGCGGGGTGATAATAGAAGGGAAATTCGTACTTCTGATAGCCTCGCACTACATACGAAATGGTATAAAGAGTCCACTCTTCATCGGCAATTTTTTGAGTCTTCATGTCCTTGATGAAGAAGCTGCTGACCTGGCCGTCTTTGGATCCAAAGCTTATTTCCTCCTTTGTTATCTGGAAAAAGCACCCCTCATAAATTGGAGTTGGAGTCTTCCATATTCCTACGAGTGAATCCGGGATAACTGGTTTTCTTGCACATCCGAAGACAAACAATACAGAGAGGATGAGGAATATGACACCTATTTTATTTATTTTCATTTGAGTTTCCGCCCTATTTCATATGGGATAGCGTCCGGTACTGGACTAGCCGGACATGAATTTTGTGAGACCACATCGTTCTTTACATCTGCAGTGAATCCTTGCCTGTGACAAAGCCGAATTGGCTTTTCATCCTCACGACATCTGGAGACATGCTGAAACGTTTGTAGAGGATGTGATAGTCGTATGTTGAACCGGATCATCTTACTTTTCTCCCTTTTTGGCAATGACTTTCAGAAAGGCATCCACCGCTTTGGGATCGAATTTGATTCCTGCTCCTTCCTTGATATACTTGATTGCACTCTTGTGGTCAAGTGCTTTTCTGTACGGACGGTCTGAGGTGAGAGCATCATAGGTGTCAGCCACGATGAAAATGCGGGCTCCCTGGTTGATGGATTCTCCAATAAGCCCGTTCGGATAGCCCGTTCCATCATAAAACTCGTGGTGCTGGAGAACAATGGGTATGACATCAGAATAAGCCGCAATGGGTTCCAGGATTCGTGCTCCTAAACTCGTGTGTTTGCGCATCAACTCTAACTCTTCAGGAGTTAAAGTACCCGTTTTGTCAAGGATTTCAGCCGGAATGCCCAGTTTTCCGATGTCATGGAGTAAGCCCGCTCGACGAAGGTCATCGAGCTCTTCTTGGGGAAGTCTCATGGCTTTGCCGATTTTTATGGCCAGCTTTGTGCTTCGTTCAGAGTGGCCCGCCGTCCAGGAGGATTTGGCGTCGATAGCCCGGGCCAGGGCTCTGAGCGTGCCCCAGTTCAGCTCGTTCAGCTCCTCGATCAACCGGGCATTTGAAAAAGCGACGGCCACCTGGTTAGCCAGCCGGCGGGCATTGTCAAGGTCCTCCTGGGAAAACTTGGGCTGTTTGATGTAACCGAGCGCGAGGATTCCGGCCAGTCCCTCTTTAAGGAAAAGAGGCAGCACCAGGAATGATTTAATTCCTTGATTGGCCAGAGGAGTGAGGTAATGAGGAAGATTCTCTTCCAGTGTAATCAATAGAGTTTCGGGATTATCCCTGAGTGTTTGCATTTCTTCTGGCGTGATCTTGACTGTCTCCACGTGCCTTTCTTTACCGCTCTCATCTTCTCCGATATAAGTCTGCGCTGTATCGACAGAGCTTGGGTCGACGACAGTCATGCTCATACTCTTGCAGGGAAAGACATCCCGTATGCGGGCAACTAAGGTATTCACGATTTTTTCCGTATCCAGGACAGAAAGAATGGCCCTATCGATTTCGCCCATCGCGACCAAAGCTCTAAACTGCTTTCCCAGTTGGCTGGCCATTGAATTGAATGATTCCGCAACCTCTTCGAATTCGTCGTTGCTTGTGACCATGACTCGACTGTCGAAATCTCTTTTGGCGAGGCGTTTTGTCCCTTCCTTGAGCTTTTCGAGCGGCACGAGACTTCTCCGGATTTGAATGATACTCAGGAAAAGAACGAACCAGAGTGTAGCTAAGACGAGGAACGGAAACCAGCTCTTGAAAACCACAAGTGGCTGGAGGACATTAGCTCTTTGTTCACTCAACACGAGTTTCCAGTTATCGGCAAGGTAAATATTCCCAAGTACTATGGGCCTGAAACCGGCAATATAGTTTTTTCCCAAGTGTATCCATTCGAAATGAGAGCGTTGCTTTTCTTCCATTTGGAGCTGGGCCGAATCAGGAAATATGATCGGAAGCCGTAAAGTTGTCTGAAGAATGTTGTTGGATTTATCCATTAAACACAGTTGGGTTCCGGAGAGGAGAAAGTCATCTTTTAAAGTGGACCAGATAAAAGAAGGATTGATCTCGGCGAAAAGCAGATTTTTTCTCTGGTTTGCGGGGTGGATCGCCACTCCCATGAATATTCGGGTCCGCTCGTTTTCCTGGTAATCGGTTATTATCATGGTCTTTCCGCTCAGGATTATTTCTTTTGCTTCCTGGGAGATTTCAGGGAGATTGGATATATGACCGAAGAGATGTCTGGACGTGCCTTCTTCAGCAAAAAGGACTAGGCCAGAAAACCGCGGTTTGGGGCCGGATTCGGGTTCTTGAGGAATGGAGTAATAAGACTGTTCCGGATTAGTTATGAGGTTGGCGGCGATCATCTTTAGGTTATCATCGAGATGAGAAAAACGTTGATAGATATATTGGGCCATACTTCCGGTTGTTTGACGGAGACGTGCCTGACATTGTTCACGGAGTTGACCTGTCACTGATATCAGGGAGATAACAGCCAGGATAGTTATTGGGAGCAGGGCGCAGGCGACAAAGAGAACGAAGATACGTTTGGCGACTTTGCTGCGGAGGAATGTCAGCTCAAGTTTCATGCTCTAAAAAGCGGATTAATACTTGTGCGCTAAACCTACATAACCCCCATTGTTGGCGCGGACGATATCATCCCAGCTCTCTCCAGCCGTCAAAGGCGCAACGCTCAATTCGTCCCTCCCGATGCTGTACAGGTCAAAATCTGTATTGAGAGGAATCAGAAACCGGTCTTTCCGCAATTTTCCATCAATTTCTTGTTTATCAAAGCCAAAAATGACAAGGTACTCATAAGGATTTCCCCATGGGTCCGTCGCGTTCGGCTCTCCAATCTCATCCAGAGTTGCGGGGAGCCTTCCGTAATCGATCATGAAATCCTCGATCTTCTGCCCCATCAGAGCGATTTTCGATATGGCCTGATTGACTTTTGCTTTGTACATTGCGTTCGTGTAAACGGGCACTCCAACCGCCATGAGAGTCCCGACTATGGCCACGGCGAGAAGAATTTCTATCAGAGTCATGGCCTTCCGGTGTCCTTTCTTTTTGCAGGATAAGAAAGGAATGGGAGTTTTAAGCCAGCGTGGCGAAGGGAATCGGCTGGCTAAGGTTTTAAGTATGTTTTTTCTCATTTTTTTCACTCGGTTATAACTTTTTGAGACAGGGATGTTTCCTGACTCTTTTTATGGAGGCGTGATAAACCCTCCGTGAAATCTATCAAACGCGCCTGCATTCAACTCAAAGGTTGAATACTTGTAAAGAGCTTGTGATTTCTTTAAGAATATGAAATCGCTCTTTCCCGTCCGCTACCTTCCTTGGCGGAGATTGTTTAGGAATTGTATCATGATAAAATTTTAAATGTCAAAGCGTAAAACGGCAATTTCACTTTTTTGAGGCAGGAATTTTCATGCAGAAAACAAAAAAGATTTTCGGTAAATGCTCATGACCACCCCCCTAAATATTAATACCGATGGTTTAATCCAGGCATCCAGGTTTTATGGTGTTTTGTATTTTTGTGCTCGCTTCCCCTGAAATTAACGAAAAATTCAAAAAATTTCATACGCAATCTTATAAATATATACGAATAAGAAGTCCATAGCCAGCAATCATCTTTATGAAAAAAAATCATCGTCGTTAACCTTTACTAACGGGAGGTAATCCTCGTTGAGGGTGAGAGGAAAGACGAAAAAATCACTGCACAAATCACCGCAAGAGGCTATTTGTAAACAGGATGATTTTTATTATCTTTGTCCTAGCTGAAGGAGGGAAGCTGGAAAAGTTGATTTCAAGGGAAGAGAAAAAAATTGACTTGTTGCGTCTTTCTGATTAATAGAACTGGCTATAGAAAAGAAGCAGAGGATCAATATTTCTTCTTGATGGAGAAAAAATGGATAAAGTAAAAATCTACTTATTCAAGCACTTTGAAAAAATTCTTGTTCTTTCCATTTTACTCATCATTGTCCTCATCAGTTTTTTTGTTCCTTATAAGATCGGTTTCTTCAACTTTTTTTATCTTCCCATAATCATAGCCGGCTACTTCCTGGGAAGGAAGATGGCAGTTCTCACCGCCTTTCTTTGTATTCTGGTTGTTGTTATATTTATTCTGATTTCTCCTTCGCTCTTTTTCACAGCCGGCACAGAGAATACCTATGTCGTAGTCAGCCTTATCGGATGGGGCTCCTTTTTGATCCTGACCAGCGCGGCAATGGGATATCTTTACGAAGAAAAGGAAAAGAGGATCAAGGATTTAAAAGCCGCATACATCGGGATCCTGGAGATTCTTTCCAAATATCTTGAATCTGCAGATCGATACACTCAGGGACATTCGGTGCGAGTGTCTTATCTTGCCGAAGACATTGCCCGGTTTATGGATTTGCCTTCCTATGAGAGAGAGAATATAAAAACCGCCGCATTGCTTCATGACATCGGGAAGACTGAAATAAGCATGGACATCGTCAAAAAGGCCGCCTCCCTTAACGATAAGGAAAAAGAGCTGATGGCTGAACATTCAGAAAAGGGAGCCCGTATCATATCTCTAGTGGGCGGGGTGCTTGAAGAGGCAGTGCCGATTGTCCTGGCCCACCACAAATTCTATTTTGAGAAAAAAACGTCTTCATCTAAATATAGGGCTGATATTCCGCTTGGAGCGGAAATCATTGCTGTAGCTGACGCCTATGATGCCATGATCACAGACAGGCCTTATCGAGCCGGATTGCCTCCATGGAAAGCGTTTGAGGAGATTGAGAGGGAATCCGGAAAACAGTTCCGTCCCGATGTGGTGAAAGCTTTTAAAGAAGTCCTCATGTCGAGCGACAAGTACAGCAAGGAAGAGAGAGCCACCCCTTAACCTGAATCATTCATAAAATCTGCCGATACCATAGTCAAAACATCTGAATAAGGTAAAATATTCAACTTATATCGGCATCTTTTACCCTTCGGGCGAGCCGATCTCACCGCACCTGCTTTGTTGCGGCCCATTCGCGGTGGTAAACCACAGCTTCATGAACCGCGCCTCGCATTTGCAGCAACCTCGACTCGTGAATGATCCAGGTCTACCTGAATCATTCATAAAATCTGCC
>CAZSGR010000214.1:0-5376 GCA_964606185.1 uncultured Eubacteriales bacterium
ATCCCCTCAATCATTAATCATCCCCTCAATCATTAATCATCCCCTCAATCATTAATCATCCCCTCAATCATTGACCGTTTCCTCATTCATTGACCGTTTCCTCATTCATTGACCGTTTCCTCATTCATTGACCATCCTCTCAATTAGTAATGACTTAATAAATGTCAAATGTTAAGAAATAATCCCTAATAATATTCTTCTCAGTAATAAAAAAGGGAAATGTGGGGAATTTTGTATCTGTCCCTTAAGGCCTTGACCAGTTTTATCCTGAGGATTCTTAAAAACTCCTCCCCTTCTTTGATCTTATACTCCGAGCGCACATCCGTCTCGACTCTTTCCCTCTCTTCCTCCGAAGAGTGCTCCCAGATAAGGCCCTCGACTTCTCCCTCGATTCGCTCAAGCTCTTCCTCATCCACATGACTATGAGAGAGCAGTCTTTGCGCACGAGAATAGGCGCCTTTGAGATACCCGATTTGACCGGGAAGAGTGTCTAAAAACTTTTTTATCTCGTCTTTGGCCTGATTCTTCTTCTCTGTCCTCCCCCTTATCTTCCGTTCGCCGCCAACTCTCCTATCCCTATACTGATCAAAGGCGTTGAGAATCTGGTTCTCACAGTAGGCAAGCGTTTGGATTTTGGTTTTTCTCCCGGGCTTTCTCATATAATTATCGAATGCCCTTTTGATTCCTTCCAGGACTACAAAGAGGGGAATTTCCATTTTTTCCCATTTTTCGACGCGGTTGAGCTCTGCGGAAGAGAGAAAAAAAGGAGCTCCCCGCAGCTTGAAGAAATATCGGGCGATCGACTGGTAATACTCGCTTCTCTGTTCATTCTTTCTTTTCATAGCCCTTCTTCACGGGACAAAGACTATTTCCTGATTCTGTCATGAAGGATGCACAAACCCTCCAGGACGAGATCAGGCTCATGAGCATCTATGGAGGCAATCTCATGGCTGATCTGAGCAGCGAAGCCACCGGTGGAGATAACAGTCGTTTCTTCCCCCAATTCATTTTTGATTTCCTCGATGATTTTGGAAACCAGGCCCACATAGCCAAAATACAGGCCTGACTGCATACTGGTGACTGTTGTGCGGCCGATAGCTTTTTCGGGTTTTTTGATCTCGATACGCGGCAATTTGGCTGTTTTCTGATAGAGAGCCTCCGCCGAGATCTGGATTCCCGGGGCTATCGCTCCTCCAAGATATTCCCCTTTGGAGGATACGGCGTCAAAGGTCGTGGCGGTCCCGAAATCAACTACCATACAGGGCCCGCCATGCTTCTCATAAGCGGCCACAGCAGCGACCACCCTGTCCGCCCCCACTTCAAAAGGATTCTCATAGAGGATGGCCATTCCTGTCTTCAGCCCCGGGCCGACAACAGCCGGTTTAACCTTGAACAGGCTCTGGCTTAAGTCTTCAAAAACGGGCGTTAAAGGAGGAACGACACTGGAAATAATGATGGACTCTATCTCTGTTTTTTCCGAACCCGAGAGAGAAAACAGATTGAGAAGAGTGATTCCGTATTCATCGCTCGTTTTTTCACTTTCTGTTTGAATTTTCCAGTGTTGAATAAGTTTCTTTCCCTGGAATACTCCAAGGACTATGTTCGTGTTTCCGATATCTATGGCTAAAAGCATCTCATCTCTCCTTCTGGCTATCCTTTATCGCTTTTATTTCAGCGGAAAAAAAAGCCCTTTCCTCGCCACCTCTTTCCAGGACCAGACCTCCTTGGGGATTGATCCCTTTGTAAATTCCCGAAATATCTTCTCCATTCACTGTCAAGGTGACCTCACTTCCCAGAGGAAATGCAGATTTTTCCTGAAAAGCACTGATAATCCCCTCTTTTTTCCCCTGCAAAAACTGTCCATACCAGTGATTTAAAGCCTGCCAGAGATTTTCCAGGAGAGCTTTTTCATCCGTCTGCTCTTTTGTTATGAGTTTCAGGGAAACGGCTTGCTGGCGAATTTCTTCCGGGAAATCATCCTTCCCATGGCTTACGTTCAGGCCTAAGCCCAGAATAACATAGTTGACCCGGTTTCCCAAATAGCCGCTCTCACAGAGAAGCCCTCCCAGCTTCTTTCCTTCCCAGACAAGGTCGTTGGGCCATTTCAGGCTCGTGCGGATGCCAACAGAGGAAAAAATGGCATCGCTGACCGCTAATCCCGCCACCAGAGGAAGAAGAGAAATCTTGGGAGAAGGAGGTGTGAGAATGACAGAGAGATAAAGCCCCTTTCTCCGGGCTGAAAACCAGCTCCTCCCCTTTGTCCCTTTTCCCTGTGTTTGCTCCTCAGAAATGACGACCGTGCCTTCTGTTTCTCCGGAAAGAGCCAGCTCTTTTGCCAGATCATTGGTAGACGGACAGCTTTCCACCCGAACGATTTTCGCCCCAATTTCCATGGCTGATTTATAGGGGATAATCCTCTTCGCCGATATTCATATCAGGGAAAGAATATGTTCAAGGCTCTCTTCCAGTTTGGCTTTCTTCGCCTGAAGCTCTTGAACCCTTCCCTTTGTTTCCTGGATGACATTTTTAGGAGCGTGTTTCAGGAAATCTGTATTCTGAAGCCTTTTTTCGATTCTTTCAATGTCCTGCGTGATCTTTGCGAGTTCTTTATCCAGCCTCTGTTTCTCCTGTTTCAGGTTGAATACTCCTTCTTCAATCGGGATCGCAATCTCCCAGGAGCCAGCAACTCCTTTCAGGAACTTCTTTTCATCAGGGAGCTGATCAAACGTCTCGATCCTCCGGATATTGGCCAGGGTCTGAATATAAGTCTGGTTATCCAAAATGAGCCTTTTTTCTTCGTCCTTTTTGACCTTGATCCAGAGTTCGATTTTCTGTCTGGGGGGAATCCTGTTTTCCGCTCGAATGGTCCGGACTCCGATGATGGCCTCCTGGAGGTATTTCATTTCCTTCTCTGCCTTTTTATCCTTGAGGTTCTTATCTTCCTGAGGGAATGAGGCTATCACCAGAGATTTTCCAGACGAAGGAAGATACTTCCAGATCTCTTCTGTGATATACGGCATGAAAGGATGGAGAAGCCTCAGGATGTGGTCGAGAGTCTCAGCCAGAACCGCCTCTGATGTTTTGTTCCCCGCCTTCAGGTCTGGCTTAACCAGCTCGATATACCAGTCACAGAATTCATGCCATATAAAGTGATATATCTTGTCGGCCGCATCATAAAATTTGTATTGTTCTAAAGCATCATTCAACTCGGCCGTAATCTCCGCCAAACGGCTCCTGATCCACCTGTCAGCAAGGGTCAATTCCTCCTCTTTCGCCTGGAATTCCTCGCTTTCCAGGCTCATCAAAACAAAGCGGGAGGCATTCCAGATTTTATTGGCAAAGGCCCGGTAGCCGGCCATCCTTTCCTCGGAGAGGGAAATGTCCGCCCCCGGAATGGCCAGTGCAGCCATCGTAAACCGCAAGGCATCTGTGCCGTACTTATCGATCATCTCGAGGGGATCAATGATGTTTCCCTCTGATTTGCTCATTTTTCGCCTTTTGAAATCCCTGACCAGACCGTTAATGTACACATGACGGAAGGGGATATCCTTGGCGAACTTCAGTCCCATCATGATCATCCGGGCGACCCAGAAGAAGATGATATCGAACCCGGTGGACATCAGGTCTGTCGGGTAGAATGTTTTGAGATCCTCAGTTTCTTCCGGCCAGCCCATCGTGACGAAGGGCCAGAGAGCCGAAGAGAACCAGGTATCCAGGACATCTTCTTCCTGAACGAGTGTGGAGCCCTGGCATTTCTCGCACTTCCGGGGCGCTTCCATGGCAACCATGATGTGGTCACACTCTTTACAGTACCAGGCAGGAACCCTGTGCCCCCACCAGAGCTGCCGGGATATGCACCAGTCGTGGATATTGTACATCCATTCGAAATAGGTCTTCGCCCAGTTGGGGGGGATGAATTCAATCTCTCCTTCTTCGACTACACGGATGGCTTCCTTGGCGAGAGGCTCTATACGAACAAACCACTGCCAGGAAAGATAGGGCTCGATGACGGTCTGGCAGCGGTAGCAGTGTCCGACAGAATGCAGGTAATCCTCGGTCTTTTCGAGAAAACCCATCTCTTCAAGCTTGGAAAGAACCTTTTCCCGGCACTCAAACCGGTCTAATCCTTTAAACTCTTCACCCGCTTCTTCCGTCATTTTTCCAGAGCCGTCGATCACGATCACCTGCTCAAGGTTGTGCTGTTTCCCCAATTCAAAATCGACCGGATCGTGGGCTGGCGTCACTTTTACGGCTCCTGTTCCGAACTCCATCTCGACTCTTTCGTCGGTGATAACGGGGATCTCTCTGTTGACCAAAGGAAGAAGAACTGTTTTGCCCTGGAATTGCGTAAAACGCTCATCGTCGGGATGAACGGCCACAGCCGTGTCTCCCAGCATGGTCTCCGGACGCGTGGTGGCCACCGTGATGCTCTCTTTGCTGTTCAGGAGAGGATACTTGATGTAAAACAGTTTGGCCTGCTTCTCTTTGTGCTCAATCTCGATATCCGAGAGAACCGTCCCGCAATGGGGGCAGCGGTTGACCAGGTAATAGTCTCTGTAGATCAGCCCTTCGTCATAGAGGTCGACAAAAACACGCCTCACCGCGTGGGAGAATCCTTTGTCCAGAGTAAACCTTTCCCGTGTCCAGTCCAGAGAGGTCCCGAGCTTCTTCAGCTGGTTGATGATGACGCCTCCGTACTTATTTTTCCAATCCCAGGCGATCTTCAAGAACTCTTCGCGCCCGACCTTCTCCCGGGTTAATCCCTTCTCCTTAAGACTCTGCTCGATCACATTATGGACGGCTATGCTCGCGTGGTCTGTCCCCGGAAGCCAGAGAGTGTTGTATCCCTGCATCCTCCGCCAGCGCACAATGATATCAGGGAGAGTGAAGCACAGGGCATGACCCATATGCAGAGAGCCTGTGACGTTTGGCGGAGGAAGGACCATGGAGAACACTTTCTTGGAGGAGGGGAGTTCAGGGGCAAACAGCCCTTCATCGATCCAGTATGTGGACCACTTCTCCTCAACAGGAGTCGGGTCATATGCTTTTTCAAGAATGCGCTTGTTCTTCATCATGCTATCCAAATTTACCAGGTCTATATCCTCATCCCTTTTTCTATTTCCGGGGCAAGGCCTGATGAAATGTATATTTTAACAATTTACACACGATTTTTCTTTATTTTTATGATGAAAAAAGGGGACAGGTGTTGATGCTCACTAATTAGGTAACACTTTTATGGATTATACTGAAGATAAAATTGTCATTGCGAGCGAAGCGCGGCAATCTCTTAGGGAAAAATGCATTTCTTTTTATGAGATTGCCGCGCTTCGCTCGCAATGACATTCGAAAAGTGTTACCGAATTAGTGAGAAAGTAC
>CAZSGR010000215.1:0-5359 GCA_964606185.1 uncultured Eubacteriales bacterium
AATAATTGTGAAGGATGATGGAAAAAAAATTGAAGGAGAAATCTTAGAAGGGATGAGCTCAGATGGCGTGTGGCTGGCTATTCCCTAGCCAGAAAATCCATTTTTTACATACCCTTATCCATTGAATCCAGGAATTCTTTGTTTGTTTTAGTCTTAGAGATTTTCTCTTGCAGCAATTCCATGGCTTCCACTTCACTCAGTTGCGCCAGGACTTTCCTCAGTATCCAGATTCTATGGAGTTCATTTTCCTTTATGAGGAGTTCTTCTTTTCTCGTTCCAGAACGGGAAATATCTATGGCCGGGAACAGTCTTTTGTCTACAAGCCGTCTATCTAGGTTTATTTCCATGTTTCCAGTTCCTTTAAATTCTTCAAATATGACTTCATCCATTCGGCTTCCAGTATCAATTAATGCGGTGGCAACGATCGTTAGACTGCCTCCTTCTTCAACTTTTCTTGCTGAACCGAAGAATTTCTTCGGTTTATTCAAGGCATTCGCGTCTATCCCTCCAGAGAGGACCTTCCCGGAAGGAGGGATGATCGCGTTATGGGCTCGTGCTAAACGCGTGATGCTGTCAAGAAGGATGGCCACATCTTTTTTCATTTCTACAAGTCTTTTGGCTTTCTCTAACACGATATTCGCCACTTGTGCATTCCTGGCAGGAGGTTCATCGAAAGTGGAGGCAACGACTTCTCCGTTAATGCTTCTCTTGAAATCAGTCACCTCTTCCGGCCTCTCTGCAACGAGGAGGACAATCAAAAAGAGTTCCGGATGATTTTTCTCGATTGATTTTGCAATTGTCTTCAGGAGCGTAGTCTTCCCTGCTCGAGGCGGGGATACGATGAGTCCCCTCTGCCCTTTTCCAATCGGAGTCAGAAGGTCCATCACCCGCGCGTTCAGGTTTTTCTTGTTGCTGTCCTCTAGCTTTACTTTCTCAAAAGGATAAAGAGGTGTGAGACTATCAAAATACACATTCCTTCTTTCCGAAAAGATAATATCAGGATGAGCAAAGTTGATGGCTTCGATCTTGATCAGTGCAAAATACTTCTCTCCATCTTTTGGAGGACGGACAATGCCTGAAATGGTATCTCCTGTTCTCAGCTGGAACTTCCGAATCTGTGAAGGGGACACGTAGATATCGTCATGACTCGGCAGATAGCTGAATTCAGGTGCTCTTAAAAAGCCAAAGCCATCATCAAGCGTTTCCAGGACGCCTTCAGAGAAAAGTAATCCATTCTTTTTTGCCTGGGCTTCTAAGATCTTGAAGGTGAGATTGTGCTTGTTCGAATCTTCTTTTTCTTCATCAGAGACACCGACTTCGTCAGCAATCTTAGACAGTTCTGTGATATTTTTTTCATCCAGATCAGCTAAATTATACTCTTTCATTTCTTTACCTCTTTTTAGATTATTTTTAGATGATTTAATTGTTTAAACGGAAAAATTACGTAATTTATATATTTTCAGTGATTGACTTACATAGGATTTCTTATGGTCTCCCCTTCTTCTTCGCTCCCGGAGGGCTCAGAAGAGACGGGGATTTTTCCCTTTTTTGCCTTTAGGGGCATGTCCTTTGTCAATGCTATTTCCAGGACTTCATCCATGTTCTCAACGAAATGGATCTTCATATCAGCTTTTATGTTCTTCGGGATATCCTTTAAGTCGGGTTTGTTATCGAATGGGAGAATGGCTTCTTTAATCAGTTCTCGGTGAGCGGCCAATAGCTTCTCTTTTATGCCCCCCACAGGAAGGACCTTGCCTTTTAAGGTGATCTCCCCACTCATGGCCACAGTTTTACTCACAGGAATACCTGTCAGAAGAGATATGATGGATGTCGCAATTGTGATGCCGGCAGAAGGACCTTCCTTAGGCTGGGCGACCTCTGGGACATGGATATGGATATCATAATTCTTGTGCAAATCCTTTGCGATGTTATACTCGAAAATTTTTCCCTTGACATAGCTGAAGGCCGCTTGAGCGGACTCCTGCATGATCTCTCCGAGATGACCGGTTAATGTGAAATTTCCTTTCCCATGAACTTTTGTCACTTCAAATGTCAGAAGCTCTCCACCGAATTCTGTCCAGGCCATCCCGATCGCGACTCCAACTTCGTCTTTTTTATCGATCTCTTTGCGTCTATACCTTGGAATACCCAGGTATTTTTCAATATTTTTTTCGTCGACTTTTTCAGCATGAGATTTGTCCTTTGAGACTACTTTTTTGACAACCTTTCGACAGATAGACGTGATCTCCCTCTCAATATTCCTGACTCCGGCTTCCCGGGTGTATCCACGGATAAGCTTCATGAACGCTTTATCAGATATATTAAGATTAGGCTCTTTCAGTCCATGGATTTTCAGCTGCTTGGGTAAAAGAAAACGTTTGGCGATCTGCAGTTTCTCATCTTCTGTGTAACCTGGAAGACGGATAACTTCCATCCTGTCGATTAGAGGCCGAGGCACAGGCTCGAGCATATTGGCTGTCACGATAAACATGACCTGGGAAAGGTCAAAATCGGTATCAATATAATGATCTAAAAAAGTGTTGTTCTGTTCTGGATCCAGGACTTCCATTAACGCTGATGCCGGGTCTCCCCTGAAATCCATACTCATCTTATCGACTTCATCCAGCAAGAAGACCGGATTCTTTGTCCCAGCTCTTTTGACCATCTGGATGATTCTTCCAGGATAGGCACCAATGTACGTTCTTCTGTGTCCTCGAACCTCCGCTTCATCCCTGACTCCTCCGAGCGAAAGGCGGACGAATTTCCTCCCTGTTGCCCGGGCAATCGAACGTCCGAGAGAGCTCTTCCCTACTCCAGGGGGACCGATGAACCCTAAGATGATTCCTTTTGGATTTTTCACAAGCTGGCGAATAGAAAGATATTCGAGTATCCTTTCCTTGACTTTTTCTAATCCATAATGATCTTCATCCAAAATCCGTTCAGCCTCTTTCAAGTCTCTTTTCTCTCTTGATTTCTTAGTCCAAGGCAGCGATGTGAGCCAGTCAAGGTAATTTCGACAAACTGTGGCCTCTGCTGACATGGGAGGCATAGATTCCAGCCTTTCTATCTCTTTAAGGGCCTTATCCTCTGCATCCTGGGGCATATTGGCCTTAGCGACTTTTTGCTTTAATTCCTCTATTTCGTTTGGCTGATCCTCTTTCTTGAAGCTCAATCCAGTTGGGAATATTTTTTGGCCTGTATCTCTTATTGTGATTTTCTTTCCCCCTGGCTTCTTCCCTTCTTTTTTCAGCCTTGAATGGACCTTCATTATCTCGTTTTCTAGAATATAGTTCAGTCTCCGAATCCGCTCCTGGACACTAATCGTCTCAAGGAGGTTTTGCTTTTCTTCCAAAGGAAGATAGAGATGAGAGGAAATTATATCTGCAATCCTGTCAGGGGAATTATCCTTCAAGGCAGGAATGATTGATTCGAAATTTGCGTTCTGGCTGAGTTTTAAATAATCTTCAAAGAGTGTCAGCACCCTCTTGAGTATTTCTCCCGCCTCTACACTGTCTCCCTCGATTTCTTTCATCTCTTTAACCAGCACCTGGTAAAAGGGATAGGTGCTCAAAAACTCGATAATCCTTGCTCTTTTTCTTCCTTCGACAATGACTTTCACATTCTTGTCGTCCATCTTAATCGCCCGGATAACCTTAGCGATCACACCCACTGAATATATATCCTTCGGACCGGGATTATCCAGAGTGGCGTCTATCTGGGCAGTGAGAAAAATCATCTTGTCTTTTTTAGTGGCCATCTCCAGCGCCTGGATTGAAGAAGGACGTCCGATAATGAATGGGACAAGGGTGGATGGATAAACAACGATGTCCCGCAAAGGTATTAACGAGATGTTTTTTATAACTTCAGAATGGCTACGGGCATTTTGCATATTTTTACTCCAATGACCAGTCTAATCTGATGAACATTTAGTTCATTGTTGACTTGATTGGACGCTGGGGGATTAAAGTCATGAGATAACTTATCTTTCTATTATAGCGTTCTCCACCAAAAAGTCAACAGTCTTTTTCAGCGCCAGGCTTTCTCTCAAATCTTCCCTTTTTCCTTCTTTGTTGAACTCTTCTATTACTTTGGCTATTGGTAGATTATTCGCCTTGGCGATTCGTTTGAACTCCTCTTGAATCTCCTCGTCAGATGTTTCCAGCTTCTCCTTTTCAGCTATTTTTTTTAAAATTAAATGATTCTTAATGTTTTGCTCCGCTTTTCCTTTTCCTTCGGATTTTATCTTCTCTAATTCTTCTTTGCTCAGGTTTGGCTGCGGGAGGGAAGACAAAAGGCGTCTCACAACAGCCGCATGCTCCTGCTCTAAGATTGCCTCAGGAAGTTCAATGTTGAGCTTCTCAGATATTTTTTTTATGATTTCCTCTGCCATTTCATTTTTTGCGGCTCTTTCCTTTGTGGAGACAATTTCTTTTTCAATTTTCTCTCGGAGGTCTTTCAAGCCTTTGAATTCTCCAAGGTCCTTAGCAAATTCATCATCGAGTGTGGGAAGTTTTTTTTCTTTGATAGCGACGACTTTCATGTCATATGCAATCGTCTTCCCAGCCAATCTCTTGTTCTGATGGTTTTTATCATGTTCAATAGTGAATTCTCTCTCATCTCCGGATTTTAATCCAATCAAATTCTTGTTTAACTTTTCTTCATTATCCTGGTGGCCGGCGAGAATGACTCCTTTCTCCAGAGGAAGGAATCTCTTTGTGTCCAGATCTTTGCCTTTTAGCTCGACAGCGACATAATCTCCATCAGTCACCTCCCTTCCTTCGACCGGGATGTATTCTGCAGACCTTGACCGGAGGTCCTCAAGCGAATGATCGATTTCTTGAGGCTCAACTGTGATTTTTTTCTGCTTGACCTTGATTTTTTTGTAGGCAGGAAGCTCGAATTCGGGCCAGACCTCGAACTGGGCCTTAAAGCGAAGAGGCTCACCTTCTTTGAAGTGGAGGTCATTCACCACTGGCATCCCAACTGGATTGATATTCTGGGCTTTCAATTCACTGTTCAAGGCTTTTGGAACGAGTGAATTAATCAGCGATTCTTTCAGTTCAGAGTAAAACTTCTGTTTTATGAGGTCTCTCGGAGCTTTCCCAGGCCTGAAACCCCGAATCTTAGCTTGGGATGAGAATCGAGCCACGATTTCATTAAACTCTTTCATGACTTTATCTGCGTCAATATCCAGCTCAATTTCTCTCTTGCATCCACTCAAGACTTTAATGTTTCTTTTCACTGGAAGTTGCTCTTTCATCGCTTATCTCTTTATAAACAGATTGTCAATGGGCAGAGCGGGATTCGAACCCGCACTCCTTTATCAGGAACTAGGTCCTAAGCCTAGCGCGTATGCCAA
>CAZSGR010000216.1:0-5357 GCA_964606185.1 uncultured Eubacteriales bacterium
CGCCCGCAATGACACTGGTGGATTCAATTTTTTCAACAAAAAAGTACCGTAATTACTGAGCATCAACAACAGTCCACGATTTTCTTATTACATGGCTTCGTTGAATTCCTCAGGATATTCTACGGTTCCGCTCTTGCTTTTCAGCTCATCAATAACAAGCTCTAGTGCCAGAAACGCTTCATCCGGCACTTCAAAAGGCACCTTAACTTTCCATTGACTTGCGGGTTTGAATCCGAATCTCGGATAGTATTCAGGGTGACCGACCACGATGACGGATTTATGCCCGAGTGTCTTTGCCGCTTCGAGCCCTTCTTTAACCAACTGGCTCCCGATTCCCTGCCGCTGATATGCCGGAGTCACGGCCATGGGCCCCAGAGAAAGCGTCTGGAATTTTGCTGTGGAGGAGCGGATGATGACAGGATAAAAAAGGATATGCCCAACAACTTCGTCATCCCGCTCAGCGACCAGGGATAGTTCGGGAATAAATTTCTCAGTTTGCCTCAACTTCTCAATCAATCTTCCTTCATTTTCCTGTCCGAAAGCCAAATCATTGACTTCCCTGATCTTTGTGTAGTCATTTTCTCTTTCCGGGCGGATAATCAGACAAGAGTTAAAGCGCTGATCCTGATTTGTTTTAGATTTTTTCATTTTCACTAGTTTCGCACCTCGATGGAGTGATTTAACAAAAGATTAATGTTCCTCGATAAGGATTTGAAGGATTTCCAGTTCGTCAGCATCGAACCAGACCTTGTCGCAGGCCATGCACTTATCCACAGGGATGACATAGTGCAGGCTGTAGGGTCTGGGGACCATGCGGGAGCCGCAGTTCGGGCACGAGATTTTTTCGGCTTTGCCGAAGGCGATTTTTTTGATCTGGAACGGCCTCTGCATGAAATTTTCCTTGAATTCCCGGGCTTTCCGGATCAGATGGCCTGAAAATTTGAGTTCCTTCCGCGTGATGATCCGTTCTTTGAAGTTTGAATTCACCAGCTTTCCGCCGCACTGCGGGCAGATTTTTATCGGGACGCCCTCGTAATAACCGTCTTTGAGAGGGATTCCACAGCGGGGACATTTGTTCTTTTTGCCGGGATCGATGAATAGCCGCTTCCTGATTTTCCGGATCGCGTCTCGAATCTGCGGAAACTCTCTGGCCCGGGCCTCGATCTCTTCCTGGAGATTCTTGACCTTGGCCAACGGGAAAAAAGACCTGGATGACAAGAGCCCGTCCAGGGAATAAGGTCCCTCCCAGTTCCCCCGGCGGTCTTGAACCGACCACACTTTCCCTTCTTCCTCAGGTCTTTCTTCGGGCTGTGCGGTCGAGGAGGCTTCCTTCGGGATAGTTTCCTCCCGAGACGACACGAGAGTCCTGGCCTTTTCCCGTTTTTTCTGGGTCTCCCAGACTTCCTGGATGATTCTGGCCGGCCGTGTCTTGAGCATGTTGGCGAGGAGCCGGATCCTTCTCATGAGAGGGGGATGGGAGTTGAACAGGCGGGCAAAGAATCCGTCCGATTCTCCACCTGTTGATTCAGGCGGGACGATGAACAGAGGACTGTAGGTGACGTTGAAATCTCCGACAAAAGAATTTTTCAAATGGGCTTTGTAAATGGCCCGGCCAAGGGCTTTTGGATTGCGGCTCAATTCCACAGCTGCCGCATCCGCAAGGATTTCTCTCTGTCGGCTGATGAGTGTACTGAGCAGGTGCATGATGATGTTGGATGCAAACACGGCCAGGTAAACCATGAGGTGAGCCACGGCTCCGCCTCCCCGGGCTTGAGAGTGATGTCTGTGATAGGAAGTGTCGGGCTCAATGGCTTGCCTGAGCCGCTCGAAAAAATTGGCGAGAGAGCAGACCAGAGTGATGTAGAAAGTATCGCCGCGGAGGATATGGGCCAGTTCGTGGGCGACCACCGCCTGGATCTCGTCTCGTGTGAATTCAGCCAGAAGCCCTTCGGTGACAAGGACATTCGGTGTGTCATCTGCTGAGATCACGGCCATGGAGTTGACGGCAAAGGAAGGGATAACATGCGGTATGACCTTGGGCAGCCCGCTCGCGATTCGCATCTCGTCTACGGTGTTGGTAAATCGTTGGTGGTATCTGTCGGAAAGGTCTGGCGCGCGGGCGTCCAGGCGCTTGAGGATGAATGTGGCCCCGAATCTTCGGGCATCGACATAGTGGAAGATGGCGATGATAATGGAAACAGCCGCATCAAACAGGAGGAGTTTCCTCAGGAAATCGGCTGACAGCAGTATTTCCTTGCTCAGGATGAGACCGAAGCTGACAACACAAACAACGGATATGAAGCCGATGGCGAAGAAGTAAAAAAGAAACAGGACTAATATCAGGAAAACACTCTTCCTCCGCTGTTTGCGCTGGATTTCGTAAAAATCTAATGGGGGCTTTCTGGCCACGGTTCAGTCTGTTGTTTTCTGGGCTTTATCAATTAATGAGTCGTCCCTATGGTATAAAAAATGATTCTAAAAGGAAACATGGACTTCAATCTTTTTTCCGAGTGCACTCGAAGGTGCCTTCATCTATCAGATTTTCTTCAGAATATACCGACAATGAACCGGTCATTTTGTCTCCATTTACCTCGCCCTTTAATATCACTTTGGATCCTGTTTCTGTGAAACGGCAGCTGAATTTGTTGCCCTCAACCTTCATATCCAGGAGCGGCCCTAAAGCCGTATCTGTGCCCACAAAAATCTCAAGTGTTCCACTCCAGTCCCCCTCTTCGTTTTTAAGAACAAGTTTTAATTTCCCAGGAAATTCCTGTGTTTTAAAGCTTCCCTCCCATGCACCGGATAATTGTTTCTCTTGCTCGCAGGAACCGGAATTCACGACGGCTCCGGAAGAATTCACAACCATAGTTATAAGGCTCAGAATAACCAATAAAAAAAGACCTTTCTGAAAAATATTCAATCTTTTAATTATTGTCACCTGGTTCTCCTTTTTTTTGTCTGCTTCTGTCATTTATCTTTTAATAGCACAGAGGATAATGAGTGCAAATTTTTTATTCATACCGTAACGATTTAACAGGATTGGCCGCAGCCGCTCTCAAAGCCTGCCAACTCACAGTCAACAAAGCCGCAAACAAAGTCATCACTGCAGGAATAAGAAACAATACTAGCCCTACACTGGTATGGTAGGCATACGAATTTAAATATTTAATCATCGCATAAGCAGCCAGCGGTATGGATATTACATTGGCAATCACTATCCATTTGATGAAATCCCTCGCTAAAAGATGAAAAATGGAAGGAATGGACGCCCCCAACACCTTTCGGATGCCGATCTCTTTTGTGCGTCTCTCCACCACAAAAGAAGCCAGCCCGTACAGACCCAAACACGCCACAAACAGGGCCAGCCCAGCAAAAGTATTGATAATGTTTCCCAAATGTCTGTCTGCCTGATAGAGCTCTTCCAAACTTTCATCTAAAAACTGAAACTCGAAAGGATATTCAGGCGCCAAAGAACGCCACGAGGCTTCTACTGAGCTTATCGTCCTTGGGACGTTAGTCTCCACAATTTTTATAAACAAATGCCGCATTTCCAGATCATTCATGGTCAGCAATAATGGAGCAACCTTGTGATGCAGAGTCCGAATATTAAAATCTTTGACCACACCGATAATTCTTGATCTACTCCCGAGGCGTTTACCGAGGGGGTCTTTCATACCCATGGCACGGACAGCCGCTTCATTTACAACCACAGCTTCCTTTTTGTCGGTTGGGAATTCTTTTAAGAAAAACCTCCCTTCTGCCATTTCCAGCTTAAACGTAGACAAAAAGTCTGGATCAACATTCACCAGTCCCATTTCGATCCTATCTTGTGTATCCCTTCCCTCCCATTTGTCCAGCGTCAGTAATGCCCCTCGCCTCCCAGGCACTGTCGAAGCCGCGGCTGTGCTCAAAATCATGGGATTCCTCTCCAAGGTGGTCTTGATGAGATCGACCTTTGGGGCCAATTCTCTGGGAAGCCGCAGACACATCACTTGGTCCTTGTCATATCCCAGATTCTGTTTGCGTAGAAAATTCATCTGCTGATAAACCCCAACCGTACCGATTATCAGTACTGTCGTCGTAACGAATTGAAAAATGACCAAAGCCCGGCGGAATCCACCCCCCCTCTGGCCAGAATCCCTCCCGCTCTTGAGCAAAGCCGCAGGTTGAAAGGCAGAAAGAAAGAGTGCAGGGTAAATGCCCGCAATCAATCCCGCTGTTAAGGTGATGCCCAGCAGTCCTAAAATCACATGTATATGACGCAAAATTTCAAAAGTCATTTCTTTGCCTGAAAGCTGATTAAAAGCCGGCAGCAGCAGATAGACCAATCCCACTGCAAAAATCAATGAAATAAAGGCCATCAGGATGGACTCTCCGAAAAATTGGCGCACAAGTTCCTGTCTGCGTGCTCCTACTACTTTGCGAATACTGATTTCTCTGGCCCTATGTCCAGAACGGGCTGTGGTCAGGTTCATGAAGTTGATACAGGCAATCAGCAAAATAAAAATGGCAATCAAAGAAAAAATCACCACATGTGTGATGTCTCCATCAACCTGTGGAGTCAAAATGGCATTCGAGAACAGGCGGATACTGGTTAAAGGTTGCAGCTTTTCGTAAAAATCCGATCCTTTTGAATATTTGGACACAATGTCTTTGATCTTGGGATTGAGCTCTCTGTAATCGACATTCTCATTGAGCAGCACATAGGTGTCGAGGTAAAGATCATTCCACCCGGTTACCTGTTCGCCAAAATTTTTTATGCTTTCAAACTGTACCAAAAAATCGAATTGCATATGAGAGTTGGCCGGGATGTTCTCCAATATACCGGTAATGATAAAATCCATCTGATTATCCACATGCAGGATTTTTCCAATGGGATCCTGTTTATCAAAATACTTTTTCGCCATGCGTTCTGAAATGACCATCGACGAAGGATCCGCCAGCACTGTAAGGGGATCTCCTTTCTTTAAAGGAAAAGTGAACATTGTCAGAAACTGAGGGTCAGCAAAGGCAAAATCGTTTTCGTAAGACAGGCGGTTTCCAAATCTTACCAGCCGGTTGCTCATGGTGTAGAAGCGAGTGCTTTCTTCTATTTCAGGAAAATCAGATTTCAGAACCGCAGCCAACTCAGGACCCTGCTGCGAGTAAGCTAAGACCTCGCCACTGGTGAGATATTCAAACTCAATCATACGAAATATCCTATCGGCATTGACATGAAACCGATCATAGCTCAATTCCTGATGCACTCCGAGGAATATCAGAATACAGACGGCCAGCCCCACAGCCAGCCCAATTATATTGAAAAACTTCCGGTTCTTAGCAACGTGATATATTCCTCATTCATATGGGCTCTCCTC
>CAZSGR010000217.1:0-5333 GCA_964606185.1 uncultured Eubacteriales bacterium
GAAAGCGTGGTGATCTCATCATTCTCCGCGACCAGCATGAGATTGCCACATTCGCCACGCTTCGCTCGCGATGACAATTTATCTAAAGAAATAGGTCGTCAGATTTGCTCGCCTGAAGGGTAAAAAATGCCGATGATTTTGTTCGCTGGAGCTTGCTGCGGAGAATAAATCATCGGGGGAATCCAAGGGGGTGTGCCCCCTTGGTCGCAGGGCGTTTGCCTCTATTCCGCCCGAGAAGGGGAGGCAGGGAGCTCGATCAAAGATCAAGCTCCCGTTGGAAGGGGGAATGCGAAGCGGTTTTCCCTCCAAGGTCGACTTAGAGTGAATGAATGGACTTGAAAGAAAGTGTGAATCTCGATTTTGAGAAAATCCTACCTAAAGAGTTCATATCATTGAAAATAATGTATAGTGTCGGCATATTTTATGAATAATTCAGGTTAATTAAGTAGTATAAAAGTTGATTTCTTAACGCTACCTTCAGATGTTATCTATAAGGATATAGCTTTGGATAGTTCAGACAATATATATATTTTAGGAGGACACTTATCTAAAAATATAAGCCGCGATGTTTATGTGCTTAATCCAGAAGGAGAATTATTGACCACTTTAACACTTCCGGACACCAGTCATTGTATATATATAGATAAAAATGATTATCTTTATTCAAGGGCTAACGAAGGAGTGACTCTTAAGAAGTATAAAATAAAGTATAAGTGACCCTCAGCAGCATATTCAAACAGGCGGGTTTAAAACATTGGAGGCAAAAAGGTGCTTAAATATCCTGTCATAATAGAGAAGATCGAGAATAACTATTCTGCATTCAGTCCGGATTTACCGGGCTGCGTATCAACTGAAGCCACTATAAAAGAAACGCTTAAACGAATGAGAGACACCATTCAATTTCATATCGAGGGGCTGAAAAAAGTAGGATTAGACATACCTGAACCATCCACAAAAGTAGAACACATCAAAATATCAATCTAACGATTGATCTTTCCAAACTAAAAAAATTGTTGACCGTATTATATAATAAAAATCTGTGAGTCAATGGAGGATACTCATGAATTATATCCTGAATAAGAATATTATCCGACTTCTGATTTTACTGATGGCTGCAGCCCTTGTGGTCAGCTGCGGAGACAAAAGTGAAAGCTCCGGTGAGGATATCATCCAGGGGAATACTGGGGCTCAACTCGATGTCACACTCACACCTTTCATCAAGGAGGTCATGCAGGCATATGATTTGCCGGGATTTGCCATAGGTGTCGTCAAAGACAATGAGGTTGTTTATGCACGGGGATTCGGCTGCAAAAATATCGACACAAAAAAACCAGTGACCAACACCACTCTCTTCCACATGGCATCGATCTCCAAGCCTTTCGTAGCAACTGCCATAATGCAGCTGGTCGAACAGGGAAAGATCGACCTGGAGGCGCCAGTCACCACCTATCTGCCATATTTCCAACTCGATGACGAACGCTACAAAGATATAACCATCCAACAGATGCTCAGCCATGTCTCCGGCATGCCGGATGTCGAGGATTACGAGTGGGGCAATCCCCAATATGATGAAGGCGCCCTGGAGCGCTATGTTCGCAGCCTGGCCGATAAAAAAATGCGGTTTGATCCGGGGAAAAGCTTCGCCTACAGCAACATGGCGTTTGAATGCCTGGGCGATGTGATTGCCAAAGTCTCCGGCATGTCGTTTGCCGACTATGAAAAGAAATACATCCTCGATCCCGCAGGGATGAAAGAGAGCACCTTCCTCAAACCGGAGCATCTTCCCGAAAACTGGGCATCCGGTCATCTGCGAACTATACGCACAATCGCTTGGGAGGGTTACCCGTACAACCGGATGCACGGTCCGAGCTCCACCCTCCATTCCAACGCCATAGAGATGTGCAACTGGGCCATCATAAATATGAAACGCGGTACCCGTTCCGGACAAAAAATTCTCGAACCTTCAAGCTATGACCTGCTCTGGAAGCCCTGGTTCAAGACCGGAAGAGAAGGGAGTGACGATGCTGTGGGGCTCAGCTGGTTTTTAGGAAGTCACAGGGGAGAAAAAACCGTCAGCCACGGCGGGGGAGATACCGGGTTCAACACGTACCTTATCCTACTGCCCGAGAGGTCCTCAGCTGTTGTCGTGCTGTGCAACTATATCCCGGCCCCCATCAGGTATCTTGGCGAAGCCGCACTGGATATGTTGCTCGGCTTTGAACCCGAGGGCTTCAAACCTCCGGTAAGCCTCCCGGTTCTCAGGGCGTTATCGGAAAAAGGCCGGGAAGAGGCCGTCGCTGTATGGAATTCACTCCGTCAGGAGCATGCGGAAGACTATAATTTCGGCCAGCAGCAATTCTATAACATGGCAGCCATGTCTATTGCGCTGGACAGAGTTGAGGACGGGGAAGAGGTCATCCGTCTACTCATCGAGATCCTGCCTGAAGAGGCCATGAAGCCGGCCCGGGGATTTATCGTAAATTATCTTAAAAATAATCCCGATAACCATACAGCCGTCCGTATGCTGGAGATCCTTGACGAGGATTGATCCTGAACAAGATCAGATGAGTACAGATGTGTTCATTGATTTAAAGAGGCCAAGGCAAACTCAGGAAATGCCGATCCCGATCCCCCTGAAGTTAAAGATGCGAGGAAGAAACTGGCTGAGCTGGAGAGTCATTGAGTGATTCTCCTTTGGACTGGTCTGCATTTTGAATCCCCATAATGTCATTTGAATATATACTCTTTTGGCGGTTCTGCACCAAGCAAATGTTTGACAAAGTAGTCCCACCTTCGCCTTAACATATAAGAGTCACGGCCAAACCCGTGCCCCCGGTTCGGGAACAGAATAAGATCGAAATCCTTATTGGCTGCAATGAGCTCATTGACAACAAGAAGTGTATTGTACATGGGGACATTGGAGTCCATTGTACCGTGGGCCAGCAGGAGCTTGCCTTTCAGGTTTTTGGCCAGGAGCTGATTTGCCTGATTGTCATAACTTGTTGTGCCGTCATCGTAAGTCTCCAGAAGTCCCTGCCATTTTTCTCCCCAATCGTCTTCATAGCTCCGGTTGTCGTGATTTCCGGCACCGCTGACCGCCACTTTAAAAAAATCAGGATATCGGAGAATGGCATCTGTAGATGCATAACCGCCTCCTGAATGCCCATAGATTCCCACACGGTCGATGTCAATCCAGGAAAAACGTTCAGCAAGCTGCCTCATACCTGTAATCTGGTCCGGAAGCCCATTATCACCCATATTGCCATAGTAGGCAGCATGGAACGATTTTGACCGCCCGGGTGTACCCATGGCGTCTATGGACACCACGATAAATCCCAGTTCTGCCAAAGCCTGCCTGTCACCTCTGGAGGCGGAAAAACTGCGGCTGCCTACACTTCCTGTCTGTGGACCAGGATATATGTAGTTAACGATAGGATATTTCTTATCAGGATCCAGGGCTGTGGGCTTAAACAAAAGCCCGTAGAGGTCAGTCACGCCATCCCGCGCTTTTACAGAAAAGGGGACAGGCGGTATCCATCCCGCCTCGATAAGGCGGGAGATATCCGCTTTTTCAACGGTTAGAAGTTTCTGGCCGTTAATGTTGCGAACGACTGTGACAGGCGGTTCAACCGGTGTAGAATAGCTGTCAACAAAAAATTGTCCTGATGGAGAAAGAGAGACAGAATGGTTCGCATTGTTTGGGGTGAGAAGCTTCAAGCCGGTCCCATCCATATTGATACGGTAAAAATACTGAAAATATGAATCTCCAGGTTCTCGACCTGCTCCTGTGAAGTATAAAATACGATTGTCTCTATCAATTCGTGTCAACTGCAGCACATTCCAGGAGCCACTGGTGATGCGGTTTTTTAGCTGTCCACTTTCGAGATCATACAGATAGAGATGGCCCCAGTCATCGCGCTGCGAAAACCAGATCACTTCATTCGACTCTGGTAGTATATGCCAGTTTATCCTGCCAAATCCCGATTCAAAAAATGTTTCGACCTTTTCCTCAAGAATATCCCGGACCACTCCGGTTTCAGGATCGGTCATCCTCAGCACAACATGCTTATGGTCACGCGAGACAGAGACAAAAGCGAGTTGAGAGGAATCTAAGCTCCATTCTGCATCTGCCAGTCTTCCCCTGTAAGCGATGTGATCGGTAATGGTGGAACGGTGCTGGTCGGGGGGCATTTGGAGCCGGACCACTCGGGGACCGTCAATTTGAATCACCACGCGGTGGATACGGAATATCTCTTTATCTTCAGGAAGGGGGTACTTCCATGCCTCTAATTTGGGATGCCCCACATTGGTTGTCACAAGATACATCTCTCCCACCCCTCGACCGTCGTGTTGAAACGTGGCAATTTTTTTGGAATCAGGCGACCAGAGCAGCACAGGGCGAGTGCTTTTCGTCCATCCGGCGTTGTTCGTTCCATACCCAAAATCTTCTATTCCATCTGTAGTGAGCTGAGTCTTTTTGCCGGTCGCAAGATCCCTCATCCATAAGTTGTGTTCACTGATGAAGATCCCACGGTTTCCGTCAGGAGAAACGATCAGGTTTCGGTCGATCCTTTTCCTCTCCTCACCTGGTGTGCAGATGTTTTTCTTTATCCGGTATGTGTACTGGCGTGAATCAACGGAAAAAACAAGGGCTTCCCGGTTTTGGGAAAACTCAAAACTTTGAAACGGCAGTTTAAAAGGCTCGTATTCTTTACCCACAGCTTGTGACAGAGCGGAAGCCAGTTTTTGATGGTTAAAAGCCCTCTTTCTTTGCTTTTTCTTTGTGTCGACCAACACAAACTCATAACCTTCCGGGATAGTATTGCGGTACCAGAATGAGTTCTCGGCGATCCAGTTGGGTCGCACGCTTGCACTAAAGACAAGAGGACTTGTAAATTTGCTCAGAAATTTTTCGGCATGGGCATAATCTTCAGCCGTCAGTTTCTTTTTGTCCTGTTGTTGAGCAGCTGATGAATGTAAGGTTGTCAGCACCAATGTAACTAAAACTAAAAATGACAGGAATCTGTTTAATCTCGTCATTCTTCTTCTCCTTTTCAGGGAAATCATGTCAAAAACATATAATATTTTTGGTATAAAGACAATTACAATGCAATTGAGTTATTGGAGCAGTTGGAAGCAATCTCCAGATTATGCCAATCCCAATCATGCCTTAAAAGGAATTCAGTAAAGCTGGCAAGATCGAAACTTTATGATGTAGACTTCATCCAATCAATTATGAATCACTCGATTTCCAATGTTCAGAAATACTCCCCACTCTCCTCGGCTGCTATCAGGAGTTCCTGTTGGACATTATGAAGCGGAGGCGGCCGTTC
>CAZSGR010000218.1:0-5215 GCA_964606185.1 uncultured Eubacteriales bacterium
GGGAAAAAGAGGCGTGTTTTTTGAATCCAAAAGCCGGAGCATACGGTTTTCTCAATAATCAACCTGATCTTCCCTGAGATTCCTCCCAAGTTTTTCTGTCACAAAAATAAGGATGCTTACATCAAGGTTTGACATTAGACATTCTTTCAAGGAAAAGTTAGAATTGTCTTTTCAAAAAATGTCTAATGTCGAGCCCTGACCCCAAAAGCTGATGAAAAAAAAGAGTTTTAATATCTCGATTGTGCGTCCAAAAATGCGCCTCTCGGATTTCAAGTTCAGAGGGATAGGAATGCCCCCTGAGAGGTTAAAGAAAATCAGGAAAGGATTGAGAACCCTGCATACTCTGGAAACAATGGCGGTCAATATCTACAAGTTCCAAATCACCAAGAAGGTGAATGAGCTGAACCTACAGATTATCGTGGCCATGCACAACGAGATGACGCATCTTCAGGATTTTCAGTCCAAGCTTTTTGAATATGGATTTAGACCGAGCCAGTTCAGGTTTGTGTACTGGATTGTGGGATTAATTTTCGGTTTTTTTTCCCGGCTGATGGGCCAGAAAGCCATCCTCAAAACCGGCATCTGGGTCGAAACGAAGGCTGTCCGTCATTACGAAGAGCTTCTCATTGATATTAAGTGGGACGAGGAGACGAGAAAGATCGTTGAAAAAAACCAGGCCGATGAATTCGGTCACATCAAGCGCTGGGAATCATTCCTCAAATAAAAAAGGGGACAGGCTCACTACTGTCCCAACGTTTCTAAAATAAAAATATTTGTGTTGATATTATTGAAGTTGCAGCATGAAAAATAGAAATTTTGGTTCAAATCGATTTATTTCAACAAATTACACAAATTCAAATGAAATCTTTGGGACACTAGTGGGACAGGCTAGTTTGTTTAAAAAAAGTTCCCTGTTGTTTATGCTCAGTAATTAGGTAACTTTTTTGGTAGTGATATTGAAGGCAAAAGTGTCATTGCGAGCGAAGCGCGGCAATCTCATAAAGAGGTTGGAATAGATCGAAGGTGTCATTGCGGGCGACCGAAGGGAGTGTGACAATCTCATACAAAAAGAGTGTATTTCCATTATGATTTCATTTTACTCTAGGAGATTGCCACGCTTCACTCGCAATGACAACGAATAAGTGTTACCTAATTACTGAACGCGTACATCTATCCCCTTTTTTGCTTTTATCCCAGTTCGGCGAGGGCTGTGGTTAAAAATGTCCAGAATTTTTCAACAGAGCCCACATGAACCCTTTCTTCAGGAGAATGAGGGTGTTCGATGGTGGGGCCGAAGGAAATCATGTCCATTCCGGGATATTTTTCTCCGATGATTCCGCACTCGAGACCGGCATGAATAGCGCCCACTTCTGGCTCTTTCTGGGAGACCTTCTTGTAAACTTCTTTCAAAGTTTTGAGAAGCGGGGACTGGAGGTTCGGTGTCCAGCCTGGGTAGCCTTCGGGCTGGTTGATTTCGGCTCCAGCTTCTTGACTCACTGTGGCAATCGTGGCCCGCGTGGACTTCAAGGCCGAGGCATCTGAGCTCCGGCTGCTGCAGATGATTTCCGCATTGTCCTGATGTGTATGGATGATGGCCAAGTTGGAAGAGGTTTCCACAAGGCCCTCAATTTCAGGATGCATGGCGATAACCCCATGGGGAAGAGCGGCCAGAAGATTGATGAGGGCTTCCTGAGATTCGGTTGTGAGCGGGTCTTCTTTATCACCATCTGATTTTTCAAAAGAAAAATTCGCTTCTTTCTCCACTGCCTGGTATTCAAGTTTGATTTCCTCGAAGGCTTTCTGGAAAAAGGAAGAAAGATTTTGTTCCTGGGAAGTGTCGATGTACAAGTCAGCCCATGCTTCCCTGGCGATGGCGTTTCGTTTGTTCCCGCCTTCCATACGGATTAGCTCGAATGAAAATTCCTTCATCGTTTGCGAGAGCATATGGGCAAGCAGTTGAATGGCGTTACCCCGCCCCTGGTTGATGTCGATTCCTGAGTGTCCACCCCTGAAACCGAAAAGTTTTAGCTGGAACAGATCTCCGCTGCTGCCTGTGTTCCTTTTCAGGGATAATGTGATCTCAGAATCTGCTCCTCCCGCACAGCCGATAGTGAATTCCCCCTCTTCTTCGCTGTCGAGGTTGAGGAGTTTTTTTCCTTTGAGAAAACCCGGCTCTATTTTGGTCGCTCCGGTCAAGCCAGTTTCTTCATCCACGGTGAAGAGGAACTCCAGCGGGCCATGCGTTAATGAGGGATCTTCCATAACAGCAAGCGAAGCGGCCACTCCGATTCCGTTATCTGCTCCGAGAGTGGTTCCCTTAGCTTGAACCCATTCTCCCTTGACTTCAGCCTGGATTTCATCCTTGGTAAAATCATGGACAATATCGGAATTCTTTTCACCGACCATGTCCAGGTGTCCCTGAAGAATGACGCCCTCGGTATGTTCATGCCCTGCCGTTGCTTTTTTCCTGACAACCACATTTCCGACTTTATCCTTTTCCCACTCCAGGTTCGAGTTTTCCGCCACTGATATGATGTATTCACCCATGGCTTCTTCGTTCCCTGAGCAGTGGGGGATTTTTAAGATGTGTTCGAAATGTTTCCAGATGAGAGATGGCTTAAATCCTTCGAAGGTAGATGACATTATTAAACCTCCAGTTTGATGCGGTATGATCTTCCCAAAAAATGAGAAAAGATAATGACATAAAAAATGGCAGGATTCAAGGAAAATAATGAATTTGCCCAAAAGTAATTGTCACATTTGACTTTTCTTTTTTATTTTCTTTACAATTCATGTGCTTCGTATGGAACGAACTTTAATCCCAGTCTTTGAAAGAGTCTTCAGGGCACATCCTGAGGTCTTCACTTTTGCTCCGGGCCGGATAAACATCATCGGTGAACACACGGATTACAACCTGGGTTATGTCTTGCCTGTGGCGCTGAACCTGAGGAATTATTTTTTCCTCTCCAGAAGACCGGATGACAAAGTCAGTATATGGGCAGAGAATTTTAATGAAAAGGAAGAATTCTCTTTATCCGGGATTTCCTTAGCAGAAGACAGCAAATGGGTGAACTATATTAAGGGAGTTTTGTGGATCCTGGAGGAAAAGGAATTCGAGCTTCAAGGAATTAACGGGCTCATTTGGGGAAATATTCCTTTAGAGGCCGGCTTGAGCTCATCTGCGGCTCTTGAGGTGAGTGTTGTTCATGGATTACTCACTCTATTCAAACTCGACATCGAACCGCTGGAGATGGTTAAGATTGCCCGGAAGGCAGAAAATGAATTTGTCGGTGTCCAGTGCGGCATCATGGACCAGTTCATCTCTGTTTTCGGGCAGGAAAGCAAGGCCCTGTTTTTGGATTGTGAGACACTGGATTATAAGCTCTTTCCGCTGGGCATGATGGAGGCAGGGCTACGGATTGTGGTTTATGAGACTGGAGTCCGCCGGGAACTGGCCAGTTCAGAATATAACAGGAGGAGGCACGAATCCTCCCAGGCTCTGGAGGTTTTGAAAAAATCTGGAGTGAAGAAATATAAAGAAGCGACACTGGGAAAACTCGAGGGAATGAAGAATGAAATGAGTGATGTGGTGTTCAGAAGAGCCAGACACGTCATCAGTGAGAACCAGAGAGTGATGGATGCTGTTCGGGCTTTAGAGAAGGATGATTTCATTCGACTGGGTGAACTCATTTTCCAATCTCATGAGAGCCTGAGGGATGATTACGAAGTCTCCAGCCCTGAGCTTGACCTTCTGTATGAGGCTGCACAGGAATTCCCCGGTTGTCTTGGAGCCCGGTTAACAGGAGCAGGATTCGGGGGGTCAGGAATCGCTCTTGTCAAAAAAGAGGGGATCGCCGCATTCAAGGAGAAGCTTCTTGAAGAGGCAGAGAAAAAAGGATTCCCTCGACCGACATTCTACGAGGTGGAAGCCGGAGAAGGAACCCAGGCTTATTTTCTGAACGAGGAGAAAGGATAATGAAAAGGGTCGCACTCATTCTTTGGGTTATTTATTTTCTTTGTTATCCCGCTTCCGGGAATGAACAATCCTTCCTTGAGAAATTCGACCTGAGAGGTGGAGACCTTCGTTTGAGCCGTGCTGTCCAGCCCCACAGCTATTTTGATGTTCTGGGCCAGAAAAGTGCGGTTCTGGGCAGAGAGAACGGAAATGCGGAGATCTGGATCTATCCGTACAAAGTCCTGCACAACTTCCAGCTCTATTTTCTGATCGAGGACGAGAATGAGATCATCGAGGGAAAAGATGCGGCGAAAAGGATTGACGTTTATCCTCATCAGACGATCATTCACTATGTCCATTCCTCCTTTAAAGTTGAAGAGATCTTCTTTACGCCTTTAAGAGAGGCGGGTGTCGTTGTCCTGCTTTCCGTGGAATCGATTGCACCCCTTTCCGTGGTGGCCAGCTTTACACCTGATTTGAAGCCCATGTGGCCGGCAGGCCTTGGAGGGCAGTACAGTTACTGGGATGACGGGAAGAGATATTTTGTCATTTCCGAGGGGACGAGGAGGAATGTGGCTCTTGTGGGAAGTCCGGCGGGAGAACGGTTCTCTTCTGGACCCGCACACGCCCTCCCAGAGGGAGATGTGAAGATCAAAATCCATGTGAACCCCGAAACATCGAAGCGGACATTTTTTCCTATCTTTATTTCAGCCAGCCATGCGGGAAGAAAACAAGCCGAAGATAGGTATTCCCGCCTGGACAATGATTTAGAGACGCTCTACGAAGAAAAGTCCAGCCATATGGACCGATTGCTCTCCGAGCAACTCTCTATTCGAACTCCGAATACACTCTTGAATCAGGCTTTCCAGTGGGCAAAAGTGGCGGTGGATGATGCTTTTGTCTGTAATCCTCAATTGGGATGTGGGCTGGTGGCTGGCTATGGTCTGTCTGGAAGGAGTGAGAGGCCTGGTTTCGCCTGGTATTTCGGAGGCGATACATTTTTCAATTCCTGGGCCATAAACAGTTACGGCTCATTCGATGTGACGCGTCAGGGTTTGGCCCTTATCCGGAAAAACCAGCGGGAGGATGGAAAGATCATGCATGAACTCTCCCAGGGAGCTGGCTTCATTCCCTGGTTTGATGAATACCCATACGGATATTACCATGCAGAAACGTCTCCTTACTATATCGTCTCTCTGTACGATTACCTGAAATCTTCCGGTGATATGAATTTTATAAGAGAATCCTGGTCTTCCATAA
>CAZSGR010000219.1:0-1980 GCA_964606185.1 uncultured Eubacteriales bacterium
CTCGGAATTTTATTGTGCCTGGCCTTTGTTCTGGCAGACACGAACAACGCCGCAGCTCAGGCTAGACAACAAACTATAACGACGAACAAAGACAAACTGCTTACGCTTGCGGTCCAAGGTGAGATCGCGCCCGCTGAGCCTGAAAGGTCATACACCACAACCTGGGACGGAAAACCCAAGATGGCGATTGGAATCGGTGGCATCTTCGTTCTTAAAGTCTTGGCAAGAAATGAGCCAAAAGGGAATTCACGTCCCCTCATGAAGGAAACTTTGTCCCTCCCAAGGAGATTTGAGAATGGCTGTTCTGAATCGGCGTGATTTCATCAAAGCCATCGGAATCGGAGCGACTGGCCTCGCATTCCAAGGATGTGGAAGGGAGAAGAAAGGGGCCACAGGGCTTGTTGAAAACCCGAATGTGTTATTTGTTTCGATCGATGACCTCAATGATTGGATCGAGCCCCTTGGCGGCCACCCTCAGGCCAAAACTCCAAACTTGAAACGCCTTGCCAAACAAGCCGTGTATTTCACCAATTGTTTTTGTGCGTCGCCAGCGTGCAACCCATCGCGAACAGCTTTATTGACAGGAATTCACTCCTATAACTCAGGGATGTACTCCAATTATCAAATCTGGAGAGAAGTGCTCCCCAGTGTTCAAACCCTCCCCAAATACTTCAGTCAAAACGGCTACTGGTCTGGAGGAGCCGGGAAAATATTCCATAACAACATGCCAGACCCTCAGTCCTGGGATGATTATTATCCCTCTAAAGAAAAGCACATGCCCGATTATTTCCGGCCGAAACCCGGACAAACAGTGAACATGCCGTATTTTCCGAATATGTATCGAGATTTTGATTGGTCTCCCATCGAGATTCCTGATGAACAGACCGGAGACTTCAAATCGGTCAACTGGGTCATCGACCAACTCCAGAAGGCGCACTCCAAACCCTTTTTCCTCGCCTGTGGCATCTATCGTCCCCATGTGCCCTGGTATGTCCCTCAAAAGTATTTTGACATGTTTCCTCTCGAGACAGTCCGATTACCCAAAGTGCTAGAGAACGACCTGGATGATGTGGGCGAGAGAGTTCGAGAAATTGCCTATCGCGGCGGGAATTACCATAAACATGTCATTGAAGCCGGACAGTGGAAAAAAGCCGTCCAGGGATATCTCGCTTCCTCTGCTTTCGCGGATATGTTGTTGGGAAAGCTTATGGATGCGCTCGAGAAGAGCCCCTATGCGCACAATACGATAGTCGTTGTCTGGTCTGACCACGGCTGGCAGTTGGGTGAGAAGGAACACTGGAGAAAATTCGCTCTCTGGGAAAATACACTCAGAAGCGTGCTGATGTTCAAAGTCCCCAAAGGGATAACCGGCTTGCCTGAAGGCTCAAAAAGAGGTGGCCGGTGTGAGCGGATAACTTCACTGCTCGATATCTTCCCGACACTGGTCGAGTTATGCGAATTACCTCTAAAGCAAGGGCTTGACGGACACAGTCTTGTCCCCTTACTCCGGAATCCTCGAAAAGAATGGCCTTATCCAGCCATCTCCACATATGACTTTTCTGAATTTTCAGTCCGCACAGAGAGATGGAGATACACGCGTTATATCGATGACAGTGAGGAATTATACGACCACGACAATGATCCGGAAGAATGGACAAACCTCGCTCAGAATCCGGAGTATGCGGAAATCAAGAAACAACTGATTCAGCATATTCCCAAGGATCCGACCCCTCTGAAGGAGACATCGTACAAACTCATGCCCCATCATCTGCCGCCTTTTAAGAGCAAGGAAGAATATTTCGCCTGGAAAGCCAGAAGAAAAAAATAATTTTTTTTGTGCGAAGTGAAGGGGATTAAATCTCTATTTTTTATTTCTGGAAGTGGGAATAAGATCCTTTTTAAAGAAATTTTTTTTACGAGATTGCCGCACTTCGCTCGCAATGACAGGAAGGTGAAATTGCCACACTTTACGAGATTGCC
>CAZSGR010000219.1:2080-5119 GCA_964606185.1 uncultured Eubacteriales bacterium
TAGAAATATGAATATTCTCCTTTCTTTCGAGATTGCCGCACCTCGCTCACAATGACACAGTAAAAAAATGTCATTGCGAACAGAGTGAAGCAATCCCATAGAAAGAAATGAAGTCATAATAGAAATATGAATATTCTCCTTTCTTTCGAGATTGCCGCACCTCGCTCACAATGAGACATTTGTCTTCAATACCATTTGTAAAAAACGATAATTTATGACTGAGCATTAACACCCGCCACACTCGTTAACCGCGGATGGTCCATTTGATCATGTTGGATAGCTTCGGAGCGCCTCCCTGCATCAGGATACCGACTCGGAATATCCGCCCTCCCACCCAGATGGCGAAAGCAGTAAACAGGAGCACACCAACAAGCCCGACCCAGGGCTGCCAGGCGGGAATCCCCGCTGGCGCGGCTTTCCTGATGAGCATCAGCATCGGCGTAAACGGCGGAAAAAGTGACAGCCAGGTGGCAAATCCGCTGGTCGGCTCCATCAAAACCGGCATGAAAACAAACATGGGAAAAAATACGGGAAAGATGGCCGGAAACGTCAGATTCTGGGCGTCTTTGGGATCATTGCAGGTCGAGCCCAAAGCGGCCAACCAGGATCCCACCATGACGATCTCCAGCACCAAAAAGGCAAAAAACCAGGGAATCACATGATAAGGAATGATGTCATTCAACCCAAGTCTTCCGAGAAAGAAAACACCGCCGATCACGTAAACCAACGCACCGGTCAGCGACACAGCCAGGCCCCCCAGGACTTTGCCAGCCATGAACTCATGAGGCTTCAAGCTTCCCAGGAGGACTTCCGCAATTCTCTGTGTCTTTTCTTCCATGGTGCTCTGCAAAAGCGGCATGGCGCCCATCATGACCATCATGAACATCAAGAAGAAAACGACAATGGGCACAAAAATAGCCTCCTCTTCGCTTGTTCTCCTGGCTTCCTGGATCTCACCGGTCTCGTCATCAACTGATAAAAGTCCCATGGCTTCTACCTGAAGCCAGGTCATTATCTCATTGGCCTTTGACTCATCCACGCCGGAATCCACCAAGCGGACCTTGCGCAGATAAGGATTGATCGTGTTGTTCAGCCAGTTGCGGACATTGTCCATGGCTGCATTCTTGGCATGGTATTTGATGCGGAACGTGCTCTGCTCCCCTTTCGGATAAAGGACATTCTGGCCAATCTCCAGAAAGGCGTGGAGATCTCCAACACGAATGCGGTCTGAAAGCTGGAGCCTCTGGGCCTGGGGATCTTTCTCATCTGGTTCGACTACATCAAGGATATAAGCGGGCCGTATCTTCTTTCCGGTTTCCTTATCATACACGGACACCTTATTCCGCTCCTCCACCGCTTTCAAAAGCATATCCGCCACTACCCTCGAACGATCCACCACAACCACACGCTTGTCTGTTGTATCCACCTGGCCCCGTAAAAGATACATGGCAATCGCACTTCCTCCCATCAGCACGGGCATCAGAATCAGCATGATGATGAATCCTTTTGTTTTGACAGCGGCCAGATATTCTCTTTTTACAAACCTGAAAGTTCTACGCATCGGTCTCCTCCTTGGCCTCTGGTCCGGCAATCCTGAGGAAAATGTCGTACAAAGTCGGTTTGGCCATCTCAAAACTGTAAACACGTGTCCGGGACATGATCTCGGACAGGATCTTCTGGTGGTCATTGTCCGAGGCGATACGCAGTTCCTGGAGCTGACCGAAATCCGTTATTTTTTCCACGCCATCCAGGTTTTTTAATTTAGAAATTCCGCCTTCAGTGCGAACCCGGAGAGTATCACTCCCGTATTTATCCTGGATCGAGACCAGGGTCCCATCCAGGACCTTTTTCCCCTTGAATATCATGAAAATGAAATCACACATTTTTTCAGCCACGTTCATATCATGGGTACTGAAAATCACTGTGGCTCCTTGAGATCGGAATTCGAGCACCGCATTCTTGATCGCTTCGATGTTGACTGGGTCCAGACCAGTAAACGGCTCGTCCAGGATGATCAGCTCGGGACGGGAAACGACAGTCGAGATAAACTGAACCTTCTGTCCCATTCCCTTGCTGAGTGTCTCAATCCTCTTATCGGCCCAGTCGCTGAGGCCCAGCCTATCGAGCCAATAGTCCACTTCTTTATTCACCTTCCGGCCACTTTTCAACTCCCCGTAAAAACGGAGGAGGTCGCGAACCTTCATCTTCTTGTACATGCCGCGCTCTTCCGGTAGATACCCGACGCGGTCGCTGGTGGCGCCATGCATCTTTTCCCCAAATATCCGGATCTTGCCCGAATCGGGATAAAAGATGTTCATGATCATCCGGAGAGTTGTGGTCTTGCCGGCTCCGTTGGGGCCGATAAATCCGTAAATACTCCCTTGGGGTACGTTCAGGGATAAATCATCCACAGCCCTTACTCTGCCAAAGTTTTTTGTGATATTTTCAATCTCGACAACGTTCATTCTTCCTTCTCCTAAAGGAAAAACATGGCTAAATCTTCAAACAGAAGGATGAGATTGCCACGCTTCGCTCGCAATGACACCCTCCAGGATGAGATTGCCACGCTTCGCTCGCAATGACACCCATTAAAGCGAAAAGAGGGAAAATCATTTATCCTGAATTATTCATATATCCTGAATTATTCATAATATATAGTATCGTCAGATTTTATGAAAAATCCAGGTTATTTATTCTCTCCAGGATATTTTTCTTCATCAGGTTATTCATTCTCTATAATATATACTGATTTTTTCAAAAAAAGATTCAATTATCAATGGCCTGAATTCTATTTCTTTCGGGCGTAGATGAGTTTGTACATGGCCGGAACAACAACAAGAGTCAATACAGTGGCGAAAGACAGTCCGAAGATAATGGTCATAACCAGGGGATTCCAGAAAACAGGACTGTCACCGCCGAAGTAGAACTGTGGTTTCAGTTCACTGAATAGAGTCATGAAATTTATGTTAATGCCAATGGCGAGAGGGAGAAGTCCCAGAATCGTAGAAAGCGCTGTCAAAAGGACAGGGGTCAATCGCG
>CAZSGR010000220.1:0-5101 GCA_964606185.1 uncultured Eubacteriales bacterium
GGTGATCGGGCCAATTTCAACCGCACGGAAAGAATCCTCTACAGTCATGATATTGCCGCTGTGCCAAGCCTTTTCAAACCTCTTGTCGGAAATACAATCCCGGATGCCGTCATCCAGCCCCTGAATGAACAAGAACTGATGGAGCTGGTTCGCTGGGCCGAGGAAAGGAAGATTCCTCTTGTCCCGAGAGGAAAAGGGTCTTCCGGCTATGGAGGGATCATCCCTACTCGGAAAGGTATTGTGGTGGACTTCTACCGAATGAAGGATGTGGTCTCCATGGATGCAGAAAAGGAGATTGTCACGGTTGAGCCTGGAATTACATGGGAGCAGTTGGACCGTGTGCTCAAACCCAAGGGACTGACGGTTCGTCTCTACCCGACAAGCTATCCATCCTCATCTGCAGGAGGCTGGCTGGCCCAGGGTGGAGCAGGCATCGGCTCCTATGAGTACGGATGGTTTGCGGATAATGTCATCAGCGCCCGCGTCGTTCTTCCCGGCGGCGAGGTGAAGGAGTATTCCGGCAAGGATCTGGAAGTCATATCCGATGCCGAGGGAACGACAGGGCTTATCAGTCAGATAACGTTGAGAGTTCAAAAGTTGACGGATATCGGAGTGACAGCCATTGCCTGTCCGGATGCCCATAAGCTTTCCCGAATTTTTCAAGATTTTATTGACCAAAAGCTTCCTCTCTGGTCAGTGGTTTTCATAAATCCGCGCATGGCTGAGATGAAGAATCGGGCCCCTGTAATGACCCATCATGGCCATCCAGTCGAGCATAAGGTTATCCTTCCGGCTTCCTACATCGCAGTGCTTGCTTTTCGGGAAAAAGACCGGGAAGCGGTCGTGCCCCAATTCGAGAAGATAGTGAAAAAATGCGAGGGTGAAATCCTCAGACAAGAAATCGCTGATCACGAATGGGAGAATCGATTCAAATTAATGATTGTCAAACGCCTTGGACCGTCTTTGGTTCCGGCTGAAGTTGTTGTTCCCCTGGATAAACTGGGAGATGTGATGGAAGAGATCGAAGATAAGGTGAATCAACCCGTGGTTAAGGAAGGAGTCATCATCAAAGAAGGAAAGAACGGAAAGTCTGAAGCCGTGATCCTTGGCTTTATCCCCAGCGACCAGAGAAGGTTTTCCTATAATTTCGTCTTCGGCCTGGTTCTGACCATCATGAAGATCGCTAAAAAACACGGGGGGAGGCCGTATTCGACCGGATTGTACTTCACTAAAAAGATTGATAGCATTCTGGGAAAAGAGAGAACTAAACAACTCAAGGCTTTCAAGAAACGGGTTGATCCCCACAAGATCTTGAATCCGAAAAAAGTCATGGGGAACAACCTAGTCAGTAGTGCTCTTGGAATTTTTAGTATTTTTGAACCGTTGATTCGACCTTTTGGCAATACTGTGGCCACGAAGGTTGGAGAACGAATAGAGAAGCCTGTCCGGGGGATCCCTCCTGATGTGGCCTGGTATGCGTATTCCTGCTCCCAGTGCGGCTATTGTCTGGATGAGTGCGATCAATTCTTCGGCCGTGGCTGGGAAAGCCAGTCACCCCGGGGGAAGTGGTACTGGCTCCGCGAGTATTTGGAAGGCCGGGCAAAGTGGGATCAATTCATGGTGGATACCATGCTCGTCTGCACCACTTGCGAATTTTGCAACCTGCGCTGCTCTGCGGCACTTCCCATCGAGTCTTCATGGATGAAGCTTCGGGGACGATTGATTCATGAAGATAACAAGATGACTTTTCCTCCTTTTGAAATGATGGCCGCCGCTTTGGAGGCAGAAGGAAATATCTGGGCCGGATACAGAAAGGACCGGACGGCCTGGTTCCCGAATGAGCTGTGGAAAAAGCACGGTCCTGGCGTCAAGAGCCAGAATGTCTATTTTGCCGGCTGTACTGCCTCTTACGTGGAAAATGATATCGGTGCAGCCTCGACCACACTTCTGGACGCTGCGGGAGTCGATTTCACCTATCTCGGGAATGTCGAGAACTGTTGCGGTACACCCATGCTTGTGGCCGGCAAATGGGAGATTTTCGAGAAAATTATGAAAGAGAATATCGCGGCGGTAAAGGCAACCGGAGCGGATACGGTCATCACGTCTTGCCCGGCCTGCGATATGATGTGGCGCTACACCTATCCGGAATGGGCCGAGAAGCTCGGTCTAGATTACAACATCAAGGCCAAGCACTACAGCGAAGTCATAGCAGAGAAGATCCGCAGCGGAGAATTCAAGTTCACCAATCCGATCAACAAGAAAGTCACCTGGCACGATTCCTGTCATATCGGTCGCGTTTCCGGTGTCTACGAGGAGCCGAGAGAAGTGATCAAGGCCATTCCGGGGATCCAGTTCGAGGAAATGGCCCATAACCGCCAGGAAGGACACTGCTGTGGAAGTGTGCTGACTCTCTTAAAGGAGCCACTTGTTGCCCATGAGATTGGAAAGTCCCGCCTGGATGAAGCCGAGGAAATCAAGGCAGATGGAGTTCTGGCCCTGTGTCCGTGCTGTGAGTTTCAGCTGCGAGTCTCCAAAGACAAGAAAAACCTTCCGGTGGAGATACATGACCTGGCGGCTTTTTCCTGCAGAGCTTTAGGAAAGGAATTCAAGGACCCGAATCCTGAGGTCGCCAAACAGTGGGCTGTTTTTGAGGGAATGATCGCTTTGATGACGCCGCAGGGTTTTGCAGAATTGATGTCCACCATGTGGCCAGAACTGCTCAATGCCATGCCTTTAGGGATGGGCAAGATGATGCGGTTTATCGGGAAGCTCGGGTTCGTGGGGGATGCGATGTTTGCTTTGATGAAGCCGGTGTTTCCCATCCTGTTCCCCAGGCTTCTTCCCCGCATGATGCCTAAAGTGATGCCCACCATGCTGGACCGGATTGCTGAGCGTATCCCCATGCCTGACTACATGCTGGAGCAGATGCCGAATCTGATGCCTAAAGTTATGAACAACCTGATGCCGCACATGCTTCCGGATGTCGTCCCTCTGGCTGTGCCCAGGATGATCGCCCACCTCCGCGGGGTATGACCGGGAGCGTTTCCAAATTCGTGATGAAAGAATGTTTTTAGAAATCCCCCAGCTCCCTTCAGATTTTTAACGCCATTCCTTCACCGCCCTCTGCGGCGGTCTCAAAACTGCGCACGTCAACGTTAAGCTCCAAAGGAATAGCCGAGTTATCATCTCACATCTCCCTCTGATTGTCTTCTGCTCAAACATTTCGACCGGCCGGAAGGCTTCCCTTGAGGGCGGCTCAAGAAGGCTAAATCTTCAAGGTCGCTTCGGCTCTTTCCAAAAACATTTCCATCCGTCTTCATTATCAAGGATTTGGAAATGCTTACGGTCTGACCCCGTTGATTGACTTGAGGGAGAAGCGGTGATATAAATCAGGTGTTTTGATGTAAGAGAGAGACAGCATGGCTGCAGTGACTTATAAAAAAGCTGGTGTGGATATAGACAAAGCGGATGCGTTTGTCAAAAGGATAAAACCCCTCATCAAGAAAACCGGTCGACCCGAAGTCTTGGGAAAAGTCGGCGGTTTCAGCGGCCTTTTCATGCCCCGTCTCAAGGCAATAAAAAATCCTGTTCTTGTTTCCTCGACAGATGGAGTGGGCACCAAGCTTTTGCTGGCCGAAATGCTGGAAAGATACGACACGGTCGGGATTGATCTGGTCGCTATGTGTGTGGATGATGTTGT
Organism: uncultured Eubacteriales bacterium; assembly: GCA_964606185.1. Taxonomy (GTDB): domain Bacteria; phylum Acidobacteriota; class Aminicenantia; order Aminicenantales; family Aminicenantaceae; genus SOIA01. The sequence goes on from CAZSGR010000220.1 coordinate 3,701, forward strand.
AGTAGTCGGAGCCGAACCTCTTTTTTTCCTCGATTATATCGCGTGCGGAAAACTGAACGAGAAAAGACTGGTTGAGCTGATGAAGGGAATCACAAAGGGCTGCCGGGAGGCTGGATGCGCTTTAATCGGTGGTGAGACCGCTGAACTTCCCGGAATGTATGAGAAAGATAAGCTTGATTTAGCCGGTTTTTGTGTGGGCGTGGTGAGCCGGGAAAAGATGATTGACGGCCGTCTCTGCCGCAAGGGTGACAAAGTTCTTGGCCTCGTTTCCAGCGGACTCCACAGCAATGGTTTTTCTCTTGTTCGTAAAATCTTTTCACCAAAAGAATTGAAAGGAAAACCCGGTCTGGAATTATTGAGGCCGACGAAGATTTATGCCAAGACGGTTCTCAAAATCCAGGACAAAATCCGCATTAAAGCCATGGCCCACATCACGGGCGGCGGTTTTATCGGGAATATTCCGAGGGTTTTACCCGACGGATTGGGAGTCAAGATTCTGAAGGGCTCCTGGTCTGTTCCGGCGATCTTCCGAGAGATTCAAGAGAGAAGCCGGATAAATGAAAGAGAGATGTTCCGGACGTTTAACATGGGGGTGGGCATGGTCTTGATCGTGGGGCCACAGAATGCTCGGCGTGCACTCCAAATGTTAGAAAAAACAGGGCTCAAAGCCTGGGTGATCGGAGAAGTGATAGAGGGAGCTAGTGGGATTGTCATTCAGGAATAAGAATTATGATCTTAAATTCCTCAAGTTCGCCATCGAAAAAGAAATTAAGAGATTAAGAAGGAAGGTTATCAATGAGTAAAAAATCAACTCCTGAGCTTTACGGGAAACAGCGAGTCGGAATTTTCGTCGACGTTCAGAATATGTATTATTCTGCGCGAAATATATACAAATCCAAGGTCAATTTCAAGACACTCCTCAGGGAGGCAATCAGGGGGAGACAGCTGATCCGTGCAATTGCCTATGTCATCAAGGCTGACGTTAAAGACGAGGCCAATTTTTTTGAGGCGCTGAAAAGCTTGGGATATGAAGTCAAGGCGAAAGACCTCCAGGTGTTTTTCGGAGGAGCCAAGAAGGGCGATTGGGATATCGGAATCGCCATGGACATGATAGAGCTCGCACCCAAGCTGGATGCGATCGTGCTTGTCAGCGGAGACGGCGATTTTGTTCCTCTAGTCCGGCATCTCAAGCATGCCTTGGGCTGCTACGTGGAAGTTCTGGCTTTCGGTAAAACGAGTGCACAGAAGCTGGTGGAGGAAGTGGATAATTTCATCGATATGGAGCAAAACGTTCAGAGGTTTTTGATAAGAATACCAAACCAAAAAGCGAAAGAAAAATCATAAAATAAAAAGATTCTCTATCAAATCGTGTAAGTTAATTCATGCCTAAAATCCACGAAA
>CAZSGR010000221.1:0-5091 GCA_964606185.1 uncultured Eubacteriales bacterium
GCTCTATTTGGCTCTTCAATTTCCACTGGGACTCATCTATTTTTTGGGGATTCTTCTTCTTTTTGCGACCTCCCTGAGCTTCATCGGGAGCCCTGTGTTGGAGCTTGTTTTTTACATCCCTCTGGATTTGTTTGGTGATGATGTTTTTACTCCGGTATGGCTCCTGCCGTTTGTCTCTATCGCCGGGTTTTTTCTCCTGCCTCTGACCTTTCATCTTGCCAGATGGGTGGGGAAGGTCCACGGCAAATACGCCAAATCAATGCTCGTGAGAACTTAAAGGATGGGACCATGTTTAAAAATATCGAAGAATATCTAGAGAAACTCAAAAGAGAGCTTAAAGGCGGTGACTCGGCCCTCATCCAGGATGCACTGTCTGATGCTGAGGAACACTTGAGGACCGCCCTTGAAGAGTCTGTTGATAACGTGCCCGGTATCTCGGAAGAGGAGGCCCTCCAGCCTCTGGTTGAAAGATATGGCATGCCTTCTGAAGTCGCATCCGCGTATAAAGAAATCGAATCCCGGGTGCGGCCGGCCTTGGCGGTTTCAGAAACACGGATTACCCGGCCTCAAAGGCCGAAGTTCTTTGGAGTGGTTTCGGACGCCCAGGCTTGGGGCGCGTTTCTCTACATGCTGCTTTCAGGAATTACCGGCTGCATATTCGGGATGTGGGCGCTTCTGGGGACGACCGTCTCTTTTTTTACATTGATACTGATCATCGGCCTTCCTGTGACCGGCCTGTTTCTTCTTTCCATCCGCGGGATAGCCCTCGTAGAAGGGCGGATCGTCGAGGCGCTGCTCGGCCTCCGCATGCCGCGCCGGCCCTTGTTCTTGCAGAGGGATTTGACCTGGAGTCAAAAGTTCAGGGCCTTGGTCGTTGAATCCCACACCTGGAAGGCTCTGGCTTACATGATCCTCCGTTTTCCCCTTGGCCTTCTTTATTTTGTCATCACAGCCAGCATAACCGCTTTTTCCCTTAAGTGTTTTCTTTATCCCCTGTGGTACTGGGGTCTTGGCCGTCCGCTGATCACTTTCAGCCAGCCGGTCTTTCCTCCGGTGTGGTCCATCCCCTTGGTCTCTGTAGCCGGGCTTATGATGCTGCCTTTGATCCTGCATCTGGCCAAATCCGCAGGAAAGCTTCATGCAAGATTTGCCAAATTCATGCTGGTGCAAAAATTACAGGAGATCGATCATGTTTAAAAATTACTTTTTAATCGCTTTAAGAAACCTGAAAAAACAGAAAGCTTTTTCCTTGATCAACATTGTGGGAATGGCCGTAGGAATGGCTGGTTTCATCCTGTTTGCCCTCCTGGCGGGGGTGAAGCTCAATGCCGATAAATTTCATGAAAACGCAGACAGGATATACAGCGTTGTCCAGGTCGTCCTATCGGAAAATAAAGAGGAAAGACATCTTGCTTTTACCCCCGGACCTGTTGCCGAGGCCTTGCGCATGGAATTTCCGGAGATCGAGGATGTGGTCAGGGTCGGTCCAGGCGGGAGATTGACTTTAAAACGGGGGGATGAAAGTTTTTTCGAAAACAACATTTTATTCGTTGATCCCGGCTTTTTATCCATGTTTAGCTTTAAAATGGCCGCAGGGAGTCCGGAAACCGCACTCGCAGAGCCGTATTCGATGGTCATGTCGGAGGCTGCGGCACTCAAATATTTTGGAGAAGAGGATCCGATAGGTAAAGTGTTGACGCTTGATAAAAACGTAAACGTGAAAGTGACGGGTATCACCCGGAACATCTCCAGAACTTCATCTATCCGCTTCGACTTCCTGATTTCGATGGAAACCAGCAGGGCTCTCTCCGGCGTTCTGGATGACTGGACGCTTAACCGCATAGAGACTTTCTTGTTGGTTCCTGAGGGATTTGACCGGGCTCGCTTTGAGGAAAGACTTCCCACTTTTCTGGCCAAGTACTTTGAGAATTACCCGGAATCGCCGCAGAAAATGTATCTTTTTCCCTTTCTTGATTTCCGGCTGAAATCAAGACACATCACCTCTCTCATGGCGAGCTCAAATCCCATCAGTGTCTATGTCACTCTTTCCATTGGAGTTCTGCTGCTGGTTATCGTCAGCATTAATTTTATTAATCTCTCCACAGTGAGGTACATGCACCGGACAAAAGAGATCGGACTGCGCAAAGTGGTCGGAGCCAGGCGGACCCAGTTGATAGTCCAGTTTTTAGGCGAATCCTTGTTGCTCTCTTTTATTGCCATACCAGTCGCCATTCTTCTCTATGAGATTATCCACCCGATTTTCTATTCATACATGGGGAATTTTGCGCTGGTCTCTTTCACCCCACAGGTCTCTAACTCCATATGGAACTACCCGTTTCTTTTGCAATATCTGGTGGTGGCGGCAATCCTGACCGGGATTTTTTCCGGCTTGTATCCCGCCTTCTTTCTTTCCGGTTTCCAGCCGCTGCAGGTCTTGAAAGAAAGCTACCAACCCAGAGGGAAAAAGAAGCGCGGCAGTAAAGTCATGATCGTGTTCCAGTTCGCGTTTTCCGTCATCTTTATTGCCAGTGCCAGCATATTGAAGCATCAGTTCGGGAACTTGTGGGAGGCTGATATGGGGTATAACCGGGAACGGGTGGCCGTGATTCAACTTGGAAAGGAAGACCGAAACAAACTCGAGGTGTTAAAGACCGAGATATCCCGCCATCCGGATGTTGTTCAGGTTTCTGCAGCTGGAAATGTGCCCATTGTCTGGGAACCAGAACAGCCCGTACGACTCCCGGATGTGCCCGAGGATGAGGCGTTGACCATGCAAGCGTATGGCATCGATTACGGTTTTATTGAAGCTCTCGAGATGCAAATCAAGCAGGGAAGGAGTTTCTCAAAAGATTTTGCGGACAGAGACAATTTTATCCTCAGCGAAACAGCCGTCCAGAAACTGGGGTGGGAGAATTCACTCGGGAAACAGTTAACAGTTGGAGACCAGACCGGTACAGTCATCGGCGTCGTGAAGGATTTTCTGTTTGCGGATATCGGTTTTGAAATCCCGCCCGCGGTTTTGTATTTAGAGCAGGAAAACTTGAATATCATGCTGGTGAAATTTTCTTCCTTGGACAGGTTTCCTGATCTTCGTGAATTCATGAAGGCGCAGTGGCAGGGTTTGATGCCGGATCGTCCTTTTGAGTGCCAGACTTTGACAGAGTTTTCCGAGAATATTTTTGGACTTCTCACCAAAATTGCGGATTTCATGAATATGATCGGACTGACAGCCGTGCTCTTTTCTAGCCTGGGCCTGTTGGGGCTGGCCACTTATTTGGTAGAGAGGAGGACAAAAGAGATCGGGATCAGAAAAGTGCTCGGTGCTTCATCGATGAATATCATGTGGAAAATAAGCAAGGAGTTCTTAATCCTGGTCGGGGTAGCGAATGTCATCTCCTTGGGACTCGTGTATTTTGGGTGGCAAAAGGTTCTACAGACCGGTCTAGTGTTTTTCACCAATGTTAACGCCGGCACCTATGTATTTGCGCTGCTCGTTACTGTGTTCACTGCGTTTCTGGCTGTTGCCTCGCAGACTCTGAAGGCCGCATGGGCCAATCCGGTCGAATCATTGAGATACGAGTGATAGAACATTTACTATTACATGATACGTTCCTTTTCTTTATTAAGACCGCATTCAATCAGATAAAAATTGAATTGATTCAAGTAGCATTACAATATCAAGATTATTACTTTTTTGGTTATTCATCCTATTATTAAGTTTGGTTGTGGCTATTTAACGGATTGACTCTCTTTTTCTTATAGGTTATTAATTCCTTTAATGAATTGAGTGAGGAAGGAGAACGGTGAATTTAGAGAACAATTGGTTTCCTTATACTATCACTCATGTCATTACCTTCTCATTGATCTTCGTCTGCTACAAATGGCCCAAAATTGGAAAAGTGGCTTGGGGAATTATCTTCATACTTGCCGGAATATTCAATTTATATACTGTGATTTCAAATCCACAAGCATATTTAGTTTATAGTCAAGGTGCGGTAGGTCTTTATCAAAAATTCATTAATGGCGTATTCAGCTCCTACGCGGCATTAATCGTTTCCTCGATCGCTTCAGGCCAGATTTTGGTGGGAATTTTTATGTTAATGAAAAGGAAGCTCTTTTTATTGGGGATTGTGGGCGGAATCATCTTTCTTGTCGCTATCGCTCCGTTAGGCATAGGTTCGGCATTTCCGTCTACGCTGTTGATGTCGATTAGCCTGGTCTTATTGTATTTACGGTATAAGAAGGCTTGAGCTGACTGCTCTTTTCGATGCAGCATGGGAATGATAAACAAGTCGCCTAATCAGATATTTTGCCCCATAATAAATCTCTTATACATTTTCTCCATGTGCACGTGTTGTCAACTAGAGAAAAGGGAAAAAAGATCTTCCTTTTTACTGATGAGGAAGCTCTTTCATAGTGGTCATTGGGTGTCTTTGATGAATCGAAAACGGTAGCGCTTCACAAATTTGTATCCATCCTTATCTTCAAAGACTGTATACAGATTCTCTCCTTTTGACAGGCCGTTTCGGATGGGAAAGGGGAGATCCTTCTCGATGATGAATCGTCCCTGGGAGTCGAAAATATTGATTAAAGCGTTGTGTCCGAACTCTCCGTCTCTCAATACCATGATAAAACCATTGTCCATAGGGATGATTTCCAGAAACGCCGGCTTTGTTGCAGCAAACCGGATAAGATTCTTGATTTTCTGCTTCATTTTTTCGTTTATTGTACTCCAGGTGGAAATATCCCTAGGCACCCATATGTTTAGAAAATCCTCTTGATCTCTTTTTGTGACCGGTCGTAAAGGAAGCGCCGACCTGATCATGCGCTTGAGTTTCGCTTCGGATGAGTACATTTTGATTTCATATTTATCCGAAAATGCGAAATAAATGGCCTCCTTTGCATCCAGTGCGACAACAGCTGTCCTCTTGAAGGCTGTGCGGGACATGATTTCGGCCAATCGTCTGGCTCGGGCGTCTGGGTCATTGCGTGGCCATGGCTGTGGCAGCTTGTCTTCTCTCTGATGCAGAACGGTCAAAAGCTCGGATTTACCGTTGAACAGCCCAGTGGTAATCACTGTCTTCTGCTGAT
>CAZSGR010000222.1:0-4975 GCA_964606185.1 uncultured Eubacteriales bacterium
TTAGCCAGCTTATCCTGAGAAAAGCGTTCAAAAAATCCGGCTCCTGCATTAGTAGCCACGTTGGAAACAACTGATTCCACATCGGGATTGTTGCGACCGATAACAGCATAGACCTTTTCTTCGACCTGCTTGCAGATATTGTTTGTCACATCGATATGAGTGCCCTCGGGCATAGTGATGTAAACCTGGAGATTATTCGGGTCACCGCTGGGAAAAAACACAACCCGTGGCATTCTGATACCCAGAAGGATGAATGACAGGAAGAGAAGAACGACAATTCCGCCAATGACTCCGTACGGACGTTTCCCTCTGAGGAGAAAAGACAGAGTTTTCCTGTATCCATTCTTCATTCGGGGAATGACATGATCCTGGAATTTGGCGATCAGGTAACGTAAGACAAATTTAAAGAGAAAATAGAGGAGGACGCCGAATGTCAGGATGTTAGCCAGAAGCATCTTCCCGGCCGCATAAAAAACCACAGCCAGGACAGCAGCCGCCGATAGGATGAGGATTCTTTTCAAGCTGAGTTTCCCACGGACTCTCTGCATGTCGTCATTGGAAGGTCTTTTCATGAACGAGACGGCAAAAACGGGATTGATCATGTAAGCCACCAGCATGGAAGCCGTCAGTGTGATGATGACAGTGTAAGGTATAAAGGACATGAATTTTCCCGGAATTCCAGGCATAAATATAAGCGTAAAGAAGGGAGCCATGGTCGTCAGTGTGCCTGTGAAAACGGCCATGGCGACTTCTCCGACTCCGCGTCTGGAGGCGGCGGCGATAGAGAGGTCCGGTGTAGTCGTGTAATGGCGGTAGACGTTTTCCACGACAACTATCGAGTTATCCACGACAATTCCGAGAACAAGGATGAAGGACATGAGAACAACCATGTTCATGGTGAAGCCAATAACCGGAATGAAAATGAATGCGATGATAATGGACATCGGGATGGCGATCCCCACAAACAGGGCATTTGTCTCTCCCATGAAAAACATGAGCACAAAGACGACAACGATAAATCCGAGAATCACTGTGTTGAACAGGTCATTCACACTGTTTTTCGTTTGAGTGCTGGAGTCCCCTGTCATGGTGATGATCAAGTTCTCAGGTGCGGTCCTTTGGTATTCGTTAACGATATCCTTGATCTTATCGACAGCATAGATCAAGTTTTTTCCGCTTTTCTTGATCACATTGATCGTGACCACATCCTGGGTATTCAAACGCGAATAACTCCCTCTATCCGCATACCCGTCCACGATCTCCGCAATCTCTCCTAAATAGATCCCCTTTCTCAGCTGGATATTTCTGATCTGGTCGATATTCGTGAACTCGCCAACCACCCTGAGGTTTCTCCGAATGCCATCCGTATCGACCTGTCCTCCGGAAATGGTGAGATTCTCAGAGGCGATGGCATTCTGAATCGTAAAAAAGGAAAGCTCTGCGGCCTGCATCTTATAGAGATCGACATTGATCTGGATTTCCCGATCCAGCGCCCCCACGATATCCGCACGTGTGATCTCCTCCAGGCCTTCGATCTCATCCTGAAGGTCCTCGGCAATCTTTTTTAACTTCACCAATCCAAGATCACCGGAAAGATTGATGAACAGGATTGGGATCTCAGAGAGATCAATCCTGGTAACCTCGGGCTCACTGAAAAGATCAGTAGGAAGCTCTGCCCGGGCATCATCGACCGCTTGTCTCACATCTAGATACGCCTGCATTTCATCCGCGGTCAGTTCAAATTCGATAAAAATGGAGGAAAAATCCTGGATCGAGTTGCTGCTGATGTGTTTGACGCCATCGATACCCTTGAGATGCTTCTCTATCGGCCGGGTGATCAGGTTTTCCATGTCAGCCGGCGATGTTCCGGGATGGATGGTGCTGACCATGAAATAGGGGAAAACGATTTCCGGAAATTTTTCTTTGGGTGTCGCATCATACTGCATAAACCCGAATATCACCAGAATCACTGTGAATATGTATATAGTTGTCTTGTTCGCCACCGATAGGTTCGTTAGTTTGAATTCTCTAAATTTCATTTTTTGTCCACTTTTTGTTAAATTTAAGGCCTTCTCTTAAAAGGTTTACTTTGCACCTGAAACCACAGCCAGCTTTTGACCATCGGCCAGATTCTGATACCCGAACGTCACCACATGCTCGCCTTCCTGAAGCCCGGAGAGAACCTCGGTTCGGTCGTTATAGCTATATCCGGTCTTGATCGACCTTCGTCGCGCAATCCAGTCTCCGTCTATCGGCTCGGCCACAAAAATAAATTGTTCCTGCCCTGTCTCCTGAACAATGTTCAGCGGAACGATCAAAGCTTCCTGATTTGTGTAATCATTGATTGTCAAAACCGACAGCATGTTCGGCTTGATTCCGGCTTCGGATTTGGGAATCTTCATTTCGATCTGGAAAGTGCGGTTATTCGGATCGATGACCTGGGAGACGGCATTGACACGAAGATCGAATTCTCTCCCGGTAACCGGGAAGTCCACATGCACGGGATCATTCTTTTTGACCCGCGAAATGTATATCTCTGAGAGATCGACTTTAATCTTCAGATTGGACAGCTGTACGATTCGAACGGCCCCCATTCCAGCAACCGCCATCTCCCCCTCTTTGATGAGAACCTCATCGACCGTACCGGTTAAAGGCGCAAAAATTTTCGTCATTTTGTATTGTTCCTCTAAAGTCGCCAATTTCTTTTCCAGACCTTCTTTGTTGTTCTTGGCTTGAAGGAATTCGATCTCACTGCCGATATTTTTGTTCCACAATCTTTGTTGCCTTTCAAAAATCGTATTGGCGAGCATCAATCCATTCTCCACTTCAGCGATACTGCTTTCCAGAATGGCCCCATCCAGTTCAACCAGAAGCTTTCCTCTGGTGATTTTAATGCCGGCTTGGACATGGATCTTTTTGACAATTCCGGAAGACTGTGGGGAAACCAGAACGTTGTTGTCTGATTCAACAATGCCCTGCACCTGGATAAAATGCCGAAAGATTCCTTTCTCTACCTCCGAAATCTCGACATTCATAACTTTTTCGCGTTTTGCGGCTGGATTGGCCTTTTGAGCGATTTCCTGTTTCAGCATCTCAATCTCTTCCGTCAAGACTTCTCTCTGCCTTTCCAACCGCGCCAGCTGCGCCTCTTCACTTGGAGGGCCGCAGGCGGCCAAAATTAATCCAATCCCCAATAGAATCAAGTATTTACAATTTTTCATGATCATTCGTCCTTTGCTTGCATTGTTTGATAGTTACTATTCAGCCTGTCCAATTTATTCTTTGCTGTCAGAAGTCCGGACATGGCTTGAATGAAATCGGACTGAGCCACCAGGTATTTATCATTCGCCTGGGTCAAATCCAGGCTGGAGGCGACTCCTTCATTGTATTTAATCAATGTTGTGTCGTATACTTTTTTGGATAATTCCACATTTTCCTTTGTATTCAAATAATTCTCATACGCAGAATCCAAGGTCGATCTGGCACTGGCCGCCTCCACAGCTAAACCCTGAGATGCCTGAATTTTCGCGTTCTGGGCCTGTTCCAGGGCGATGGAGGCCTGAGCGACTTTCGCTTTCTGGAGACCGCTTCTGAATACCGGAATACTGATATTTAAACCCAAAACCTGCGTGCGGTACCAATCTTCTTTGAAATTAAAAAAAGTGAACGCATCACGGAACGCATTCCATTGGAACGAGTAAAATGCCGAAATCGTAGGATAATATTGAGCTTTTTCGTTCTTCAAGGCCATTTCCGAAAGCTTTTCCTGTGTCTCAAGCAGTTTGTAGTCAATATTCTGCTGGAAATCAAATTCGGCACCCCCTGTTTCCGAGATATCTATCTGCTGAAGAATATCTTCCAATTTGTCCGTCAGCACAATTTGTTCATTCAGGTCCAACCCCATCTGAAACTTCAAAAGTTGATATCCGATCTCCTTCTGTCTGACGATCGTCTGCAGGCTGTTTTTCAATTTTATCACTGATATCTGGACAAGATCGGCATCCGTTTCAGCCACAAAACCCTCCTTGTATCTCTCTCGGATTTCATAATGGGTTTTCTCCAGATTCTCGATATTCGAAATCAGAATCCTTTCACTCTCTTCAGCAACCAGGATTAAATAATAGGTGTTAGTGACAGTCTCAAGGACATCCAATTGCGTTCTCTCATGATTCTGGTCCGCCAGTTGACTGTAGATTTTCGACGCTTTGAGGCCGACGATATAACTCCCGTTGAATACGAGTTGGTTTAAGACAAAGTTAACACTCGCATTGTGCTGGGTACCAAACTGGACCGGGATCTTTTCATCAAAATTTCCCTCAAAGATATTCGGGATCAACACGGTCGCCAGTTCAAGATTGTTCATGTAGTCAATAGTGGAATAAAGTTGGGGAAATCCTGTCAGGAGTGTTTCCCTCATTTTCTTTCGAGCCGCCAGGATATCCAGCTGAGACCTCTTGGTTTCATAACTGTAATCGACAGCATACTTCTGGACAGATTGCAGGCTGAATTCTCGCACTGCAGCACTCTGGGCATGGACGAGACTGGAGAAAAATCCGGGGATCATTACACATATGACAGTGATTAATAGATAAACCAGCCATCTCCGATTAAGCTTCGTTATCATTTGCTTTGGCATTATTTCTTCCTTTTGAGAATCTGGATGATTATCATTGAATAAATCTTTTTGATGGAAATCTGTATTCCTTTTAACCTTAGACTCAATTCCTTAATTAAACTATGATTTTTAGGATTTAGCCTGATAAAAGGCTTATGGCAAAAGAGAAAAATCCAGCTTAAGCCTAAAGAAAATTCAATACTTGATGTTCATAAATTTCTGCAATTCTGCGCTATTCTCTCCTTTCCCAACCATGGCTTTGGCACTGTACTGCTTCACAACAGCGATGCATTCGTACTAAGCCTATACCCAAATGATAACTGTTTAATATACCATTTGTTGCGGCAAAAGAAAAGTCCT
>CAZSGR010000223.1:0-4972 GCA_964606185.1 uncultured Eubacteriales bacterium
TCTCTACACTATTCTAGCCGAGAAAAACAAATAAATTAAAAACATCCGCATTTTGACAATTTTTATCATCAAATAAGTTCTCCAGGGCGTGCTTTCTCTCATTGGAATCCCGCAACCAGAACTGATGTGATGGAGTTAATAATAAATAAATAAACGATAATGGAGTTAATAATAAATAAAACGATAAAAGCAAAGATTGAAATTAGGTTTATTATTGAACTATTGAATCATATAAAATCCAACTTAAAAAAAATGACAGGAAAATTGGGGGCAGTCCCCATTTATATGTCATTGCGAGGAATGAAGTGACGTGGCAATCTCATAAGGTGAGAGGATGAATCCAGAGTTTCATTGCGAGCGAAGCGTGGCTATCTCATACGAATTATTTAAAAATATTTATTTTTTATAAAAAAGAATAGGTTACATTTCATTCTCAAACCTCTCAAACAAAGGAGGACGATGAATAATGATTGAAGTTGAGAATCTCTTTAAAAAATACGGAGAATTGATGGCTGTAAAAGACCTCAGCTTTAAAGTGGAAAAAGGAAAAATCTGGGGACTTCTCGGACCGAATGCCGCAGGAAAAACCACAACCATGAGAATCCTTACTGGATATCTCGCTGCCACTGACGGCAAAGCTTCTGTCGCCGGGTTCGATGTCTTCCAGCAGCCCAACGAGCTTAAAAAGAGCATCGGCTATCTTCCGGAAGCACTTCCCCTCTATCCTGAAATGACGGTTCATTCGTTCCTGAACTTCGTCGCAGAGATCAAACAAACACCCTCGCCCAAAAGGAAAGACGCCGTGGAAAAGTCCATCGAGATCAGCGGGCTTGAATCGGTCAGAGGGAGGCTCATCAAGAATATCTCCAGAGGTTTCAAGCAGCGAGTGGGGATCGCCCAGGCTCTCATCCATGACCCACAGGTTCTTATCCTGGATGAGCCAACCATCGGTCTGGACCCGGCCCAGATTATCGAGATCAGAAAGCTCATCAAGTCTCTCAAGGGAGAACACACTATTCTCCTCTCCACTCATATCCTAGCAGAGATGACCCAGACATGTGACGGGGCGGTCATCATCAACGAGGGAAACCTGATGGCTTCAGGCTCCCTGGAAGAGCTCACCGCTTCTTTCAAGGAAAAAGAAGGAGTGGTCATAAAGCTCAGACAGCACGGAAAGGAAATCCCTTCTCTTCTGGGAAAAATCCCCGGAGTGGCAAAAATCTCTCAGGATGTTGACGAGTTCACCATCGAATGGGGCAAAGGAATGGATCTGAGGGATGAAATAACGAAGCTCATCGTTGAGAAAGAATTGGGATTGATCGAAATGAGGCCTCTGGCCATGAATATCGAAGAACTCTATCTCAGTGTTATCTCAGGAGGTGCGAGGCAATGAAAAACATATGGGCGATATCCAAAAAGGAAGTCAAAACATACTTCACATCTCCGATCGCGTACGTGGTCACCACTGTATTCCTGGTGCTGGTCGGATTCTTCTTCTACAGTCTGATCCTGTGGTTCAATTCCTATTCTATGCAGGCCTCAAGATACCCGGAAGCAATCCAGCAGCTCAACATCAATCAAATGGTCTACTCTCCTCTCTTCCATAACATCAGCATCATACTCCTTCTCACAATCCCTCTTCTCACCATGCGGCTTTTCGCCGAAGAAAAGAAGAGACAGACAGATGAACTGCTCTACACATCTCCCATCTCTATAAACCAGATTATCCTGGGCAAATTCTTCGCCTCCCTTTTTGTGCTCCTCGTGATGCTTCTTCTGACTGGCATCCTCTCTCTCTTCACATTTGCGTACGGAAACCCGGAATTCGCCCCCGTCCTCAACGGCTATCTGGGCCTCTTCCTCATGAGTGCTGCATTCATTGCCGTAGGGATCTTCTTCTCTTCTGTCACAGAAAACCAGGTTGTCTCCGCCATGTTGACTTTTGGCACTCTTCTCCTCTTCTGGATTCTGAACTGGGCGGCTGGCTCGGCGAGTGGAATATGGAAAGATGTTCTGAACTATGTTTCTTTTTTCCAGCACTTTGACGACATGACACGAGGAATTTTGGATACAACAGACATTGTTTATTATTTCAGCTTTATCTTCTTCGGTCTCTTTCTCACACATTCAGTAATCCAGTCCAGAAGGTGGAGGTAAAAATGGAAAAAATCAAACAATACCTGAACTACATCGCTTTAGCCCTGATATTTATTTCAATAATCTCTCTGAGAATCTGGCCCCACAGAAAAAACATCGCTCTCATCATCGGAGTCGTCGGAGTGGCCGCTCTGGCCGCTTACATCATCCTCAACATCTCCAGCCTCAAACAAGGCTTCAAACGCAAATCATTCATCTATTCAAGCAACATGATCGTTGTTGTGGTCCTTGTCATCGGTATTCTGGTGATCATCAATTATTTCTTCGCCCGGCATCACCACAGGTTTGATTTTACTGAAGCCAAACTCCACAGTCTTTCAGATCAATCCGTCAAGATTCTTAAAAACCTGAAAAATGATGTCCATATCATGTGCTTCTTCCTGGAAGGGAATTTCCGCAAAAACGAGATGGAAAATCTCCTGCAAAACTATGCCTATCACTCTAAAAAGATTAAATTTGAGTTTATCGACCCCGACAAGAATCCCGGGATGGTCAAAAGATACGATGTCACAACAGACGGAACCACTATCCTGGAAAGCGGGGACAAGGAAAGCCGTATCACGACATCAATCGAAGAAGACCTGACTAACGCCATCGTTAAGGTCTCAAGGGAAAGGAAAAAAGTGCTCTATTTCCTCGAGGGGCATGGGGAGGCGAGCATCGAGGACAGTGAGGAGAGAGGCTATTCTCTGGCCAAGCAAGAGTTGGAAAAACTCGCATACGAAGTTAAAAAGCTGACCCTGGCTCTTGCGGATAATTTTCCCGGAGACTGCTCTTTGCTTGTTATCCCGGGTGCACAAAAAAACCTCGTCCCGAATGAGCTGGAAACTATCCGGAATTTCATCAGCAAGGGAGGACGAGTTTTCTTTATGGTCGACCCGGAAACCGCTCCTGGGTTGAATTCCTTCATCGCCGAATACGGCATTCAACTGGAAGACGACTTGATAGTGGATACTGTCTCACGCCTCATGGGAGGCGACTATTTCATGCCTGTTGTGACCGGCTACGAATTCCATCCAATTACAGAAAAATTCAATTTTGCCACGTTCTTCCCGTTTGCGCGCTCTATCAATAAGACCGAGGACAAACCTGCAGGAGTTACAGCGACAATCCTGGCAAAAACAAGCACCAACTCCTGGTCTGAAAGGCAATTGGCAGAAAAAGAAGTCACGTTTAATGAAGAAAAAGATGTGGCCGGTCCCCTATCTATAGCCGCTGTGGTTACAGTGGAGACCAAGGAAGAAAAACCTGAGGAACAAACAGAAGAAGAAGCCGAAGAGGAAAAAGAGGCCATCCCTGAAGAGGAACTGGAGGAAAGCCCGACACAGGAAGGCCGCCTGGCCGTATTCGGAGATTCAGATTTTGCCACGAACCGGTATTATAACCTCTCGGGCAACGGGAATCTCTTCCTGAACACCATCAACTGGCTGGCTGAAGAAGCGGACCTCATTTCCATCCAGGCGAAAACAGCCTCGCCACGAATAATTCAGCTCACAGCGACCCAGGGACGAATCCTCTTCTTTGTCTCAGTCATCATTCTCCCGCTAGTTGTGCTTGTCGCAGGAATCACAGTCTGGGTGAGGAGACGGTCCCTATGAAATTCAAAAAAACCATCATTCTTTTTATTGCCTTCGCGGCCCTGCTGGCTTTTGTGTTGCTTTTTGAAGAGTTCAAAGGCAAAGGAGGAGAAAATGAGGAAGATAAACTGGTTGCCCTCTCCTCTGACGATGTCCAGAAGATCACCCTGAAAAGGGAAGATGAAATAATCACATTCGAAAAGCCTCAGGATGAAGATACAGAAGAATGGATCATCACTGAACCCCTTGAAGCCAAAGCGGACAAGTCTGAGGTAGACCGACTGGCTGAAAACTTCTCGGACCTCAGGATAGAGAGAGTTGTAGAAGAAGAACCCGAAGATGTCGAGAAATACGAAATCCCCAAAAAGGAGATCAGCTTGTGGTTTAAAGACAGGGAAAAGCCACTTAAAATCCTCATAGGCGCTGAGAATCCTCTGGATAACACCTTCTTCGCCAAAAGAGAGGATGAGACACGGGTAGTGCTCATCCCCAGCCATCTCAAAAGCACGATGGAGAAAAGCCTCTTCGAATTCCGCCAGAAGGAAATATTCAGGTTTGAAACAGATGATGTGAAAAGTATTGCACTGCGGGCAAAGGAAATCCGCTGGGAAGCGGAAAAAAAGGAAGAGGAATGGTTCTTCAACAAACCGGTTCAAGCTCTCGCTAAAGAAAATAAAATCAGCGGAATACTCAATTCTCTTTCGGGTCTAAAGGCAAAGGAGTTTGTTGCTGAAGAGAAAGGGAAAGAGGAAGTCAATAAATTAAGACTCGAACGACCTGACTACGAAATCACGCTGACCTTAACCCTGGAAAACCAGGAAATCACTTTTTTCCTCCAAAAACAGGAAGACAAGCTCTATGCCACCTCTTCTCTCTCCTCCAAGATTATCGAGGCCGAAGATTCCTTCCTTTCCGACCTCGAAGAAGAGGTTGGAGAACTGAGGGAAAAGGAGGTTGCGAATTTCTACAGCTGGGAAGTCAACCGTCTTCGCTTAAAAATGGGAGAAAGTGACTGGGAACTTTCGAAGGATGAGGAAGATAATTGGCACTTTGAGTCTCCTGTCCAGGAGGAAGCGGATAAAAGCAAGGTCCAGACTTTCATTCGGAAAATCGAGAGCCTTGAAGCCGAAGAATTCATCGACCCTCCCCTAGAGTTGAAAGATTATGGCCTGGATAATCCTCAAGCTGAAGTCAAAATCTGGGTGGAAGAAGATGAAAATGAAGTCAAAGAAATCACA
>CAZSGR010000224.1:0-4952 GCA_964606185.1 uncultured Eubacteriales bacterium
GCGGAATCAACATATCAGAATTGATACCCCAAATCAATCAAAAAAGGGGACAGGCTACTTTTTTCCTTTTCCAATAATGTCATTGCGAGCGAAGCGTGGCAATCTCGTAGAGTGAAATGAAGTCAATACGGAAATAAAAATATCTTTTTTATGGGATTGCCACGCTGCGCTCGCAATGACAGCCAAAAAGCGTTACCGAATTATGTGTAAGTATATCAGGCCTTTTTCAGTTGAAGAAAGGGGACAATCCTTCTCGCTATTAATAAAAGGATTGAAAGGGGCAGTCCCCACTGAAAAAGGGGCCTGTCCCCTTTTTTATTCTTTGACTACAATTCTGGGGAGAAGAGGGTTGAGGGCGATCAGTGTCTTATAGGCGGAGACCCCGGCCCATCCGGCAATCTCTTCTGCCGTGATTTTTTCTGTTCCCTGATAACCGAGAAGCACGACTTCATCTCCAGGGGATACTCGAGAGTTCTCTACGAGGAGGGCAATACAGTGGTTGGCTGTTACAGCGGCAATCAAGGGATATCTTTTCTCTCGAATGAGAACCGATGCTTTGCCGATGACGTTGGGCGGATAGCCGTCCGAGTACCCGACAGGAATGATTGCGATTTTTTCCTTTTTTTGCGCGGTGTATTTTCGATGGTAGGTGATAGAATCCCCAGGCTGGAGAGCTTTGACTGTCACCACACGGCTTTTAATCTGGAGAACCGGTTTCAAACCCAGCCTGTCTTCCTTCTGTGTCTTTTCCGAAGGGTAATAGCCGTAGATCGCAATTCCCGGCCTCACCATATCAAGATGAGAGGACGGCAGGTCCAGAACTCCGTCGCTGCTTGCGGCATGCTTGAGGCCCAATGACATGCCTCTTTTTTCGGCTTCACGGCAGAGCTCGAGAAAGCGGTTGAGCTGTTCCTGGTCGAATTCATCATCCTCGGTCAGGGTTGTCGAGATTCCTTCAATGAAGATACCTTTTAATGAAGAGACACTTTGAATGAAAGGCCAGGCCTCTCTGTGCTGGATCCCCATCCGTCCCATGCCTGTATCCACATGAATATGCACTTTTGCTTTTATCCCGAGCTTGATTCCGGTCTCGCTGAGGCTTCTGACCTTTTCATCAAAGACGGACTGGGAAATATTGCTCTGGATGATTTTTTCGGCATCTTCACTGCGGAAAGGTCCAAAATTGAGGATGCGCGCAGAGACACCTTTCTCCCTGAGAAGAAGAGCTTCCTGGAGTTTGCCCACCATGAGAAAATCGATGCCGGCTTTTTCCAGGTGTTTTCCAACCTCTACCAATCCATGGCCGTATGCGTTGGCTTTAATAACAGCCATAACCTTCACTCTGGCTGTCTTTCTTATCTGCCCGAGATTCCAGGTCATGTTATTCAGGTTGAGCTCTATCCACGGATCATAGGGAGGATTTGGAGCTAGTTTTGTTTCTTTGATTAATGGAGGTCCAGGGCTTTCGGCCGCCCGAGCAAAAACTGAAGCCGAGCCCATCCCCGAGATAAGCAAAAAATTTCTTCGTGTTATCTTAGTCATATTCGTTCCCCTGAATTATTCATAAAATCGGCCGACTTCTTAAATACTCCTCTAAAAAAAGGGACAGTCCCCATTTTCTTAAAGTCGGCATCTTTTCCCCTTCGGGCGAGCCGATCTCACTACATCTGCTTTGTTGCGGCCCATTCGCGGTGGTAAACCACAGCTTCATGAACCACGCCTCGCATTTGCAGCAACCTCGACTCGTGAATAATCCAGCTCATTTCCCAAAAATAAGTAATACCCAAAAGGCACCTTTCCGGAATTTCTCATTTTTCCCGAAGAGGACTCCTATCCCTATTCTTGTATAATTAAATGTTTTTTGCTTAATATGTTCCTTGGTATCTCCGGATAACTGAGTTGGGTCTTCTGTAATGAAGTAGAAATAAGTCGTTTCAGGCAATTCGGGAAGTATGGTCTGTGAAAGAGATCCGTTCGGGAACATTTTTTTTACTGTCCTTTCGGCATGAGAGAGAAGCGTTTTATCCTCCTGAAGAGAACCGTGACCCTCTCTCTCCCTTATTTCATTAATATTTCGGAATGTGACCTGTTTTACATCTGTATCGCTCATGTTCCTGTATTTGTTTTCAGGAAAGAGGAGGAGAGCGATAAAATAGCTTCCGCCGGGATATTTTGTGTTCCGGTTGAAAGCCACGCCCAATCCCGCGGTTTCATAGATTTCGTCCAGGATTTTGTCTTTATAGATAGGCTGAATATCTTCCAGAGCAGGCGATGTGATAAAGTGGTATTGCGTATTACCGAAGTTAGGGGGTAAAGGGGGCGGGCGACGGTCTTTAATCATGTTCAGTGCGCAACGATAAGCGTATTCATCTGCGTCTTGAAGGAAACTTAGAGGGACAAGAAAATTCTTCCGTCTCAGATCATTCATGTCTCTTTGAATCTCCCTTTTGACTTCATTTTCATCCCTGAGAACCGGAGACCTGCGGAAATCTTGAGTGATGAAATAACCTTTATTTTTCTTGAGGAATGCACCGATTCCGACCTGGTCGAAACTCGGGTCGAGTATGTTTTCTCTGTGTCCTGGGCTTTTCATGAGCTTTTCATGGATGAGTTCAGGCTGAAAGCCGTTGCTGAAGGCGACGTTCTCCCCAAGGGCTATGAAAAAAAATCCTTCTTCCACTATGCGGTCCTTGTAAGACCTGCCGTCCGTCGAAGAATGAGAGATTCTTCCGCGGGAGGCCATGTCTTTGCTGTGTTTGCGGGCGAGCTGACTTAAGGCTGACGAAAAACGGAGCAAGTGAAGATTCCTTTTCTGTCTTTCTTCATTGATCAACTCAAAGAGTTTCCGTTCAAGAGACAAAAGATCTTCTTTCCCTGAAGGGAGATCTAAGTTCTGTGGCGAACAGACAAGGCTTCGAGGAGAGAGTGCGAGCACAAAAAAGAAGATTGAGACAAGTTTGACAGCTCTTTTTGTCTGAATCATAATTTTCGCTTTACTTTTCAAATATTTATCTTAACATAAAGAAAGAAAAAGTGAATAGGAGGTCAGAATGAGAAGTAAAAAACTATTATCATTCGTATTAGCCTTTAGCTATCTTGTCCTTTCGTTTGCCCTGCTTGTCCAGGCCCAGCCGGCCCAACTGACGGATGAACAAAAACTCCTCCGGAGTCTGCATTCCATCTCCAGCCACAAGCTCTTCGATTACGTGAAGGAATTGGCTTCGGATAAATATGCCGGCCGCCTCACGGGTACCAAAGAATACAATGCCTGCGCGGAATGGGTGGCGTCTCATTTCAAAAAATGGGGAATCAAGCCTGCCGGAGATAAAGGCACTTATCTCCAGGGTTTCCCGAATCCCTACACCTTGATTTTCAAAGATTGTGAGGTTTACCTTCACATCCCTTACAAAAATTCAGTCCTGAAAAAGCACTACCGCTATGAGGATGAGTTCATCCCCGGCGCAACATCCGGTTCGGGGGAAGTGACGGCTGAAGTCATCTATGTCGGCTACGGAGCCACCGCGCCTGAGCTGGGTTACGACGACTATAAAGGCGTGGATGTCAAGGGGAAGATCGTCTTGATGGAAAGAGAAGCCCCTGTTTCGACTAATGATGCCGAACTCTTCAAGAAGTGGCGTCCGTATTCCTTCCATCAGTATAAGCTCGAAAATGCCGTGAAGCACGGCGCCAAAGGGATGATTTACAACTACGGCCCCATCTCCAACCCGAATAACTCCTACGATAAGAATTTCATCTATTCACATGTGGGAAGAGCGGTTGTCGAGGATATGTTTTCCGGTACCGGGAGGAATCACAGTGATACCGTCAAAAAGATAAGGAAGACTTTAAAGCCCCAGTCATTCGCCACGGGTAAAACAGTGACCATAAAGAATACAACCGAACACCACCCCGAAGGGATTGGCTACAACGTCATCGGTATCCTTGAAGGCTCTGACCCTGGGCTCAAAGAAGAATTGATTATCATCGGCGGGCATCTGGATCATCTCGGCTTCTGCTACGAACTCATGCCTGGAGCGAACGACAACGCATCGTCTGATGCGGTCATCATGGGTATCGCTGAAGCCATGGCCACATGCCCCATCAAGCCCCGCCGCTCTGTGATGTTCCTCCTGTTTGGTGCCGAAGAGCAGGGCGTTGTGGGATCTAAGTATTATTGCGACAATCCTATTGTCCCCCTGGAAAAAACCGTGGGTTTTATCAACATGGATGGAGTTGGCTGCGGAGATAGAATAAACGCCCTGGCCGCAGAAAATTATCCCGAGTTATGGGAGTTCATCAAAAAAGCCAACGAAAAATACATCCACCGCCTCATCCGGACGTCCTATTTTGCCAACATCGCCCGTCCGAGGCTGGATGCGGCCCGGTTCATGTGGAAAGACGTGCCGACCATATCTTTCAGCGTTTCTGGCTCTCGTTCCTACTATCACGTCACCAAAGACGACATTGACACCATAACTCCGGAGATTCTCGAGGACATGGCTCAGCTCATCTTCGTCGCCGTGCTGGATATGGCCAACCAGGATTCAATCGATTTCAGGAAGTAGATTCTTTTTGATGAGATTCCAGGTTCCCACGCGGATATATTTCGGTTCGGGGATGATTTCCCGGCTCAAGGAAATAATCGAAGAATTCTCAAAAGAACCCAGTCTTTTCCTTGTCACTGACCGGGGAATCGTCGATTCAGGTATTGCCAACAAAGTCCTTGAACAATGTCCAGGAATCCAGGTGTTTGATGAGGTCGAGCAGAATCCCAAGCATGACACCGTGAACAAGGCCGGAGAGATTGTCCGCAAGCTGAAGCCGGACCTGATCATCGGTTTAGGGGGAGGAAGCGCGCTGGATGCGGCCAAAGCCGTGGCTCTCCTTGCCACTAATCCCGGCCGCATCGAAGATTATGAAGGAAAAAGCAAATATAAATCCCCTCCACTCCC
>CAZSGR010000225.1:0-4895 GCA_964606185.1 uncultured Eubacteriales bacterium
TTGAGCTTGTTGAGCTGAGAGAGAAAAAAGATGTCCTTGTTGAAAACTATTCGGGAGGGATGAAAAGGAGGTTGGAGATTGCGCGGGGATTGATTCACAAGCCAGAGGTTTTATTTCTCGATGAGCCGACACTCGGCCTGGATGCGCAGACAAGACGTCACATCTGGGATTATATAAAGAAATTGAATAAAGAGGGCGGAGTCACCATTATTCTCACCACCCACTACATGGAAGAGGCGGATTTTCTCTGCGACAGGATTGCCATCATGGACAGGGGAAAATTTGTGGCTATGGATTCACCCGCTCGATTGAAGGATATCCTTGGAGGAGATGTAGTTTCCCTGGAAATTGAGGGAAATCCTGACGCGCTGATTGAAAGGATAGATAGCCTGGATTGGATCCAGAGCATGACAAGGCACGATGAGACTCTGAGCTTGACGATGGAGAGGGGGGAAAGACGGATTCCCGAATTGATCCACGCGGCCAGGGAAAACGGAGTCAACGTCACCTGTGTCCACTTGCGAAAACCAAGTCTCGAGGATGTTTTCCTCCACTTCACCGGAAGAACGATTAGAGAAGAACACGCCAGCCAGACAGAACGGAACTTAGCGATGATCAGAGCCAGAATGGGAAGGAGAATGGGAAGGAGATGATTCTCAACAAGGCCGCCATATATGTCCTCTGGCTTCGGGAGATGAAGCGTTTCATGAGGGCAAAGTCTCGGGTCATCGGGGCCCTGGCGATGCCGTTGTTCTTTCTCGCTTTTCTCGGGTTGGGTTTCAGACGATTAGCCATTCCCGGAGTATCGGGAGAGGTGGACTATATTCGCTTTCTGGTCCCCGGCATAATCGGGATGAGTATTCTTTTCTCCTCCATGTTTGGCGGATTATCAGTGCTGTGGGACAGAGAATTCGGGTTCCTGAAGGAAATCATGGTGGCCCCTGTGAGCCGGGTCTCTATTGTGCTCGGAAGGATTGCCGGAGGAGCGACGACCACGATGATTCAAGCCCTTCTCATCCTGGGCATATCTTGCATCATAGGATTCAAGATCGTGAGTGTCTCGTCAATAATTTTGGCGCTTGTGTTCATGACCTTGATTTCGATCACGTTCCTCGGACTGGGCTTGATTTTCGCTTCAAAGATGAGAGACATGCAGGGGTTCAGCATTGTGATGAATTTTGTGATATTCCCTCTTTTTTTCCTTTCCGGCGCCCTGTATCCGATAGAGAATTTTCCGACTTGGCTGAGGTATATCTCAAAGGTCGACCCCCTCACCTACGGGGTTGATGGTTTGAGGGCTTCGTTGATTGGAGTTTCTTCTTTTTCAATGATTTACAACTTCGTCCTGCTGCTGATATTTGCGACGGTGATGATCGTCCTGGGTGCTTATTTCTTTGAGAAAAGCGAAAGCGTTTGAGCCAGTTTTTTCCAAGTCCATTTATATCCAGCCCCTCTTCTTTTCAACGATTCAACCAGTGGAGATTGAGGATTTGAACGATGTCTCAAGTTGAAACGATTGAAAAAGCTTACAGCAAATATCTTGAAAAGAAGACTTCGGTCATGCGAGGGCTTCTTGATGGCATCGGTTATGGTCATTTGTGCAGTGAAATCATCCCTTCACCAGTGAAGGACGGCTACCGGAACCGGGCCAAGTTTAAAATTTATCCCAGGTACGAAAAAATCGAACTGAAAGGCACGGACTCGGTTCAAGGTGAAACTCCCTATGAAGAGGCGCTGTGGATACTCCCTGAATGGGGAAGAGAGATCATTCAGCAGGTTGCGGAAATCATTTCCTTAAGATATCAGGACTTCCCTGTGGATGGCTTTGAACTCCAGTTGACCCATGGGCGGAAGGAAGCCCACATCACCCTCTCTGTCAAACGCTCGATAGTCCTTCCCTATTCTGAATTGGCTCAGACACTTTTAGCTGAAATCTCCGCACTGAAGGGAATCGCTGTCCCCTCTCAAAAAAAAGAGTTTGGCGATGCATTTTTGAATCACAGAATGCTCGATACGGACATCTGTGCCCACTATGATGCCTTTTTCCAGTCCAACCTTCATCTCACGCCTGAGCTGGTGAGAATAGTCACGTCCATCTGTGTTCAGTCTCCTCCTGCCGAAATCGTGGATGTCTACTGTGGAGTCGGTCTCTTTTCTCTCTTCATAGGGAAAAAAGGGAGCCGGATTCTGGGCGTCGATAGCCACGAAAAAACTATCGAAAGCGCCCGAATCAACGCAGCCAAGATGGAATTGAAAGATGCCTCCTATGTCTGCTCATCCGCAGAGGAATTTATGGAGGAACATGATTTGGGATGTCCGGATATCATCCTGATCGACCCTCCGAGAGCCGGCTGCCAACCGCAGGTGATTTCGAGGATTTCCAGCGTGGGCTCCCCCAGGGTTTGTCTTGTCTCCTGCGCGATCGATACTCATGTTCGCGATCTTGTGCAGTGGAGCCGTAAAGGTTATGCCCCCGTATCCTTTCATGCATTGGATATGTTTCCCTTCACAGGATTTATAGAGACAGTCACATTATTAAACCATCAATAATGAATTCTCTCCCTCTTTATTGCCAGAAGGATTTTTATCCTTTATAATCAGACGGACTCAGGGAAATGAAGGCAGTCAAACACTATCCCCAGGAAGCGATTCCATCACACATCATCGATTATCAATCATGAAACCGATAAGCAGTAAAAGAAGAATCTTTATCTCGGTTGCAGTTTTCCTCCTTGTCTTTTTAATTGGAATGACCGGATTCAAGATTTTTGGAGGAAAAGACTGGTCTTTTGTTGACAGCCTTTACATGACTGTTATCACACTTTCTACAGTCGGGTATGGAGAAGTCAAGGATATCAGCGCCAATCCGGGCGCTCGCATATTCGCATCAGTCTTTATACTTGTCTGTTTAGGGACGATTGCCTTTGTTGTCTCCTCTGTCACCAGTTTTATCGTTGAGGGAGAGATGAAAAACCTCCTTGGGAGAAGAAGGATGGAAAAAGAAATATCAAAGCTTAAAAATCACTACATCATCTGTGGAACCGATGAGACGGCTCAGACAGTCATCCAGGAGCTTATTCAAACAAAAAAAGATTTCGTGGTCATTGAGCCTTTGAAAGAAAAGATAGATAAGCTCTCTTCTTCAATAAAGGGTCTTTTTGTCCACGGAGACCCCACTGAGGACAACATCCTCATCTCCGCGGGGATCAAGAGGGCCAGGGGGATTTTTCTCTCTCTCCCCACAGATGAGGCTAATCTTTTTATAACCATGACTGCCCGAAGTCTGAATCCTGACATCCGCATCGTGACCAAAGGAATTGACGTCAAATCTCACAGCAAGATTGTTAAGGCTGGCTCGGATGCCGTCGTCTCACCTGCCTTTATCGGCGGCATGCGGATGGTTTCTGAAATGATCCGTCCCGCCGTCGTGACCTTCCTTGATATGATGCTCCGGGAAAGGAAGAAAGTCCTTCGCGTTGAGGAAGTCTCCATCATGAAGAGCGCGCCGTTGGCTGGGAAATCCATAAAAGAGGCAAAGATCAGTGAGAAGACGGGTGCTCTTCTGGTTGCCGTGAGCAGGAGTGGAAGCAAAGATTATGAGTTTAATCCACCAAAAGAGAAGGTC
Source organism: uncultured Eubacteriales bacterium (assembly GCA_964606185.1). Classification (GTDB taxonomy): domain Bacteria; phylum Acidobacteriota; class Aminicenantia; order Aminicenantales; family Aminicenantaceae; genus SOIA01. The sequence continues at coordinate 3,626 of CAZSGR010000225.1, forward strand.
CTCAAAGAGGATGACGTCCTTATTCTTATGGCATCTCCCGAAAGCGTTAAACAGGTGGAAAAATTAGCCGGTGGGGATTAAGAGGACTTTTTCTTTCCGGATTTTGGCTCTGGCAGTTTCTCCGGTTTTTCTTCGCTGACGAGTTCCAGTTTGCCTGAGAATCTATCCAGCCGCTTCTCCGCATCATCAAATTTGCTTTTTGCATTGATGAGGTGGGTGCCCAAAACCTGAAAATCATTCCGAAAGCGACCCAAATCACCCTGGAGTCTGGCCAGAGATTGAAAAATATACTGGGCGGATTTCTCGATTTGAAGCCCTTTGAGGCCGAGCACGATGACCTGTAAATAGGCGAAGAAGGAATTCGGAGAAACAGGGAGGACTCTTTTCTTCATGGCGAGTGAAAAAATGCTCCGTTCCTCTCCCAGGCTTTCATCCTTGAGGATTGTTTCGTAGTAAATGTTTTCTGCCGGGATGTACATAAGGGCAAAGTCGTAGGTGCCCTCATCAGGGAGGATGTATTTTTGGCTGATTCCGTCGATGTGTTTTTTAACATCGGCAGTGAATTTTTTCTTCAGGTCCTCTTTTTCTTTCTTGTTCTCTTCTTCTTGGTATTTCTTAAAATTTTCCAACGGAAACTTAGCGTCGATAGGGACGAGGCTGCTTCCGAGACGGACGATGGCATCGACCATTTCTCCGCTCTTGAACTTGTACTGGAGCTCGTAGTGAGCTGGAGGGAGGATTTGTCCCAGAAGGTCACCCAGAAAGAGCTCGCCGAATCCGCCGCGGAATTTTGGCGCGCGGAGCAGGCCTTCAAGCCCTGAAATACTTTTTGCCTTTTCCAGGACTTCACGTGTCACTTCTTCCATCTTCCCCAGGTCCTTTTTGACGTCACCCAGGGTGTTTCCGATGTTTCCGGTTGTTTTCTGGAACTGGGAACTCATGTTCTGGAGCTGCTGGTTGATGTTCTGGGTGAGCTGTCCGATCTGCTGCTGCATGAGAGTCAGCGCCTGGTCTTCTGATCGGGATGTTTTGATCTCGTCAATTTTGGAGGTGGTTTTTTTCAGGAACCAGATAAGGAATATGAAGAGGAAGAGGAGCGCGGCGGCAAACAGGATTATGAACACGTTAACATTCATCGAGAAAGAGTCCTTATTGCCTGCATTATAAAAGAAACCTTCAACCCGTGCAAACATTCTCTCCTGCCATTGCGGGCGAAGCGGGGCAGCCTCATAGAAAAGGGGACAGGCCCCTTTTTTTTAGAAATGTGTCA
>CAZSGR010000226.1:0-4839 GCA_964606185.1 uncultured Eubacteriales bacterium
GTTTCCACCTGCGAAGAACTTTCTTTTCCCTGGAAGCGTCACCCTGAACTGACTCAGAAAATCGATAACCTGGCCAAGGAACATGGAAAGACCGTTGTCGGGACAGTGGCCGTTATCGTGAACACGATTCCCCGGGCAGTTGAAGCGCCTCCGGGACTCGTTGTGATGAAGGATTTGCCTCCTCCTAAATCCGTTCAATAAAAAAGTAGACAGATCCCTTTTTTCAGGGAATGTCCCTCTTCTTAAAAAAAGCCTGCTCCCTTTTTCTTTCTTGGGGAACGTCCCCTATTGACTCCATAAGTTGTCATCTGTCCTGCATCAAGGACAGGATTTGAGCTCCTCCTTTTCAGCCTTCCAGGGGAGTTGAAGTTGGCATATTTCTTGCCATTTATTTTAATGGAAATGGAGGGAAAAACGAGAAAATCATTCATTCTTTTCGCCTGTTTCGCTTTTTTAGCCTCTCCAGTCTTGTGTGCTGAAGAGGAAGGTTCCTACCAATATAGTTATGCCCGCTTAAGCTATGTCAAAGGAGATGTGTTCATCGAGAGGGCCGGAGATATGGGATATGAGGATTTATTCTGCTAGCAAAAACGATATATTTAAAAAACAAAGCGAAAAAATTCGAAAGTAAGCGATTTATTATGAAATTTCATGAAGCAATCTAAACAGAGTTCTAACCGTGGAATTAATTTAATACTGAGGTCCCACGATTATGTTTTTGGGAGGTTCTTATGAAAAAGAAGATTTTTCCGATCATTTTATTGTTGGCTTTTCTTTTTCAACCAGGTCTTCACAGATTAAACTCAGAATCCGTTCAGGCAAAAAAAGCCCAGAAAGCCTTTCAGCATGAAGTGGTAGTCACTCTGAAGTTAGTTCAGGTCCATGTGACGGATAAACAGGGAAATCCAGTCACAGACTTAACCAAAGATGACTTTATCCTCTATGATAACAAAAAGCTCCAGACGATCACCGACTTTGAAAAACATCTCCAAGCTATTCCTGAGAAACCCATTAAGCCCGAGAAGAAAGCTGTAGAAATAATAGATGAGACAAAGCTTCCTCCTTCGCTTGATATTTCTTCAAGAATGAACCGGAAATTTATTTTGTTCTTCGCTACTCCCGAACTCGCCAAATCAAAGAAAGCCGCCCGTCATTTCCTTGACACTCAGATTCAACCGACCGATGAAGTCGCAGTCATGTCTTATTCCTTGATGTCCGGATTAGAGCTTCATGAGTATTTCACTTCTAGCATGGAAAAAGTGAAGGAAGCGATTAAAAATATAACGGGAGTCCAAGGCCCGGGAATAAGGAGTTCAGGGGAGATAACCCTGGAAGGCGAAGGCGCTCGAGCAGAAACCGAAGCACGCAAGGGAGAAGGACCTGAAAATGTGGGACAACACAGATTGTCTGTAACACACCTGGCTCCACCTGCTTCTCCAGAAACAGAAAGTCGAGTTTTCCAGGCTAAAACTTTTATCGATGGGCTTAAAGAACTTGCCCAATCCATGCGGTCTGTTCCTGGAATCAAGAATGTTATTTTCTTTTCAGAAGGAATTCCAAGGTCTTTCCTGTTTGGCGAGAAGCAAACACTTCGGGAAAACTATGAAGAAATGGGCAGAGAATTTGCCGCAGCCAACAGCCCTGTGCATGCAGTCAGTATGATTGGGCCCTACCCCGACCAATCCCTGGAGATGCTGTCTGAGCTCACCGGAGGACAATTCTTTAACACGGTGGACTACTACGAAAAGATCGCAGAACAGATTCAGAGTGTTACCAGCAACTATTATGTTCTCGGGTACTATATTGACGAGGAATGGGACGGCAAATATCATGATATTAAAGTCGAGGTGAAGAGGAAAGGGTGCGAGATCCATGGGCAGAAAGGATATTTCAATCCAAAGCCTTTTACCGAACTCACGGAAGTCGAAAAGCAGCTCCACCTCATCGATCTGGCTATGGCCGATAATCCTTATTTTCAAGAGCCGGTTAACTTTTCTTTGATCCCTCTTCACTGTTACCCGCAAGAAGAATCTAACTTCGTCCTGCTTACTAAAATCCCTTTAACCATGATGGAAAAAGTTGCAGGAAGAAAAACAGAGCTGGTCACTTTCATAATCGATAAAAAGCACGATATGTTTGTTTCGAGTCGAGCAGAGATCAATTTTCTCAAAATCCCTGAAAAGACAGTCTATCATTACATGATTTCTTCTCTTCCCCCCGGTCATCAGTATGAATGCCGGGTAATTTTAAGGAACTTAGAGACAGGGGATGGAGCTGTGGCTTCTTCCACGGTTGATATTCCCGAGACGCTCGATTCCGGACTGAGGCTGTATCCACCTTTATTACTCATCCCTGAAAAAGAGGCGATTTATCTAAGAGCCTCAAAGGAACAGAAAAAGAAACCCAAAAGTGAACCTCTCTCTATAGCCAATATTTATCCTTTCCTTTCCAACCGGCATTCTCCTCTCGTGGATACACTGGAGAAAGGGAATTCAAAGCTTTTTGCAATTGTGCGCTGCTCTTATAAAGAGATCGAAGAACCTAAAATCGGGCTTTCTGCTCACTTGATTCAACTTCCCTCCGGAGAAAAAACTCGATTGTCATTTTCAGTCCTAAAGGCAGAAAAAAAAGAAGATTCAAATGTCCTCCTCATCGAGATCAATCTTCCCGAAATGCTGCCTGGAAGATATTCTTTAGAGATGACAGCTCAAGAATCGACGAAAGGCCTAAAATCCAGTACAGTTCAATCGTTTAACGTGAGATAATTTATTTAGACGAGGATTCAGCCTCACCTGAGTTCAAGGGGATTACATCCTTACCTTTGACATATTTTCCCTTTCTTTTTGCTGAAGCTGCTCTGTTTATCCTTCCTCATTCATCTCAGCCCTTCCTCAGATAAGCCCCAGCTAGAGCAAATATGAAAAATGCCGTATAGATTTATTTCATAATTTGAAGGGGAGGGACTACAGATGGAAAGGTACATAGTCATAATCATCGGATGCGGTGTGATGGGCCGAAAAACAGATCGAGCTCTGCTCGACAAAACAAGTTTTGAGATCGTGGGTGCTGTGGATATCGACCCGGAGCTTTTCGGAAAGGATTTGGGAGAGATTCTTGATCCTCCGAAAACATTGGGAATTTTGATTGGAAAGGATCCCAATGTCCTTGGCTTTAAAGTCAAAGCCTGTCCCCTTTTTCAATAAATTGTGCTAAGATGAGGCAGTGGAAATTTCTGCTGTAATCATCACTTTTAACGAAGAAAAGAGGCTGGAGCCTGCTTTGAGAAGTCTGGCTGGCTTGGTTTCTGAGATTGTTGTAGTCGATAGCTTCAGTACTGATAGCACGGTCAAGCTCGCGAAAAAATACACCAGCAAAGTCTTCCAGCGGAAGTGGACTGATTATACGGATCAGAAGAATTATGCGAATACTCGTACGTCTTTTCCCTGGATACTTTCCCTGGATGCGGATGAGAGGATTTCTCCCGAACTCCGCGAAGAAATCATCGAGATCAAAAAAGAAGAGCCTGAGTGCAGCGGATTCTCGATACCGAGGCAGGTTTATTATCTGGGACGATGGATTCGTCATTCAGGATGGTATCCAGACCGAAAGCTCCGCCTCTTCCGCAAGGATAGAGCGAGATGGGAAGGGGAGTATGTTCATGAGAGATTAGTGATCGAGGGGAAAATCCAGAAGCTGAGCGGTTCGATCCATCATTTCACTTACCGAAACATCTCAGAACACCTGGATAGGATCAACAAATTTTCCGAACTCGGCGCCCAGAAGCTCTATGTCAACGGGAAAAAATGCAGGTGGCATCACCTGGTTTTCATGCCGTTTTTCAGGTTTGCGAAATCGTTTTTCTGGAGAGCCGGCTTTTTAGACGGGTATCCGGGTTTTATTGTTTCCGTTCTCAATGGGTATTCGATCTTTCTTCGGTACGCAAAGCTGAGAGAGATATGGAAAAAAGGAGAAAAAATTGAGCCTTTTCCATATTGATGCAGGCAAGGAATGGAGAGGTGGACAGAGGCAGTCTTTTTTCCTCGCCAAAAGGCTGAAACAAAGAGGGATTCCGTTTGTTTTGGCTGTCCAGTCTGAGAGCCCGCTTCATCAAAAGGCTTTGGAAGAGGAGTTGCCCATTCTCCCCATCAAAATCAAGAGCGAATTCGATCTGTTTGCTACACTTCGGCTGGCCAGAGTCATGAGGCGGCAGAATTGCCTCCTGGCCCATTTCCACGACGCTCATTCTGTGTCCATCGGCTCCATGGCTGCTTCTCTAGCCAAAGTCCCGCATCGAGTCATTTCCAGACGGGTCGCTTTTCCTCTCAAAAAAAATTATTTTTCGCGGCAGAAGTACAAAAAGAAAGTGGATGTGATCATCGCCATTTCCGAAGAGGTCAGGGAGGTTCTGATTGATGGAGGGATCGATCCTGAACGCATCGTCGTAATTCCTTCCGGGATTGACTTTTCCCCCTATGACAAAGCTTTATCCAGTGATTATCTTCGCCGTGAACTCTCTTTTGCTCCTGATGATTTTCTGGTTGGGATAGTGGCGCATCTTTCTGACAATAAAGGCCATCGGTATTTAATCAAGGCGACGGAAATCCTCAAAGAGCACACAGACAGGATAAAAGTCATTATCGTCGGTAGTGGTCCTCTGTTCATGGAATTGAGCAAACAGGCGGAGGAGTCCGGTGTCAAGGATATTGTCTTTTTCTTGGGTTTCCGGGAAGATGTGCCTCAGATTCTGTCTTCTCTGGATTTATTCGTTCTTTCCTCTTTTTTAGAGGGCATGGGAAGCAGCATCCTTGACGCAATGGCCTGCCGTCTTCCCGTGGTCGC
>CAZSGR010000227.1:0-4831 GCA_964606185.1 uncultured Eubacteriales bacterium
AAAAAATCACCACGTATTGTAGAGTGTTCCGTCAAGAGCTTTTTCGTTCGACCCGGAGAGAATATCCACGATTCCAATCTCAATATCGAATGACATCAACTCGTCATCGGTTAGAGTCTGCTGCACTTCCACCCATGTTTGTGAAGATTTAGTTATGGGATCTATGGGGATGCTCCTCAGGTATTGTTCATCCACCAGGGTCTGGAGTGAAACAGGATATTTCGCCTTGTCAGTGTAATACTGATTGATAAGTTTTCTCATCTGAAAGAGGTCTTCTTTCAAAATGACTTCTCTCGCTCTTTTGACAGAGGTCGTGTATTGGGGGAGGCCCAGGCCCACCAAAATTCCGATTAAAGTGAAGACGATTATGATTTCTATGAGAGTGAATCCTTTTTCTTTGGTATCCAGGTGTTTTCCTTTCATTTGTTTACCACTCCCTGTATTGAGTACCGTCCAGCGCCGTCCCCATACTTTTTGTGTAGACGTCATAGACATTCTCTCCACCCCAAACATCCGAATCCGCGTCATCTTGATAAGACCGCAATCCCCATTCAAAAGAATTTGTCATCGGGTCTTTGGGGATTCGTCTGAGAAATTTTACAATCCTTGTTCTTTCCTCTTCTCCTTCTAATCCTTGTTCCGTGACTTCGACTCCTTCGACCAGCGTTTCCAAGTCAGGGGGGTATCCTTCACTATCTTCTTCAAATTCGATTTTCTGTTCATCAGCGAGTTTTTTATACGCATCGAGTGCTTCTCTTATGAGCCTCAGGTTTCTGCGCAGCTCGATTTCTTTTTCTCTTTTCACAGTCATCTTGGCCAACGGAAAGATTGCAGAGGCCAGGAGAGCCAGAAGGGTGAGAGTAACCATCATCTCGATCAGGGTGAATCCTTTTTTAGGAGCGAAGAATTGACTCATTTTCCCCTGTGCATCTTTGATGCATTAAGACTTATTTTTGTTGTAACGATTTTGATAAAAGGGAGATTTTTTTTGTCTGTTTTGGTTAAAGTCAGAAGAAGGGGAGGAATTGTGCTCCAAAGCCCTTTTGCTGAGTTTAATCTTGTTATCTTCATCGATAGCAAGGACCTTGACCCGGACAGTCTGTCCCATTTTCAAAGCATCTCTGATATTCCTAATCCGGTGATGAGCGATTTCAGAGATATGAAGAAGACCGACAATATTTGGCAAGATTTCAACAAATCCGCCGTACTCTTCAAGACGAACAATCTTTCCAGTGTAGACTTTACCCACTTCCGCTTCGACTGTGATTTCTCTAATCATCTGTTTTGCTCTCTCTGCTGACTCGGTATCAGCAGAAGCAATGGTGATCTTTCCGCTCTCTTCGATCTCTATTTTGGAATTGGTTTGAGCGATGATTTTCTTTATGATTTTTCCTCCAGGGCCGATCACCTCCCCCACCCTTTCTGGATTGATCATCAAATTAATGATCCGGGGGGCGTAAGGTGAGATGTCAGGTCGGGGTTGGGGAAGCACCTCTCTCATTTTTGCCAGGACCTCTATTCGTGCGTTCTTCGCTTTTAAAAGGGCCTCTTTCAAAACCTGAATTGGAATGAATGGAGTCTTCAAGTCCATTTGGATGGCTGTGATGCCCTTTTCTGTTCCAGCCACCTTTAGGTCCATATCTCCGAAATGGTCTTCGAGGCCGGCGATATCCGTGAGGAGAATATGACGGTCATCCTCATGGACAAGGCCGATCGCAATTCCAGCAATTATCATCGTAAGAGGAACTCCCGCATCCATGAGAGAGAGGACGCCGCCGCACACGGTGGCCATGGATGAAGATCCGTTGGATTCCAGGATGTCAGAGACTATGCGGATTGTGTAAGGAAAAACCTCCTCGTCAGTCGGTATAGAACGAACGATTGATTTTTCTGCCAATGCGCCATGACCGATTTCCCGTCTTCCCGGACCTCTGAGGAAGGCCACTTCTCCCACACTGAAAGGAGGGAAATTGTAGTGGAGCATGAATCTCTTTTCGCCTTCTTCTCCAATCCCATCCAATCTCTGCACATCTTCAAAAGTGCCAAGCGTTACAGTTGCCAAACATTGGGTTTCCCCTCGCGTGAAGAGGGCTGAACCATGGGTCCGGGGAAGCATCCCCACTTCTATGGAAATGGGCCTGATTTCGTCGAAACCTCTACCATCTAATCTTTTTCCCTGGTTTACGATTAAATCTCTGATAAATTTTTTCTGAATCTTGAAGAAAATCTCTTTGGTTTCACGTATTTCGTCTTCGTTTTCTTCAGGAATAGGCTCGAGCATTCTGTCCAGAATCTTTTGAGCTTCCTTTTCTCTGTCTTTCTTGATTGGAGTCAGAAAAGCCTCTTTCAAGGAGGATGAAATTTCTTTCTCGATATTTTTGTATTTGGCTTGGTCAATTTCTTCAGCACTGAATTCTCTTTTTTTGATTTGCAGCTTATCGTAAAGGTCTTTTTGAGCTTTTATGATTTGGGTAATCGTCTCCTGAGCCAGAGAAATCCCTTCGATGATTTTTTCCTCTTCGATCTCCGCTGCCCCAGCTTCTATTACGACGATTCCTTCTTCAGTTCCCACAATCACCATATCGAGAGGGCTTTCCTCGAGTTGTTTCACTGTGGGATTAATGACGAATGTGTTATTTACATAACCCACTTTTACAGCTCCAATTGGGGTGGTGAAAGGAATGTCTGAGAAATAAAGAGCTGCAGATGCGCCGATGATTCCCAGTGTGTCCGGTTCATTCTCCAGGTCAGCTGAGAGGAGAAGAGCGACGATTTGGGTGTCGAAGAAATATCCATCGGGAAAAAGTGATCTGATTGGCCTGTCAATCAACCGGCTAACAAGGATTTCTCTTTCTGATGGTCTTCCCTGTCGCTTGAAAAAGCCTCCTGGTATTTTTCCGGCCGCATAGGTGTTTTCCCTGTAATCGACAATCAGAGGAAGGAAAGGCTTCGGTTCCTTCATTTCTTTTTTCGAAGTGGCGGAGACAAACATGATGGTGTCTCCGTAGCGAAGGAAAGCCGAGCCGTCCGCCTGTCTACCAATTTTGCTTATTTCAATAGACAGGTTGCGGTTGTTTATTTCAAGGTTGATTTTTTCTCCAGACATTCTGATTCTCTGGCCTTCGCTTACTTTCTGAGCTTAAGCTTTTTAATCAGGTTTTCGTACTTTTTGGCATCTTGTTTTTTCAAGTATTCCAGAAGTCTTTTTCTCCTTCCGACCATTTTCATGAGGCCAGTTCTGGAGTGAAAGTCCTTTTTGTGGGTAGCAAAATGATTTGTTAAATAATTGATTCTGTTGGTAATAAGGGCAATCTGCACTTCTGGTGAACCTGTATCTGATGGATTGATCTTGTTCGCCTTGATAATCTTTGATTTTTCCTCTTTTGTCAGCACCAAAATCTTCTCCTATAAGAATGATAAGTAATAGTAGCAAAAAAGCCGGGGATTGTAAATCCTTATTTATCTATTATTTTAAATAAAAGCAGGAGTTAAAAAATACTATTATTTTAATGATTTCAGGTACTCTTTTCTTCGAATGAGCTGTTGAGCATATTTGGAATCAATGCCTCCCATCGCGCTTTTTACGGCATTTAACTTTTCTTCTATTTCAGCCAGTGTCATTTTGTTTATCTTTTTTTTCTTGGGAGGAGCTGCAGGAGGCGCGGCTTCGGCTTCTGCAGCGGCAGGAGCTTTAGCGACTTCTTTCGGGGTCTTTTCGATTACAGCTTCAACTTTTTCCTCTTTTTTTTCTTCAGGTTTGGCTTCTGCAACTTCTTCTTCGACCTTTTTGTCAGGAGTGGGGGCTGCCTCTTCAGCAGCAGGAGCTTCGGGCTTTGCAGGCTCGGCCTTTTCTTTTGGAGGCTCTTCTTTTTCGGGGGGAAGTTCCTTTTCCGGTTTTGCTTTAGGAGGAGCCTTTTCTTCCGCGGGTTTTTCTGCCTCTTCAGCAGCAGGAGCTTCGGGCTTTGCAGGCTCGGCCTTTTCTTTTGGAGGCTCTTCTTTTTCGGGGGGAAGTTCCTTTTCCGGTTTCTCTTTAGGAGGAGTCTTTTCTTCCTCAGGTTTTTCTGGCTTTACAGCGGCAGCCTTAACTTTTTCTGATTCAGCTTCTTTTTTTGGAAGTTCTTCTTCTTTTTCTGAGGGAGCTTTTTTTTCAGGCTCTTTTTCAGTCGGGACTTCTTCTTCGGCTGGCTTTTCTGGTTCAGTTTCTTCTTCAATATGTTCTTCGCTTGCAGCCTCGACTTTTTCTGTTCCCTCTTCTTTAGGCTCTTCTTCCTTTTTTAAGGGTTCTTCCTCGACCGGTTTGGCTTTTTCTTTTGGAGTTTCTTCTGGTTTGGCAGCCTTTTCGGATTCACTCTCTTTTTTCTTGGCAGGTGGCTCTTCTTTTTTAGACTCTTTTTTGAATTTGGCGAGGGCAGTCTTTTTCTTTTCTTTCTCGAGTTTTTTCTCTTTTTTGGCTTGAGCCCGTTCTTCTTTCTCCTTTATTTTTTTCTCTTTATCTTTTTTCTGTTTCTTATCTTCAGCCATTGGCTATCCTTTCACATTGTTTGTGTGCGCATCAGCGAGGATGAATGCATCTCCAGTAGATTAGCAGAATTTGATGGGGAAGGGCAATCGTTTTTTTTATTTAGGGGACGTTCCCCAAGGTACCACCTTAGCCCAATAGGCCTATCTAAATCTCAATATCTTGATCATGACCGGCTGAAAGAGAGGGATTAATAAGCTAAGATGGTACCTTGGGGAACGTCCCCATATGACCATATGACTTGAGAAAGAATCGGTAATTTAGTATAGTCGTGAAACATGTATGTCGTGTATTCAGGCCTGCTTTTTGTAT